>NZ_JAHBAH010000001.1:990000-1320000 GCF_020510425.1 Quatrionicoccus australiensis
CATCCTGCCGCCGGGCGTGCTCAACATCGTGAACGGCTTCGGTCGCGATGCCGGCATGCCGCTCGCCACGTCGAAGCGCATCGCCAAGATCGCCTTCACCGGCTCCACCGTCACCGGCCGCGTCATCGCCCAGGCCGCTGCCAACAACCTGATCCCGGCGACGCTGGAACTGGGTGGCAAGTCGCCCAACATCTTCTTCGCCGACATCATGGACAAGGATGACGGCTTCCTCGACAAGGCTATCGAAGGCATGGTGCTGTTCGCCTTCAACCAGGGCGAAGTCTGTACCTGCCCGAGCCGCGCCCTGATCCAGGAATCGATCTACGACAAGTTCATCGAGCGCGTCCTCAAGCGCGTTGCCGCCATCAAGCAAGGCAGCCCGCTCGACACCGACACCATGATGGGTGCCCAGGCTTCGCTGATCCAGATGGAAAAGATTCAGTCCTACCTCAAGCTCGGCAAGGAAGAAGGCGCCGAATGCCTGATTGGCGGCGAACGCGCCCACCTCGGCGGCGACATCGAAGGCGGTTACTACATCCAGCCGACCCTGTTCAAGGGCCACAACAAGATGCGCATCTTCCAGGAAGAAATCTTCGGGCCGGTTCTGGCCGTGACCACCTTCAAGGACGAAGCCGAAGCCCTGGCCATCGCCAACGACACCGTCTATGGCCTTGGCGCCGGCGTCTGGAGCCGTAACGGCAATGTCGCCTACCGCATGGGTCGCGCCATCCAGGCCGGCCGCGTGTGGACCAACTGCTACCACGCCTACCCGGCGCACGCAGCCTTCGGCGGCTACAAGGAATCGGGCATCGGTCGCGAAACCCACAAGGTCATGCTCGACCACTATCAACAGACGAAGAACCTGCTGGTCAGCTATGCCGAACAGAAACTGGGCTTCTTCTAACCGCGCAACGCTGCATCTCCTCCACTAGCCCAGTTGCGGGCAAACTTCGGGGGCGGGCAACCGCCCCTTTTTTTCAGACACCGGTTTTCGGGAAATTCACATGGTCGACCGCGTCATCGCCACCCCGGCAACGCTCGAACTGATCGAGCTCCTGAAACAGCAATACGGCCCGGCCCTGATGTTTCACCAGTCCGGCGGCTGCTGCGACAACAGCTCGCCCAACTGCTACCTGCCAACCGACCTGAGCATCGGCCCCTACGACATCCAGCTCGGCCACATCGGCGACGTGCCGTTCTACATCAGCGCCTCCCAGTACGAATACTGGAAACACTCGCAACTGATCATCGACGTCATCGCCGGCCACGGCGGCACCTTCTCGCTCGAAGGCAACACCGGCAAGTCATTTCTCACCCGCTCGCGCCTGTTCAGCGATGCGGAATGGGCCGAACTGCAGGCCACCGGCGTCGTTTAACCATCGGAAAACATCCATGCACAAACAACTATTCACCCTCATTCTGAGCGGCACCCTGCTCGCCGGCACCAGCGCGGCCCAGGCGGTCGACGGCGAAAATATCGTCAAAAAGGCCCGCTGCGTCGCCTGTCACGCCGTCGACGTCAAACGCGTCGGCCCGGCCTACAAGGACGTCGCCGCCAAATACCACGGCGACAAGAGCGCCCCCGGCAAACTGTTCGACAAAGTCCGCCACGGCGGCAGCGGCAACTGGGGCGAAATCCCGATGACCCCGCACGGCGCCGACAAGATCAGCGACGAAGACCTGAAAGCGGCCATCCAGTGGGTGCTGTCGTTGCACTGAGCAAGTGTAGTAAGGCCTGACCAGGGGAGAACAGCAACCCCGACAGATTGGCGACGAGCCAACCAGGCAAAAAGACAAGGGCCGCGCCAAAAGCGCGGCCCTTGGGCTGTTTACCGGTGGGGGTTATTTGCTTTCGGTGGAAGGAGTCGACCAGGAGCGGCCCCTACGAAAGTTCACCATAGCGTGCATTGGCTCTGCTCATATTATTGTTGATTGATAAGGAGAGCGGCATCGGATAATCTCATTGTCATTCAAAAATTTTGAGTTGATTCAATCGTGTCCGTATTATTTGCAATGAAGTTCAGTTACTCCCCAATCAGCAACGCCGCTAACCATGTTATGGAAGTCATGAAATTTCGCTCAGCACTTTCGCTAATGAGTATTTTCCTGTTGGGCGGATGTAGCCAAACCCATATTGTCGTCAAACCCGATTACCCAAGTGCTCTTATCTGGGACTCGGCACTCAGCGAAGATGGAGGGCGGGCCGCTTTCTTCGTTTTAACTGCTGTAGACGGTACGCCCATCGAAGAAAACTCGATGAAGCGAAGCATTCGCGCGAATATTGGGCGAGGACGAAACTTGTATCCGATGCCAGTGGAGCGTTATGTGGCTGCCGGAAAGCATCGTTTAACGCTTACGGGTCAGTTTGGAACGGCAGCGCCAATTGAGTATCTATTACGACCCTCATCGTTCGCAAAGGTATCCGGTGAAATTGATGTGGAACTTAAGCCTGACATGATCTATCGGGTCGCAGGCGTACTTGAACCGCTAAGGAGAGAGGTATGGCTTACGGAGTGGAACACAGGTACTCAAGTCGGTGAAAAGATTATTGATCTTGAAATAGCCGGAGACGCTCAAAAAGCCATGGCTGGAGCACAATTTACATGTTGCAACCTTCACTACAAAGACGATTGGATCAGTGATACAAATGAAACAACGTTGCCAATGATTCCGGCTGGAACGCCAATCGTGCTAAAAGGTTTCGGATTTAACCGTGCCAGCGTGCTCATAGATTCGCGAGAAATGCGAATTGGCCATGACTACGGTCGAAAACAAGAGACCAAAGAGCAGTATTTGGCAAAGCTCATGGTAAATAATGATCCAAAAACTAGGATCAAGAATTATCCGCCGAGAATCCAGGAGGCAATTGCCGCCGGCAAAGTATGCAAAGGAATGACTCGGGAGCAAGTCGTTATCTCTCTAGGCTATCCGCGGACCGATAGCACAAAGGCATTATCCCAGGCCGAATGGAAATATTGGACAGCAAATTGGGATGAATATTTGGTCATTTGGGGAGAAGATGGGCTCGTTCAAAGCATTTCGGCTCCTCCCGAAGTATTGAGTCTGGTATCAATCCCCTAAGCTTCTGAGTGGCCTCTTTCGATTGCTGGCAGCGGCAGTTCAGGGCACACACCAGACATCACCCATCCCAACCGGATCCGATAAAAATGGCTGCTAGCTAGCCAGCCAAACCCTCCTGGCCAATTTCCAAAAACCGGCCTTTCCAACCGGTCGACCGTCCAGAACGGCACAAAACCAAAAAAATGCCGCCCAAGGGCGGCAAAAGGTACCGCAGAGACGAAAGCGCCGCTCAATCCTGCAAAAACTCGCGCACCATGCGGTTGAACTTGGCGGCGTGTTCCCACTGGGCCCAGTGGCCGCAGCGGTTGAAGATGTGCAGTTCGGCGTTGGGCATGCCCCAGAGCAGGCGCAGGCCGATGTCCATGGGAACGAAGCGGTCGTCGCGCCCCCAGATGATCAGGGTCGGGGCGGTGACTTCGCCGAGGCGCGGGCCGTAGTCGGTGAATTGCTTGGGGTTGGCGGCGAAGCTCTTGACGAAGTTTTCCAGGTGATCGCGCCGCGCCAGCATGTTGTCGAGGCGGGCCTGGTAGAGCTCTTCGGTCAGGCTGCTGCTGTCGAAGACGAAGACGGCCATCATCTTCTTGAGGTTCTCGATGCTCGGCTCGCGGTAGAGCGCCTGGATCAGCTTGATGCCTTCGGTCGGCATCGGCACGAACTGGCTGGGGCCGCCAGTGCCGCCACCCATCAGGACGAGCTTGCCGACGCGGCCCGGGTTGGCGAGCGCGAAGGCGACGGCGGAGTGGCCGCCCATCGAGTTGCCGATGACGTGCACACGATCGAGCTTCAATTCATCGAGCAGGCCCTTGAGTGCGCGGGCGTTGAGGTCGGAGCGCGAGCCGGTGCACACGATGGGATCGCTCTTGCTCCAACCCGGGCAATCCATCAGGATGACCCGGTAGCCGGCGGCAACGAGCGGCTCGACGTTGCGGTTGAAATTGGCCCAGCCGCTGGCGCCGGGGCCGGAGCCGTGCAGCATGACCACCGTCTCGGCGCCGCTGCCGCAGTCGTTGTAGTGCAGTTGCAGGTCGAGATCGCCTTCCTTGATGCGGGCAAAACGGCTGCTGGCGGCTTCGCTCAGGGGTGCTGTGCTCATGGGTGTTCCTTTCTTGATATGGGGTGGGGTCAGTTGCCGAACGGGCGCGGGCCGAAGCCGATCGGCGCCGGAGCGCAATCGACCAGGCGCGAGAAAAGCGCGGAAAAATTCTCTTCATTGCCATCCTTGCCCGACTTGGCGGCCATTTCGGCGCGGAAGGCCTGATCCAGTTCGGTCCAGTCGGCGGGCGTCAGGTGGCTGCGCAGCAGGGGCAGGACAACTTCTTCCTCGAGCAGCATGTGCTCGCGGTAGAACTCGGCATAGGTTTCGAAGGCAGCGGCAAACTCATTGAACCGGCCGGCATCGGCAACGTAGGCGGCGAGCGCCTGTTCCAGCGCCGCCATGCGCTGCGGCGCGGCGGCATGCTGCTGGCCGAGCTTGACCAGCGCCTCGGCACCTTCGGCGGTGCGCTGCGGCAGGCGGCGGAAGAGCAGGTCTTCCTTCGGGTGATGGCGCTTCTCGGCGTAGGCGTCGAGGTAATGCACCATGGCCTGGAAGAGCGGCAGGTCGGACGCCAGCTTGCCGGCGGCAACTTCCTTGAGCATGAAACGGACGGCATGCAGGATGGCGGCCAGCGACTGGTGCTCCTCGCCGATGATGTGTAGTGCTTCCATGTCTGTTCTCCAATCGCCGTCAGGTCGACAGCAGTTCCTGGTGCTTGCTCGCCAGGCCGAGATAGCTTTCGATGACGCGCGGATCGTTGCGCAGCATTTCGGCCTCGCCCTGCATCTTGACCGCACCGTTTTCCAGCACGTAGGCGTAGTCGGCGACCTGCAGCGCGGCGCGCGCATTCTGCTCGACGAGCAGGATGGAGACGCCGCGCCGGCGCAGTTCCGCGATGATGCGAAAGATCTCGCGCACGATCAGCGGCGCCAGGCCAAGGCTGGGTTCGTCGAGCATGAGCAGCTTGGGTTTGGCCATCAGCGCGCGGCCGACCGCCAGCATCTGGCGCTCGCCGCCCGACATCGTGCCGGCCTGCTGCAGCCGGCGCTCCTTCAGGCGCGGGAAGAGCGCATAGACCTCCTCCATCGTCTGCCGGTGATCGCGATGGCCGTGCCGGTCGCGCTGAAAGGCGCCGAGCAGCAGGTTGTCCTCGATGCTCATGGTGCCGAACAGCTCGCGCTTTTCCGGCACCAGGTTCATGCCGCGCACGACCATGCGCTCGACTTCCGGCACCTGTTCGATGCTGCCGTCGAACGCCACCTGGCCGGAAGACGGCAGCAGGCCCATGATCGCCGACAGCGTCGTCGTCTTGCCGGCACCATTCGGGCCGATCACGGTGACGATCTTGCCCTCGCCCACTTCCAGGCTGAT
Source organism: Quatrionicoccus australiensis (assembly GCF_020510425.1). Taxonomy (NCBI): domain Bacteria; kingdom Pseudomonadati; phylum Pseudomonadota; class Betaproteobacteria; order Rhodocyclales; family Azonexaceae; genus Quatrionicoccus; species Quatrionicoccus australiensis. The sequence goes on from NZ_JAHBAH010000001.1 coordinate 995,489, forward strand.
CTTGCTGACCGCCTCGACCTTGCCGTAGGCGACCGAGAGGTCTTTGACTTCAAGTACGTTGGCCATCTCAGACGCCCCCTAGATAAGCTTCAAGCACCGCCGGATCCTTCTGGATTTCTTCCGGCAGGCCTTCGGCGATCTTTTCGCCGAATTCCATGACCACGACGCGGTCGACCAGGCTCATGACGAAATCCATGTCGTGCTCGACGATGAGCACCGCCATGCCTTCCGACTTGAGGCGCTTGAGCAGTTCGGCGAGCGCCTGCTTTTCCTTGAGGCGCAGGCCGGCGGCCGGCTCGTCGAGGAGCAGCAGGCAGGGATCGGAAGCCAGCGCCCGCGCGATTTCGAGAATGCGCTGCTGGCCGAGTGCCAGGCTGCCGGCTTCGACGTGCATGAACTCGCCCAGGCCGACGCGTTCGACCTGGATCGCCGCTTCGCGCAGCAGGCGCGCCTCTTCAACGCGATCGAGACGCCAGGCCGCCGGCAATACACCCTTGCTGCCGCGCCGATGCGCCCCGATGGCGACGTTTTCGAGGACGCTCATGTTGGGCAGCAGGCGGACATGCTGGAAGGTGCGGCTCATGCCGAGCGCCGCGATTTCACGCGAGCTGTGGCCGGCCACCGGCTGGCCGCGGAACAGCACTTCGCCGGAAGTCGGCGTATCGACGCCGGAAAGCTGGTTGAACATCGTGCTCTTGCCGGCGCCGTTCGGGCCGATCAGCGCCAGGATCTCGCCGGCCTCGACATGCAGGCTCATGTTGTTGTTGGCCACCAGACCGCCGAACTTGCGCGTCACCGCCTTGGCTTCGAGGATGACCTCGCCGTGCGGCGGCTGCGCCTTTTTCGGCAAGGCCTCGGCATTCTGATCGACCACCTTGGCGTCAATGCGCACCGGCAGCAGGCGAGCGAGCAGCGGCCACAGGCCGTCGCGTGCCCGGTGCAGCAGGACGATCATGAACAGGCCGAAGACGATGGTTTCGTAATTGCCGGCCGAACCGAACAGCTTGGGCAGGATGTCGCCCAACCACTGCTTGAGGACGGTGATCACCCCGGCCCCGACCAGCGCGCCCCAGACCTGCCCGGCACCGCCGACGACGGCCATGAACAGGTACTCGATGCCGATGTGCAGGCCGAACGGCGTCGGGTTCACGAAGCGCTGCAGGTGGGCATAGAGCCAGCCGGCGGCGCAGGCGTGCAGGGCGGCGATGACGAAGATCACCATGCGCGCCCGCGAGGTATCGACGCCCATCGCCTCGGCCATCACCATGCCGCCCTTGAGAGCGCGGATGGCGCGGCCTTCGCGCGAATCGAGCAGGTTCTTGGTGGTGAACAGCGCCGCCAGCACGAAAGCCCAGACCAGATAGTAGTAAGCGCGGTTGTCGAGCAGCTCGACGCCGAAGACATTGATCGCCGGCAGGTTGGAGAGGCCGGCGTGGCCGCCGAGGAATTCCATGTTGCCGAACAGGAAGAACAGGCTGATCCCCCAGGCCATGGTGCCCAGCGGCAGGTAATGCCCGGACAGCTTGAGCGTCACCGAACCGATGATCAGGGCCACCGTCGCCGTCAGCAGCAGGCCGATGAGCAATGCCGCCCAGGGCGAACCGCCGGCGAAGCCGAGCCACGCCGGCAATTCCGCAGAGGTGCTGAGCCAGGCCGTGGTGTAGGCACCGAGGCCGACAAAGGCCGCCTGCCCGAAGGAGGTCAGACCGCCGACGCCGGTCAGCAGCACCAGGCCGAGCGCGACCAGGGCCGAGAGGCCGACGTAGTTGAGCAGCGTGACGTAGAACTCGGGCAAAACCAGCGGTGCACCGGCCAGAATGAGCAAAAATGCCGCCAGCACGAAACGCGGGCTGATCCAGCCGTCGCGCCGCGCCGTCGTCACCACCTGCGCCGTTTCCTCTTCCTCGACATGGTGGGTCTTCCAGGACAGCCAGACCAGCACCGGAATGATCAGCGTGAATACCAGCACATCCTTGAAGGCGCTGGCCCAGAAGGAAGAGAAGGATTCGAGCAGACCGACCACGATGGCGCCGGCCGCGGCGAGCGGATAGCTGGCTAGGCCGCCGATGATCGCCGCGACGAAGCCCTTGAGACCGATCAGGAAGCCGCTGTCGTAATAGATCGTGGTCAGCGGCGCCACCAGCAGGCCGGACAGCGTGCCGATCAGGGCCGCAAAGAAGAAGGTCCGACGGCCGGCCAAAGCCGGCGAGATGCCCATCAGGCGGGCGCCGTTGCGGTTGATGGCGGTGGCGCGCAGGGCCTTGCCGGCCAGCGTGCGGTCGAAATACAGGTAGAGACCGACGATCAGCAGCAGCGACACCGCCAGCACGACCAGGGTATGGCCGCCGACCAGCAGCGATCCGACTTCGACCTGCGCCTCGCTAAACGGCAGCGTGCGCGAACCTTCCGGACCGAAGACGAGCAGCCCGAGCCCGACCATCAGCAGATGCAGGGCGACCGAGATGATCAGCAGGACCAGCACCGGCGCCTCGGCGACCGGCTGGAAGGCGACGCGATAGAGCATCGGCCCGAGCGGCACGACGATGGCCAGGGTGAGCACCACCTTGAGCAGTTGCGGCAGCTCGCCAAGCGGCAGCACCCAGAGCAGCGCCGCCAGGGCGAGCGGATAGGCGAGATTCCAGAGCAGCGAGCCGCCGAGCTGGCGGCGTCCGGGCCGGCTGGCCAGGATATCGGCGCCCAGGGTCAGTACGCCGGCCCCGAGCAGCAGCCAGACGGTGCCCGGATAACGGCCGCTTTCGAGCAGCGCCATGGTCAGGGCGCCCCAGGCGAGGAATTCGCCCTGGGGAATGAAGATGATCCGGGTGACGGCAAACACCAGGACCAGCGCCAGGGCCAGCAAGGCATAGACGGCACCGTTGGTGATACCGTCCTGCGCCAGCAATGCGAAGATTTGAACATCCATGCGGAAGAACTCCAGTGCAAACGCTGCGCTTGTGCGATGACAAAGCGCAGCGGTCGACGATCAGGACAGGGCAAAAACCGGGACGGGCCTCAAGGCGTCCGCCCCGGCCTCATCAGACGGTCAGTCCGCGCTCGCGCGCCAGGGTGATCGCGGTGTCCTCGATCATGTCTTCCTGACCGCCGACCATGCCGCGCCGGCCCAGTTCGACGAGAATCTCGCGCGCTGAAATGCCGTATTTCTGCTCGGCCCGCTTGGCAAACAGCAGGAAGGAGGAATAGACGCCGGCATAGCCCAGGGTCAGCGAATCGCGGTCGATGCGGATGACGTGATCCATGATCGGCACGACGCGGTCTTCGGCGACATCGCTGATCTTGAAGGTGTCGACACCGGTGTCGATGCCCATGCGGTCGCACACGGCGATGAACACTTCCATCGGCGTATTGCCCGCCCCGGCACCGAGGCCGGCAGCCGCCGCATCGATGCGGTTGGCGCCGGCTTCGACGGCGGCGATCGAGTTGGCGACGCCCATCGCCATGTTGTGGTGGCCGTGGAAGCCAAGCTCGGTTTCCGGCTTGAGCGCGGCGCGCACCGCACTCAGGCGGACCTTGACGTCGTCCGGCAGCATGTAGCCGGCCGAATCGGTAACGTAGATGCAGTTGGCGCCGTAGCCTTCCATCAGGCGGGCCTGTTCGACCAGCTTTTCCGGGCTGGCCATGTGCGCCATCATCAGGAAACCGACGGTGTCCATGTCCAGCTTGCGCGCCATCTTGATGTGCTGCTCGGAGACATCGGCCTCGGTGCAGTGCGTCGCGACGCGGATGGTATGGACGCCGAGATCGTGCGCCATTTTCAGGTGATCGACGGTGCCGATGCCGGGCAGCAGCAACGCCGAGATCTTGGCATTCTTCATTTTCGGGATCACCGCACCGAGATATTCGGCGTCGGTATGGGCCGGAAAACCGTAGTTGACCGACGAGCCGCCCAGGCCGTCGCCATGGGTCACCTCGATCAGCGGCACGCCGGCTTCGTCGAGGCCGGTGGCGATATCGATCATCTGTTCGAGCGACATCAGGTGGCGCTTCGGGTGCATGCCGTCACGCAGGGTCATGTCGTGGACGGTTACTTTCTTGCCTTTGAGATTCATCTTTTTCTCCTGGGGTTCGTGCGGCGCTCAGTGCGCGCCGCAACCGGCAGTCTTGGCGACGCCGGCCGTCGCGGTCGGCGCGAGGACCAGGCGCCCGGCGAGGATTTCCTCGGCGAACATTTCGGCGGTGCGCGCACCGGCGGCGGTCATGATGTCGAGATTGCCGGCATAGGTCGGCAGGAAGTCGCCCAGCCCCTGCACCTCGAGAAAGACCGAGACGCGCTTGCCATCGAAGACCGGACCATTGACCAGGCGATAGCCGGGCACGTACTTCTGGACTTCCTTGATCATGGCGTGGATGGATTCGGTGATTTTGGCCTGATCCGGGGTGTCGACCGTCAGGCAATGCACGGTGTCGCGCATGATCAGCGGCGGCTCGGCCGGGTTGATGATGATGATCGCCTTGCCCTGCTCGGCGCCGCCAACCTTCTCGATGGCGCCCGAGGTGGTGCGGGTGAATTCGTCGATGTTCTTGCGCGTGCCCGGCCCGGCGCTCTTCGAGCTGATCGTGGCGACGATTTCGCCGTAGCCGACCTTCTGCACGCGGGAAATCGCGGCGACCATCGGAATGGTCGCCTGCCCGCCGCAGGTCACCATGTTCACGTTCATCGCGCCCTGCCCGACCAGTTCCTTGAGATTGACCGGCGGCACGCAGAAGGGACCGATCGCGGCCGGCGTCAGGTCGATCATCAACACGCCGAGGGCGTTCAGCTTGCGGGTGTTTTCGGCATGCACGTAGGCCGAAGTGGCGTCGAAGGCGATCTGCACTTCATCGGCCAGCACATGCGGCAGCAGGCCGTCGACACCGTCGGCGGTGACTTTCAGGCCCATCTCGGCGGCGCGCTTGAGGCCTTCCGACTCCGGGTCGATGCCGACCATCCAGACCGGCTCGAGCACCGGGCTGCGTTGCAGCTTGTAGAGCAGATCGGTGCCGATGTTGCCGGGCCCGATCAACGCGCATTTGATTTTTTTCATGGGGTTTCTCCGTGGGGAATGAAGTTCAGGCGAACAGCGCGCTGACCGTGCCGAGACCGGCGATGCGCACGTCGTAGCGGCTGGGCTCGCTAACGGCAACCATCGGTCCGAGGGCACCGGTCAGGATGATGTCGCCGGCAAGCAGCGGGCGACCGCAGCGCACCATCACGTCGGCCAGCCAGATCGCCGCATTGAGCGGGCTGCCCAGACAGGCGCGACCATTGCCGCGCGAGACGACTTCGTCGCCGCGGCGCATTTCCATGGCGCAGTCGGTGATGTCGAAATCGCTCAATTTGCGCGGTTGACCGCCCAGCACGAACAGGCCGCTCGAGGCGTTGTCGGCCACCGTATCGACGAAGCGGATGTTCCACTTCTCGATGCGGCTATCGACGATCTCGATGGCCGGCACGGCGTATTCGGTGGCGCCGATCAGGTCGGCGTAGGTATGGCGTTCGTGCGTCAGGTCGCGGCCAATGACCAGGGCGATTTCGGCTTCGACCTTGGGCTGGATCAGGCGCGACAAGGCCACCGGCTCGCCGTCACCGACCGCCATGTCGGCAAACAGCATGCCGAAATCGGGCTGATCGACACCCAGCTGCGCCTGCACGGCGAGCGAGGTCAGGCCGATCTTGCGGCCGACCAGGCGGCGGCCTTCCGCCAGCCAGGCTTGGGTATTGACCTCCTGGACGGCGTAGGCGGCTTCCTGGCTGGTCGCCGCCAGGCGCTCGCGCAGCGGCGCGATGGGCTGGCCGCTGCGGGCTGCCGCCATGAGCAGGGCGGCAGCGGCTTCAGTACTGAGCATTTGATCGGCGCCCATTACTTGACCAGTTTCCAGTGATTGTTCTCGACCTTGATCAGGACGATGGCCGCGGCGTCGTAACCGGCGTGATCGGTGGCCGACATGCTGTAGACGCCATTGGTGCCGACCAGTTTGCTGCTCTTTTCGATACCGTCACGCAGCGCGGCGCGGAATTCCGGCGTGCCCGGCTTGGTCTTGGCCTTGAGCGCTGCGTTGATGCCGTTCTGGGCGAGCAGCCAGGCATCCCACGAGGCGCCGGCGAAGGTCGAGCGTGAATCCGGGCCGTTCTTGGCTTCCAGTTCCTTGACGAAGGCAACGGCGTTCTTCTTGGCCGGATGGCTGTCCGGCAGTTGTTCGGCCACCAGCACCGGACCGACCGGGATCAGCGCCCCTTCGACATTCTTGCCGCCGACGCGCAGGAATTCCTTGCTGGTCACGCCATGCGACTGATAAATCCGGCCCTTGAAGCCGCGTTCGCGCAGCGTGATCTGCGGCATCGCGGCCGGCGTGCCGGAAGCGCCGACGAAGACCACATCGGGCTTGGCAGCGAGGACTTTCAGCACCTGCGCCTGGACGCTCGGATCGGCGCGACCGTAACGCTCGCTGGCGACGATCTGCAGCTTGCCTTCGCTCGCCTTGGTCAGCGCCTTGAGGAGCAGTTCGCCCCAGGAATCGGAGAAGCCGATGAAGCCGACTGTCTTGGCACCGTTTTCCAGCATGTCGGCGACGATACGATTGACCATCAGGTCGGCCGACGGCTCGCTGCGGAAAATGTAGCCACGCTTGTCGCCAGAGACGTCGAGCGGCGCGACGGAAACCATCGGCGTCTTTTCGCCGTTGGCGACATCGGCGATGGCGACGGCGGTGCTGATCAGGTTGGGGCCGAGAATGGCGTCGACCTTGTCTTCGGAAATCAGCTTGCGCGCATTCTTGACGGCATTGGTCGGGTCGGTGCCGTCGTCGAGCAGGATGTAATTGACCTTCTCGCCGCCGACGCTGGCCGGGAAGAGCGCCACGGCCTTACGCGTTTCGGCGCCGAGGGCGGCGGCCGGACCGGTCAACGAGGCGATGACGCCGATATTGATGTCGGCAAAGGCCGGGGTGGCGGCCAGGGCGGCAATGCACAGGCTCAGGATCTTGTTCGGTTTCATTGTTATGTCTCCTCGATGGGGTAGGAAAATCGTTATTGCGGAATGCGGCGGAAGGCGCCGTTCAGGTAGATCAGCGCTTCACCGTCGTTGCGCTCGCAGGTGGCGAGCACTTCACAGAGAAATGCGTGGTGCGTGCTTTCGTCGAACACCTTGATGACGCGGCAGTCGAAATTGGCCAGGCTGCCATCCAGCGTCGGCGCGCCGGTCGCCAGCTCACGCCAGCGGCCGTGCTCGAAGCGGGCCTCGCCATGGACTTCCTTGAGCATGCCGGCGAAGACCTTGGCGACCTCTTCCTGGTCGCCGGCCAGCACATTGACGCAGAGCGCGCCGCTGTTCAGGATGACGTCGCTGGCGGCGACGTTCTTGTTGACGAAGACGACCAGCCGGGGCGGATCGGCGGTCACCGAGCAGACCGCTGTGGCGGTCAGGCCGGCGCGCGTCTCACCGTCGCGGGCGGTGATGATGGTGACGCCGACGGCAAAGTGGCGCATGCCGTAGCGGTGCTCTTCCGAAGTGACCGGCGGCAAGGCAGCCAGCCGGGCGTTCGGCGTCCAGTCGAGCAGTTGGTTGATGTCCTGGCTCATGCCCGCCTCACTGGTACTGGGTGGTCGCGGCCGGCTTGGCGCCGAACGGATTGGGTTGCGGCAGCGGATTGCCGAGCAGGTAGCCACCGAGCAGGTCGCCGATGTTGTCCTGGTTCTGCGTGATGTGATTGGCACCAACCAGGATGTCGCGCATCTGGCGCTGCATCGGGCAGTTCATCCAGACGCCGCGGGTCGAGGTCTTCTTGAAGATCATGTGCGCCGCTTCGAAGCACTCGCCGCCAGTGAACTGGTTCGTGGCGAAGTGACGGATGCGGATGTCGAGCGGCACCATCTGGCCCTTGGAAGCAAAGCTCCAGGCTTCCTCGGTGTTCTGGATGACGCGCGACGCGGCACCGATGATCTTGGCGTAGGCCTCGCCCAGCTTGCTCTTGATGAACGGATCGTTCACCGCGGCGCCGACCGCCTGGTTCAGGTTCTGACGCGGCACCATGTGCTCGACGTAGAGATCGACCATGCCGCGCGCCATACCGATGATGACCGACGACACGGCAGCGTAGAAAACGTAGAAGAAGGGCATCTTGTAGAGATTCTCGACACCGCCGTGCGAGTGCTCGTCGTAGGCGCCGATGGCGTGGCTGCGGTAGTCGGGAACGAAGACATCCTTGATGATCAGCTTCTTGGAGCCGGTGCCGGCCAGGCCGACGACGAACCAGTCATCGACGATCTCGAAATCGCTGCGCTGAACCCAGAAGGAACGGAAGACCAGTTCGCCGTTTTCCTCGACGCGGCCGCCGACGAAGGCGCCGCCGGCCGCGTGGTCGCAGCCGCTGGAAGTCAGCCATTCGCCGTTCAGCTTGTAACCGCCTTCGATCTTGGAAACCGTACCGAAAGGCGCGTAGGAAGAAGAAACGAGCTTGGTATTGTCTTCGCCCCACAGTTCGTCACCGACGCTGGCCGGCAGCAGGCCCACTTCAAACGGATGCACGCCGAGCACCATGACGTTCCAGGCGCTGGACGGGCAACCGCGCGCCAGTTCCATGAGCACCTTGTTGAGCACGTTCGGGTTCATTTCGTAGCCGCCCCAGCGCTTGGGCTGGAGGATCCTGAAGAAACCGGCGTCCTTGAAGGCCTGGATGACTTCCTTGGAAACCATGCGGTTCTTTTCGCAGTCGGCGGCCTGGGCGCGCAGCATGGGAATCATGTCGTGGGCGCGCTGGACGATTTCAGCTTCGCTCGGGATCAGGGTTTCGGTCATGTTCATGTGTTTACATCTCCAAAGGTGTGATGCATCGGTGTGGTGGCGAGCGACGGATCAGGCCTGTTCGGCGCTGAGCACGCCGTAGCCGGCAATCCATTCGTTGATCGAGCGGTAGTAATCCTGGCGGGCGGTGTAGCTGCCGGCAGCGGCGAGCGCTGCGAAGGCAGCGACCCAGGTGCGGATTTCGTGGGTCGAACGACCGGCGGCGCGGGAAATCTCCTCGATGGAGAAATCGTCGATTTCAGCCAGTCGACCGTCCTGGAGCAGCTGCATGAAGGCCTGGTCCCAGTCGGCGTTGAGCGGCGTCAGCTCGCAGTCCGGCGTGCCGAAGATCTTGCCGGTGGCGATGGTGCGGGCCTGGCGGGCGGCACGGAATTCCGGCGTCGGGTTGCGCCCGGCGATCAGGAAATTGGCGATTTCCTCCGGTGCACCGGCGAGCAGCGGTACCGGCGGTTCGTGCGACAGACCGCCGGTGCCAAGGATCAGCACGCGCTTGTCGAGCTTGGCGATGAACTTGCCGACCGCTTCGCCGAGCTTGCGCACCCGGCGATAAGGGCCGAACGGTGGCGCCACCGAATTGATGATGATGGGAATCACCGGGTAGCGCGTCAGGCTGCCGGTCATTTCTTCCAGCGTCTGCGTGCAGCCGTGGTCGACCTGCAGGCGGTGCGAGATGGCGATATCGATGTCGCTGTCGAGAATGAACTTGGCCATTTCGAGGGCCAGATCCTTGTCGACCGATAGCGGTCCGAGCTGGGTCTGGTAATCGCCGACCGAGTCGGCCGCCGTGGCGATCACAAACGGCGGCATCAGATCGTAGAACAGGCCGTTGTAGTGATCCGGCGCGAAGACGACGATCAACTCCGGGTCGAAGGCTTCGACTTCGGCGCGCGCCTTGGCGAGAATCTCATCGACCTCGCGGACGACATCGGCGCCGGGGTCGTTGAGGCCGCGTAACGGCGTGTGCGACAGGCATTTCAACTTGATGCTCATGCATGCTCCTTGCAGACTTCAGGCAAGCCGCTCCCGTCGGGAGGGCTTGCCTTCCCGGGCGTTACGGCCAGATTGTGGGTAGGGAAATAAGCTTGACCGGCTGAACTAGCGGTCTTGCGCCGGCGCCTGGCCGGTATCCATGTCGCGATCCATCGATTTCATCTCCACGCCTCGTTGTTTTATTTGGTGAGGCCATTCTAGGGAGACGCAAGCGCCGAAGAAAATTTATCTCCGGATTGTGCACAATATGCACAACATTGTTTTTACAATAACTTTTATTTAAAAATGGAACAAAAATGCGACCATCGAGCGGTGCAAGCTATCGCCATGTCCAGGGTTTGAGCCGCGGCCTCGCCATCCTGCATGCGATCAACCTGTCGGCCGACGGCTGGGCCAGCATCGCCGAGCTGAGCGCCAAGACCGGCCTGCACCGCACCACCGTGCGCCGCCTGCTCGAAACCCTGCAGGCCGAAGGCTATGTCCGGCGCAGCGCGTCCGACGACAGCTACCGCCTGAACCAGAAAATCCGCCAGCTCAGCGACGGCTTCACCGACGACGAATGGATTTCCGAAATCGCCAACCCGGTGCTCGGCGAATTGCTGCAAAAAGTGGTCTGGCCTTCCGACCTGTGCACGCTCGACGGCGACAACATGCTGGTGCGTGAAACAACGCACCGCTTCAGCCCGCTCTCCTTCCACCGCGCGATGATCCGCCAGCGCATGCCGGTGCTGTTCACCTCGGCCGGGCGCGCCTACCTCGCCTTCTGCGGCGAAGAGGAAAGGCGCGAAGTGCTGCATCTGCTGGTCGCCGGCAACGACGAGCAAGCCAATTTCGCGCGCAACCGCGTGCTGATCGAGCAATTGCTGGAAAAGGTCAGGCGCCAGGGCTACGCCGCCAACGAAGGCGAATGGGGCCAGCAGAGCAAGATTGCGGCGATCGCCATGCCGGTCCGCCACAAGGGGCAAGTGCTGGCCAGCATCAACGTCGTCTTCCTGAAAAAGGCGATGCCGGTCGCCGATGCCGCCGCGCGCTATCTCGAACCGCTGACCGCTGCGGTCCGCAAAATCGAAAGTCTGCTGGAAGAGCGCGACACCGGCAAAGCCATGCCGCCCGAGCCACTGCCGGGCGCCTGAAAGATCAGCGAATGACCAGATGCTCGCCGTCGTGCAGCACCGGCATGGCAAAGTCGAAACGATCGACCTCGGCGCAGAGATCCAGATCGGCCAGCGGCAGGTTGGGCCAGGTACCGGCCGTGAAACGGCGGCCGAAATCGGATGTGCGCACCCGTTCGGCAAATACCGCAGGTTCCACCGGTTGACCGCACAACAGGGCCTCGATGTAGTCGGCGCAGGCGATGTCCTCGTCACCATCGCGATCCACCCATTCGCCGGTGATCACGAAACAGACTTCATCGGCCCCGGCGGCGCGGATCGCCTCCGCCGTCGCCCGCGCACAGACCAGGCTCGCCGCGTAGAGCCGGCGCGCCTGGCGGTAACGCTGCAGGCCGCGCACACCGGCCGCCGTACTCATCACCATCGGCTGGCCGCGCAGGTCGACCGGCAGCAAGGCCGACGGGGAATTGCCGAAATCGAAGCCGGGCACCGGATCGCCGCCGCCGACCGCGCCAACCGACAGCGCACCGGCAATGCGCCCGGCCAGCACCTGTGCCGCCGCAATCCCCTCGACCGGATAGATCGCCGTCGCCCCGTTGGCCAGCGCTACCGCTGCCGTCGTAAACGAGCGCAGTACGTCGATGACGACCACCGTGTCAGCGGTGTCGACCTGGTTTTGCAGGCGGTTCAGGAAAATTCGCGAAAATTTCATGGTCGACCGATAGGCGCAGGCAGACAAGCATACCGTCAGGCCCGGCGCCAGGGAAAGCCCACCCGAACACACGCCGGTTTGCTGCCTGCAACATTGTTAATTTAGAATATTCGTGACCGCTTATGTGGCGGCACTTATACCTATAACAGGAGGCGTAAACCAATGATCAAGAAACTACTCGCAGCCGCGGCGATTCTCGCTGTCACGACCGGCGTCATGGCGCAGGAAAAGGAGCTGCTGCGCATCATCGGCGAAGACAAGCAGTTCGTCGTGCAAACCAAGAACGGCCCCTTCGTCATCACCCGCACCATGACGCCTTGCGCCAAGAACAAGGGCTGGCTGCAGCCGCTGATTCCGGTGCCCGGCGTGCATCCGGTCACCGAAATCGAAATGTTGCATGCCATGAACGACAAGGATGCACTGATCGTCGACATGCGTGAGCCGGACGACCGCATCAAGGGCACCATCCCCAACTCGTACCACATTCCCTACACTCTGGTTTCCGGGCGCATGGACGAGCTCGGCTGCAGCAAGGCCGGCGGCAAGTGGGATTGCAGCAAAGCCAAGAAGGTCTACGCCTTCTGCAACGGCCCGGTCTGCCCGCAAAGCCCGACCGCGATCAATGCCATGGTGCGCGACGGCTTCCCGGTGGACAAGATTTACTACTACCGCGGCGGCATGCTGGATTGGGATGCGCTCGGCTTCCCCATCGTCAAGGACGAATTCTGATCTGGCCCTCAACAGATCGGCAAAAAGCGGCTACGGCCGCTTTTTTTGCGCCTTCTTTTCCGGGAGTGATACGCCGCCACGCCGAAGCAATGGCCGCCAGGCTGCCGTCCGGCAACTTGCCATGCATTAGCCAGACTTAAGCATAACATCAAAAAGCATTGCCCCATGCCCCTTGCTGCCTCGGTAGACTGGCCTTGTCTCCTCCTCCTCTCCTTCGGAGTGAGTTTAGCCCGCCGCGTGCGGGCTTCTTTTTGCTTCATGGTTGCACAACATTGCATTTGAACGATTTGGCCGCGCCACAAGGAGCGGCATGGCAGCGCAGTTTCATCGCTTTTGCCGGCGCCGGCATCCGGCATCCCTCCGAGCTGATGCGCGTCAGCGATGACGAGGCCGCCAGCCTGCTTGCGCGACTGGCCGGGCTGGCCTGGCAAGCGCCGCTGACCGATCTGGGTCGCCATACGATCCGCCAGGCGACAACCGGCTACAGCAGCGCGCTGTTCCGGGACGGGCGCATCGTCGGTTTCTATCACGGTTCGTATTTGTGGATCGCCGCCCGGCAGCGCGGCGCCGGCTTGTCGATTCCGCTGATCCTGGCGGCGGCGGAACAACGCGGCGGAGGCTGCCTGCCGCCCGGCGTCGTGCAGCAGGGTTACAGCCGGGCCGGTCTGGCTGCCCACCGTGCGGCGCACCACAGCGCCATCAAATCGGCGAAGGCACGAGGTCTGGCCGTGCCGCCGGCAGTCCTGGCCGAACTTTCCACCCGGCCGCCTGGCAGAAACAGTCCATTTCTACCGCAACCATCACAGGAACTGAGCGCATGCAAAAAATCATCGACGGCTTTCTGAACTTCCAGCAGAACGTCTTTCCCGAACACAGCGAACTGTTCCAGCGCCTGGCCAAGGCACAGAGTCCAAGCGCCCTGTTCGTCACCTGCTCGGACAGCCGGGTCGTGCCCGAACTGCTCACCCAGCAGGACCCGGGCGATCTTTTCGTGATCCGCAATGCCGGCAACATCGTGCCCAGCTACGGGCCGGAGCCGGGCGGCGTCTCGGCCTCGGTGGAATACGCGGTGGCCGTGCTCAAGGTCAGCGACATCGTCATCTGCGGCCACTCCGATTGCGGCGCGATAGGCGCCATCGCCACCGGCCAGTGCCTGGCCCACCTGCCGGCGGTGGCGCACTGGCTGCGCTACGCCGATTCGGCCAAAGTCGTGATCGATGCGCGCCAGCACGCGACGGCGCAGGCGCGCATGGATGCTTTGGTGCGCGAGAACGTCATCGCCCAGCTCGCCAACATCCGCACCCACCCGGCTGTCGCGCTGGCGCTCGAGCAAGGCCGGCTCAACCTGCACGGCTGGGTATATGACATCGCCAGTGGCTCGATCGACGCCCTCGACGGCAACAGCCGCCATTTCGTCCCGCTCGCCGCCAATCCACAGACCTGCGCCCTGGAGACCAAGGGCAAACGCGCGCCCTGGGGGCCCTGAACTGGCGGCTCCAGGGTGGAGCAATTATTCAGTTTTGAACTATCGACCGGGCAGTATGCGCTGCATTAGCGCTAGATAAACACGGGCAAACAACAAGGTCCCAGATAAGGCTATGACCTTTGTCTTAATTTCATTTTGCTTATTTTTCAAAGATCATAGAGAACTATCTCCACAGGCTCACAACAGGAAAACCAAGCAATGGCCATAGCGACCGCCTACTACCCGACCATCATGAGCAATGCTCAAACCTGGTATGGATACGTCACCATTGCAACGTCCAATCAGATCCAGATCAGCAGCGGCGACTATGTCCAGAATTATTACGGGTCAGGGTTCACGTATGCTTACGATCAAATTGTTGCCGGCACAGTAAGCTCAACGGACTACTATGAGTTCGGAAGGAAGATTTATGACATTAAAGGTGGCAGTTATAGCGCCGTCACCGTTGCCAACTATGTGAATAGCGGAAATGCCAACGGTCTGATTTCCTACATCTTTCAGAACGACGACACCTTCAATGGATCGGCATATAACGATCTCCTGAACGGTTACACCGGAAACGATTCGCTCAAGGGCAATGGCGGAGATGACACGCTTGAGGGGGGAGCCGGCAACGACAGCCTCGACGGTGGCACCGGCAACGACAGCCTGAGCGGCGGCACCGGTGACGACTCCTACGTAATCGACAGCACCGGCGATTCCGTCACCGAGAATCCAGGCGAAGGCACCGACCTCGTCAAGGTCGCGATCGCCACCGCCAACGGCACCTACACCCTGGGTGACAACCTCGAGAATGCCACCCTGACCAACACCGTCGCCTACAACCTCACCGGCAATGCTCTGGACAACGTCCTCACCGGCAATGCCGCAGTCAACATCCTGAACGGTGGCGACGGCAACGACACCCTCGATGGTGGCGCCGGTATCGACAGCCTCATCGGTGGCGCTGGAGACGACACCTACATCGTCGATGTCGCCGGCGACGTGATTTCCGACACCTCGGGTACCGACACCGTCATCGCCAAACTGGCGAGCGGCACCTACACCCTGGCCGCCGGCCTGGAGAAACTGACCCTCTCCGGCAGCGCCGCCATCAACGGCACGGGCAACGCCGATGCCAATACGATCACCGGCAATGCCGCCGCCAACATCCTCGACGGCGGCGCCGGCGCCGATACCCTGATCGGGGGTGCTGGCGGAGACACCTATGTCGTCGACGTTGCGGGCGATGTCGTGCAAGAGACGAGCAGCCTCGCCAGCGAAATCGACACGGTGCTGTCGAGCATCACCTACAGCCTCGCCGACACGAATAACGGCAATCAGCTGCAGTACGTCGAGAAACTCACCCTGACCGGCGCGGCCGATATCAACGGCACCGGCAATGCGCTTGCCAACACGATCACCGGCAACTCGGGCGCCAACACCCTCGATGGAGCGGGCGGGATCGACACTCTGATTGGCGGCGCCGGCAACGACACCTATATCGTCGACCTGACGGCAACGGGTGCCCTGCAGGACACGGTCAGCGAAATCCCCACCACCGACACCGGCGACACCCTGCAATTGCGCGGCGCGTCAGGCAACGCAGCCACCGTCACCCTGACGCTCGCGGCCACCCTGGAGAATCTAGACGCCAGCGCCACCGGCAATAGCAAGCTCAACCTCACCGGCAACACGGCCGCCAACATCCTCTCCGGCAACGATGCGGACAACGCCCTTGCCGGTCTGGCCGGCAATGACACGCTCGACGGCGGCGCCGGCAACGACAGCCTCGATGGTGGCATCGGCAACGACAGCCTGATCGGCGGCACCGGCAACGACACCTATCTCGTCGACAGCGCCAGTGACAGCGTCAGCGAAGGCAACGACGCCGGCACGGATCTCGTCAAGGTCGCGATCGCCACCGCCAATGGCACCTACACCCTCGGCGACAACCTCGAGAATGCCACCCTGACCAACGCGGTTGTCTACCACCTCACCGGCAACAGCCTAGACAACGTCCTCACCGGCAATGCGGCAGTCAACACCCTGAACGGCGGCGACGGCAACGACACCCTCGATGGTGGCGCCGGGATCGACAGCCTCATCGGTGGCGCTGGAGACGACACCTACATCGTCGATGTCACCGGCGACGTGATTTCCGACACCTCGGGCACCGACACCGTCATCGCCAAACTGGCGAGCGGCACCTACACCCTGGCCGCAGGCCTCGAGAACCTGACCCTCTTCGGCAGCGCGGCCATCAACGGCACGGGTAACGCCGATGCCAATACGATCACCGGCAATGCCGCCGCCAATATCCTCGACGGCGGCGCCGGCGCTGACCTCTTGATCGGTGGTGCCGGTGGGGACACCTATGTCGTCGACACTGCGGGCGATGTCGTGCAGGAAAGCAGCAGCCTCGCCAGCGAAATCGACACGGTTCAGTCGAGCATCACCTACAGCCTCGCCGACACGAATAACGGCAATCAGCTGCAGTACGTCGAGAAGCTCACCCTGACCGGTAGCTCAAACATCAACGGCACCGGCAATACCCTCGCCAACACGATCACCGGCAACACCGGCGCCAACACCCTTGATGGCGCCGGCGGGATCGACATCCTGCTCGGCGGCGCCGGCAACGACACCTATATCGTCGACCTGACGGCAACGGGCGCCCTGCAGGACACGGTCAGCGAAATCCCCGCCACCGACACCGGCGACACCCTGCAATTGCGCGGCACATCAAGCAACGCAGCCGCCGTCACCCTGACGCTCGCAGCCACCCTGGAGAACCTCGACGCCAGCGCCACCGGCGCCAGCAAGCTCAACCTGACCGGCAACACCGCCGCCAACACCCTCACCGGCAACGACGCGGACAACGCCCTGGCCGGCCTGGCCGGCAATGACACGCTCGACGGTGGCGCCGGCAATGACAGCCTCGATGGCGGCATCGGCAACGACAGCCTGATCGGTGGCACCGGCAACGACACCTATCTCGTCGACAGTACCGGTGACAGCGTCAGCGAAGGCAACGACGCCGGCACCGATCTCGTCAAGGTCGCGATCGCCACCGCCAATGGCACCTACACCCTCGGCGACAACCTCGAGAATGCCACCCTGACCAACGCGGTTGCCTACCACCTCACCGGCAACAGCCTGGACAACGTCCTCACCGGCAACGCCGCCGTAAACACCCTGAACGGTGGCGACGGCAACGACACCCTCGATGGTGGCGCCGGTATCGACACCCTCATCGGCGGCGCAGGCAACGACACTTACATCGTCGATGTCGCCGGCGATGTGATCTCGGAAACATCAGGGACAGACACCGTCATCGCAAAACTGGCGAGCGGCACCTACACACTGGCCGCCGGCCTGGAGAACCTGACCCTCTCCGGCAGCGCCGCCATCAACGGCACCGGCAACGCCGATGCCAATACGATCACCGGCAATGCCGCCGCCAATATCCTCGACGGCGGCGCCGGCGCTGACACCCTGATCGGAGGGGCCGGCGGAGACACCTATGTCGTCGACGTTGCGGGCGATGTCGTGCAGGAAACCAGCAGCCTCGCCAGCGAAATCGATACGATTCAGTCAGGCATCACCTACAGCCTTGCCGACATGAATAACGGCAATCAGCTGCAGTACGTCGAGAAGCTCACCCTGACCGGTAGCTCAGACATCAACGGCACCGGCAACGCCCTGGCCAATACGATCACCGGCAACACCGGTGCCAACATCCTCGATGGAGCGGGCGGGATCGACACCCTGATCGGTGGTGCCGGCAACGACACCTACATCGTCGACCTGACGGCGGCGGGGGCACTGCAGGACACGGTCAGTGAAATCCCCACCACCGACACCGGCGACACACTGCAATTGCGCGGCACGTCAGGCAACGCCGCCGCTGTCACCCTGACGCTCACAGCCACCCTGGAGAACCTCGACGCCAGCGCTACCGGCACCAGCAAACTTAACCTCACCGGCAACACCGCCGCCAACATCCTTACCGGCAACGATGCGGACAACGCCCTGGCCGGCCTGGCCGGAAATGACACGCTCTACGGCGGCGCCGGCAACGACACCCTCGACGGTGGCATCGGCAACGACAGCCTCATCGGTGGCACCGGCAATGACACCTATCTGGTCGACAGCACCGTTGACAGCATCACCGAAGGCAACGACGCCGGCACAGACCTCGTCAAGGTTGGCATTGCCACGGCCAATGGTACCTATGTTCTGGGTGACAACATCGAGCAGGCCACGCTGACCAACACCGTCGCCTACAACCTCACCGGCAATGCTCTGGACAACACCCTCACCGGCAATGCGGCAGTCAATACCCTGATTGGCAATGACGGCAACGACACCCTCGATGGTGGCACCGGCATCGATACCCTGGTCGGCGGCACCGGCGACGACACCTACATCGTCGATGTCGCCGGCGATGTGATTTCGGAAACATCAGGGACAGACACCGTCATCGCCAAACTGGCGAGCGGCACCTACACCCTGGCCGCGGGCCTCGAGAACCTGACCCTCTTTGGCAGCGCAGCCATCAACGGCACCGGCAACGCCGATGCCAATACGATCAGCGGCAATGCCGCCGCCAATATCCTCGACGGCGGCGCCGGCGCTGACACCCTGATCGGTGGTGCCGGCGGGGACTCCTATGTCGTCGACACTGCGGGCGATGTCGTGCAGGAAACGAGCAGCCTTGCCGGCGAAATCGACACGGTTCAGTCAGGCATCACCTACAGCCTTGCCGACACCACCAACGGCAATCAGTTGCAGTACGTCGAGAAGCTCACCCTGACCGGTAGCGCTGATATCAACGGGGCCGGCAATACACTCGCCAACACGATCACGGGCAACACCGGTGCCAACATCCTCGATGGAGCGGGCGGGATCGACACCCTGATCGGTGGTGCCGGCAACGACACCTACATCGTCGACCTGACGGCGGCGGGGGCACTGCAGGACACGGTCAGTGAAATCCCCACCACCGACACCGGGGATACCCTGCAATTGCGCGGCACATCAGGCAATGCAGCCGCCGTCACCCTGACGCTCGCGGCCACCCTGGAGAACCTCGACGCCAGCGCCACCGGCACCAGCAAACTCAACCTGACCGGCAACACGGCCGCCAACATCCTCACCGGCAACGATGCGGACAACGCCCTGGCCGGCCTGGCCGGCAATGACACGCTCTACGGTGGTGCCGGCAACGACACCCTCGACGGTGGCATCGGCAACGACAGCCTCATCGGTGGCACCGGCAACGACACCTATCTCGTCGACAGCATCGGTGACAGCATCACTGAAGGCAACGACGCCGGCACTGATCTCGTCAAGGTCGCGATCGCCACCGCCAACGGCACCTACACACTGGGTGACAACCTCGAGCAGGCCACGCTGACCAATACGGTTGCCTACAACCTCACCGGCAATGCTCTGGACAATGTCCTCACCGGCAATGCGGTCGCCAACATCCTGAACGGTGGCGACGGCAACGACACCCTCGATGGCGGCACCGGGATCGACCGCCTCATCGGCGGGGCCGGTAACGACACTTACATCGTCGATGTCGCCGGCGATGTGATCTCGGAAACATCAGGGACAGACACCGTCATCGCAAAACTGGCGAGCGGCACCTACACACTGGCCGCCGGCCTGGAGAACCTGACCCTCTCCGGCAGCGCCGCCATCAACGGCACCGGCAACGCCGATGCCAATACGATCACCGGCAATGCCGCCGCCAATATCCTCGACGGCGGCGCCGGCGCTGACACCCTGAGAGGGGGGGCCGGGAACGACACCTATGTCGTAGACACCTTCGCCGACATCATCACCGAAGAGGCTTCCGGAGGCATTGACACGGTCAAGGTGGCCATCCCCATGTTCGGCGGTTACTACACTCTCGGCGCCAATCTCGAAAACGCGCGCCTTGAAAACGATGTCTATGTTGCTATTGACCTTCTCGGCAATGGACTGGACAACATTCTGACCGGCAATGATCGGATCAACACCCTTGACGGTGGTGCCGGTGCCGACACTCTCATTGGCGGAACCGGCAGCGACACCTATATCGTCGACCTCACCTCGGCCGGGATGTTGCAGGACAAAATCATCGAAACCTCAACCACGGATTACGGCGATTTAATTCAGTTGCGAGGCATCTCCACCAATACCACTGCCGTCACTTTGACCCTCGCGGCCTCCCTGCAATTCATTGAAGAAATTGACGCTGGAGCTACCGGCACCAGTAAACTCAACCTCACCGGCAATGCCGCTCGCAACACCCTCTTTGGCAATGATGCCGACAACGTGATTTTGGGTCTTGCCGGCGACGACGTTCTCCAAGGTTATGCCGGGAACGACACGCTCGATGGCGGAGCCGGTCGCGACATCCTTCTCGGCGGGCCTGGCAACGACACCTATATCATCGATTCTCTTGCTGATGACATTTACGATGAGGACTACACCCATTTTGGCCTCACCGGCCCTCAAGTTGACACGGTGATGATTGCCATCGCCACCGCCAACGGCACCTACACCCTAGGCGACAACCTCGAGCAGGCCACGCTGACCAATACGGTTGCCTTCAACCTCACCGGCAATGCTCTGGACAACGTCCTCACCGGCAACGCAGCAGTCAACACCCTGATTGGCAATGGCGGCAACGACACCCTTGATGGTGGCACCGGGATCGACACCCTCATCGGTGGCGCCGGCAACGACACCTACATCGTCGACAACCTCCTTGACGTCATCACGGAAGTCGGCAGCGAAGGGACGGACCTGGTCAAGGTAGCCATCGCCACAAGCGGCGGCACCTACAGGCTCGCAGAGAATGTTGAGCATGCAATGCTGATCAACGCAGTCGCCTATAACCTGACCGGCAACTTGCTGGACAACACCCTGAGCGGCAACGATCTGGCCAATATCCTCGATGGCGGCGTTGGCGCCGACCGGCTTGTCGGCGGCAAAGGCAACGACATTTATCTGGTCGATAACTCGTCAGATGTCGCTGTCGAAACCTCCACGCTGACAACCGAAGTTGACCTGGTGAAAAGCAGCGTGACCTACACCCTCTCCGACAACATCGAGAACCTGACTCTGCTCGGCGTCAGTCACATCGACGGCACGGGCAACGCGCTGATCAACACCCTCACCGGCAACAGTGGCAATAACCGACTCGATGGTGGCAACGGTGCCGACATCCTGCTGGGCGGAGCCGGCAACGACACCTACGTTGTCGACAACCTGGGGGACAAAGTCTACGAAACGACAGCAAGCACCAGCAGTATCGACGCCACCGGCGTCGATACCGTTGAAGCCTCGGTGACCTGGACTTTGGGCAACTTCGTTGAAAATCTGACGCTGACTGGCATCAGCGATCTCAACGGCACGGGGAACGCACTTGGCAACCTTCTTACCGGCAACGACGGCAACAACACACTCGACGGTAAGGCAGGCGTAGATACCTTTATCGGAGGATTGGGCAACGACACCTACATCCTCGACCTGAGTGCTGAACTGGCCAATGTCACCGAACAGGCGGGGGAAGGCGACGACACCATTGTGATTGGCTTCTCCAACACATCTACCTCGGCAATCGATATCGATCTCTCGAACCTGACGTCTCACCCCAACTTCGTGAACTTCGAGAATCTGACACTCACCGGAACAGGCCTCTTCAACCTGACAGGCAACGATGATGCCAACACCCTGATCGGCAATGCCAGCATTAACGAACTGGAAGGCAATGACGGGAACGACCTGATCCAGGGCAAACTGGGCAATGACGTCCTGACTGGCGGTACGGGCAATGACACCTTCCGGTTTGATACCGCCCTGAATGGCAGCACCAACGTCGACACCATCACCGATTTTGCCCACCTTGAGGATGTCATCCAGCTGGAAAACAGCATCTTCACCAAGCTGACTGCAACCGGCAGCTTGTCCAATGCCAATTTTGTTGCTGGCAATGGGGTGGCCGTCGATGCCAACGATCACATCCTCTACAACACGACGACTGGCAAGCTTTACTACGATGCAGACGGCAACGGTGCCGGCGCGGCCGTCCAGTTCGCAACCCTGATCGGCCAGCCGACACTGACCGCGTCCGACTTCGTCATTTTCTGATCATTACGGCCCTCGGTCATGCTGAGGGCCGATTGCCACGACCAAGCCGGCTGCAACAAACGCTGCGGTTTTTGCACTTTTCTGCGGGTCGACCGCCCGCCGCTGCGCACACCGCTCCAACATGGAGCAATTGTTCAGTTTTTGAACAGTCGACCGGGCAACATGCGTTGCAGCGTGCCGTCACGCTGCCAGACATGCTTGAGCGCGCCGGCGACATGCAACGCGATCAGCCCGCCGCCGCCCCAGACAAAGGCGAAATGCAGCAGCTTGAAGGCGCCGTTCAGGCCCTCGTCCGGCCAGCCGGCTTTGGCCAGCTCGATGCCGAAGAACTTGATGGCGTAAGGCGTGAATGACGAGGCCAGGTAACCGGCCAGCGGCGCGACGAACATGAACAGGTAAAGCCCGTGGTGCACCGCCGTCGCCAGTTGTGCCTCCCAGCCATTGCCGAGCGCGGCCGGCGGCCGGTGCGTACGCCGCCAGGCAAGGCGCACGACAACCAGCAACCAGGCGAGCAGGCCAAGCGATTTGTGCAGGCTGTAGGCCGCGCTGCGCTCCGCCCCCTTGGGCAGTTCGGTCATGCTCAGACCAAGCCAGAGCAGCCAGACGATGAGCCCGGCCATCAGCCAGTGGAGCAGCATCGCCGGCCAGGTATAACGGGCATTGCTCATTGGATGGCCACTCCCCAGGGCAGTTCGCCGACGGCGATTTCTGCCAGTTTTTTCAGGTTGACCGCATCGATCACGCTGACGCTGCCGGAGCGCCCGTTGGCAACGTAGAGCTTGCTGCCGTCCGGCGTGATCGCCATGTTCCATGGACGTTTGCCGACCTCGATGGTGGCCAGCACGGTATGGCTGGCGACATCGATCGCCATCACGCTCGGGTCGCGCCCGTTCGAGACGAAAACGCGCTTGCCCAACGGGTCGACCGCAATCCCGTTGGGAAACTGACCGGCCGTGATTTCAGCCAGCACGCTACGGCGGGCGACATCGATCACATAAACCTTGCCGGCCAGTTCGCTGGCCACGTAGGCACGGCTGCCGTCGGGCAGAAAACCAATGCCGCGCGGCCGTTTACCGACCGGAATACTGCCCACCTGCTTCTGCTTGGCGACATCGATCACATCGACCTGCTCGGCCTCTTCGGCACTGACGTAAAGCCAGCGCCCGTCCGGGCTGAACACCGCATGCTCGGGGTTCTTGCCGGCCACCTTGATGCGCGCCAGTTCGTTGCCCTGCGGTGCCGAAAGCAGCACGACGGCGTTATCATCCTCGACCGCGACCGCCAGCCGCCGACCGTCCGCCGACAGGCTGACACCTTCCGGCGATGCGCCGACCGGCACGCTCTTGAGCAGCTTGCCGCTGGCCAGATCGACAATCAACAGACTGGCCGTTGTCGCATCGGTCAGGTAAAGATGCTCCTTACCGGCCGCAATACCGCGCGGCCGCTGGCCGACGACGATGTCGGCGAGACGGGCGTCACTGGCCGTATCGATGACGCTGACGCTGGCCGACTTCTCGTTCGGCACATAGGCGAGCGGCCCGGCCAGGGCGAGACTGGAACAAGCGAGCAATAATAGAGCAAGTAGGCGCATGATCGTCCTCAGACCGGCTGGTAGGAAATGCCGTGGCGGCGGAAGATGGCGGCGACCGTGCCGTCAGCTTTCAGCTCGCCGAGCGCCTGCGCGATGGCCTCGGCCAGTTCGCGCTCTTCCGCCTTGACAGCCATGCCGAGCGGCCAGCCATCGACCTTCAATTCGGCGAATTTCGGCAGGTCGACCGCGATGCGATCATCCGGGCGCAAGGCGGCTTCCAGCTCGGCACGCGTTGCCAGCACCGCTGACACCTGACCGCTGCGCAAGGCCGCGGCGGCTTCGCCGACGGTGCCAAAATGCACGACATTCTCGCGCAGGCGACCGTTCAACGCGCTCAGCAGGAAAGAGTCGGCGAGCGAGGAAGTCTCGACGGCGATCTTCTCGCGCGTGAAGATTTCCAGCGCCACCGCGGCCGAACCGGCGAGCGCCGGGACGCGCTGCGGATTGCGGGCCAGGGCCAGGCTTTCGCGGTGATAGGCGCCGAAGATGCGGACCTTGTCGTTGGCCCTGGCGAGATATTCGTCCACCGGCACATGCATCATCACGTCGGCCGGCTGGGTGCCCAGGTAATGCCCCTTCCAGACCATGTTGCGCAGGTCGTCGTTCATGTCTTCGTCGGCGTTGTAGCCGACGACTTCGGCGCTCAGGCCGAGCTTGCCGGCGATGGCACGGGCCAGGTCGGCGTCGATGCCCTTGCCGCCGGCCATCGCGTAAGGCGGAAAATCGTTATAGACGGCGACGCGCAGGCGGCCGCGCTGACGGATCGCGGCCAGGCCGTCACCGGCCAAAGCCGGCAGCACGGCAGCGAAGGGCAGCAGGGCAAGGCCCTGCAGCAGACGGCGGCGATCATTCTTCATGGACAGTTTCCAGCCAGGTGCGGATCGCCCACATCGCTTCCTGGCTCAGCGTACCTTCGAACGGCGGCATGTAAACACGGCCGTCGCGCACCGAACCCTTGCGGATGCGCTGCAGGAAGATTTCGTCGCCTTCGTCGCCCTGCGGCAGGTAGCGCAGGTCAGGTGCGATGCCGCCGGAGACGGCGCCGAGGCCGTGGCAGCGGGCACAATTCTGGTTGAAGGCGGAATCTCCGATGCGCGTTGCGGTCTTATCCTTGCGGTACGGGTTGGCCGGCAGGAAATCGGCGCCGAGATTCTTCAAGCCGGTGGTGTCGACCGCCTGCGGCACGACGTCGCCGTGGGCGAAGACCTGGGCTGCGGCAGTACCGAGAATGAGCGCGGCGGCAAGCGCGGCGAGGTGGCGGGCGGAATGTTTCACATTGTCTCCTTGGTTAGGTTCGGGTTGCAGCTTTTGTGCAGCACGTTCTGCAAGCCCTGTGCCAGGCCGCCCGTGACGTCATGAATGCAAGTAAACACGGCAGATCGGGGTGTATTGGCATACCATTTGCTGAGAGTTGCACAGCAGTGCTCGATACATTGCTTAGAAAAAGTGCAGGTGTTACTTTTTGCAACAACACAAAAATAAAAATCGTCCGACCAAACCGGAGGAGAGATGGAGACTTTTCAATTGCTGGCCGAGACGCACGGTCAGCGCCTGCAACAGGCACGTCAGCTGTTTTTCGACCAGGATCGTCGCCCCGACGGCCTGCTCGACCCGATGATCGTGCGTTCCTGGGAACGCTGCCGCCGCTTCGGCCTCGGCGATGCGAGCTATCGCCCGCCCGGCGAATCGCTCGACCGCATGGCGCTGAAGAGCGAGCAGGAGCGCAACCGCTACCTGCTGCTGCAGGGCCGGCCGATCATGGAGCATGTCTACGAGCAGATCCGCGAATCGGGCAGCATGGTCATCCTGGCTGACGCCAACGGCCTGCTCCTTGAAACCGTCGGCGATGCCGATTTCGTCGGCCGCGCCGACCGCGTCGCGCTGCTTGCCGGCGCCTCGTGGGACGAAAACCTGCGCGGCACCAATGCGATCGGCACCGCGTTGTCGGAAGAAAGCGCCGTTTCCGTCTTTGGCGGCGAGCATTTTCTTGAACACAACAGTTTCCTGACCTGCTGCGCCAGCCCGATTTTTGGGCCGGACGGCCGGCTGATCGGCGTCCTCGACATTTCCGGCGACTACCGCAGCCAGCAGCGCCACACGCTCGGCCTGGTCCGCCTCTCTTCGGCCATCGTCGAGAAGCGCCTGTTCGAGTCGGTGCACGCCCGCGACATCCTGGTCTGCTTCCACAGCCGCGCCGACTTCCTCGACAGTCCGAAGGAAGGTCTCGCGGCCGTCTCGCCGGACGGCCAGGTGCTGGCCATCAACCGCAATGGCACCGAATTGCTCGGTATCCGCCAGGTCGATGCGGTCAACCGCGATTTTTCGATGGTTTTCGAAAGCAGCCTGGCCGGACTGGTCGACCGCCTGCGCCATCAGCCGCAGGGCACGATCGAGATCCGGCCGAACGGGCGCAGCCTGCATGTCCAGTTGCGCGGCCAGTTGCCGCCGATGGCCGTGGCCGGCCGCATCTTCGACGAAGCGCCGCTGCAGCGCCCGGCCGGCCGCCGGCCGGAATCAGTCGAACCGGCCAAGGCGGCCACCCCGGCCAAGCCGCCGCTGACCCTGGACACGCTGAATACCGGCGACCTGCGCCTGCAGGCGGCGATCGACCGCGCCCGGCGCATCCTCGGGCGCGACATCCCCATCCTGATCCAGGGCGAATCGGGTGCCGGCAAGGAAATGTTCGCCAAGGCTTTCCACAACAGCGGGCCGCGCGCCGACGCGCCTTTCGTCGCGCTCAACTGCGCCTCGATTCCGGAAACCCTGATCGAGTCGGAACTCTTCGGCTACCAGGGCGGCGCCTTCACCGGCGCGCGCAAGGAAGGCGCACCGGGCAAGATCCAGCAGGCGCACGGCGGCACCCTCTTCCTCGATGAAATCGGCGACATGCCGCTCAACCTGCAGGCGCGGCTGTTGCGCGTGCTGCAGGAGCGCTGCGTAACGCCGCTCGGCAGCACGCGTTCGATCCAGGTCGACATCTCGCTGGTCTGCGCGACGCACCGCAAGCTACGCGAGGAAGTGGCGCGCGGCGGCTTCCGCGAGGATCTCTACTACCGCCTGAACGGCATGTCGGTGACCCTGCCGTCGCTGCGCGAACGCACCGACATCCGCAGCATGGTCGCCAAGCTGGCCGCTGCCGAAGCCGGCCCGCGCGAGACGCCGGTGCGTTTTTCGGAAGGTGCGCTGCAGGCGATCGAGGCCTACGCCTGGCCGGGCAACATCCGCCAGCTGTTCAACGCGATCCGCGTCGCCATCGCACTGCTCGACGAGGGCGAAACGTTGATCACCGAAACGCATCTGCCGGAGGAGCTGTTCGAAGCGCCGATCGGCCTGGCGCCGACCGCCAGTACGAAAAGCGCGCATGACCCGTGGGCGGCGGCGCCGCTCGACGGCAATCTCGAAGAAATGGGCCGCCAGGTTGCGCTGCGCACGCTGGAAGCCGCCGGCGGCAACATCTCGGCGGCGGCACGCCAGCTCGGCATCAGCCGCAACACGCTGTACCGCAAGCTGGGCCGCATGTAGAAAAGCCGGCGGGCGCGACGTTTACCGTCCGCCCGCCGCGCCACTGCGGCGCTTGAGCGTCGCCTCAACCTGGCTGGCGATTTTGTGCAGCAGGCGCGCCGCGGCGCGATGGCCAGCGGTCGACGGGCGCGGCCGGGCAAAAACCAGCATCGCCCGCCCCGGCTGTCCGACTTTTTCATAAATCGCCAATGACAGCGGACAAAAAGCGATCTGCGCCGGGTCTTCTTCCAGCATCTGCCAGGCCAGCACGCTGCTGCAGAACTGCACGATCTCGGCCTCGGCGAACGGACTGCCGCTCTTGCCCAGCGTCGTCGCCGTGCGTTGCAGCATGCGGTTGAAGGGAATCACTGCAGCGACGACCAGGCCTTCCGCCTCGATGCTTTCGACCAGGACTTCATGCACCGTCGCGAAATCGGCGGCCGGCAAAATGTGCTTTTCCAGCGCGTCGACCGCCTGGGCCGATGCCGCCACAGCCGCCGCCAGAATCAGGCCGCAGCCCAGCCGGATCAGCCTAGAACGCATAGCGGGCGCTCACCCCGGCCAGCCAGTTGCGGCCCGGTGCCGCTTCGTAATAGCGCTGGCTGCTGTCGCCGACGATCACCGAACCGACGTACTGGCGGTCGAAGATGTTGTTGAGGCGGGCAAAGGTCGAAATCTTGAGCGGCCCGAATGTCCGTTCGATGCCGGCGCGCAGGTTGGCGATGGCGTAGGCCGGCGCCGCCGTGTCGCCATTGGTGTCCTCGACATAGACCTTGCTGCGCGCGATGCCTTCGATGGCAGCATGGAAACCGCTCGCCGCATGCTTCCAGGCCAGCTCGCCGTACAGCGTCTGCGCCGCGACGCCGGGCAGGCGATTGCCGGCGCTGACGTTCTTGGTCACGGCCGGTGTGCCGCTCTGGAAGCTGAACGCTTCGTCGTAACGCGCATCCAGCCAGGTATAGGCAAGGCGGCTCGTCAAATTGCCCGTCCAGCGACTGTCGACCGCCAGCTCCAGACCCTGGCGCGTGGTCGGGCCGGCGTTCTGGTAGGCGGTGCGGCCGCCGGTGCTGGAGAGGACGACCAGCTCGTTGTCGGTCTTGACCTGGAACAGCGCCAGGTCGAGGCGGCTGTTGCCGAGCATGGCCTTGAGGCCGGTCTCGAAATGCGTGCTGTTCGACGGCTTGAGACCAAGATTCAGCGAACCGCCGCCGCTCGAGTAGAACATCTCGTTGAAGGTCGGCGCTTCGAAACCGCGCGCCGCGCTGGCGTAGAGATTGACCGTGTCGCTCAGGCGATAGAGCGCGGCCAGGGTCGGCGTCGTCTTGTCGTAGCTGACCGAGCCGCTGTCGTCGCCGTTGCTCAAATAGCTGTCGCTGACCTTGAAGGCGAGATGGCTGTGACGCACGCCGCCACTGAAAGTCCAGTTCTCGCCCTGCCATTCGGCCTGCACATACTGGTCGAAACTGGCGACGCGATCCTCTTCCTTGCGGCGCAACGTGCCCTTGACGCCGCAGGCGTTGGCGACGCAGTTGGCCGGTGCGCCGGTGCCGATGTAGTTGTTGTAACCGCGCCGGTCGTCGGTCGATTGCTCGTAGTCGGTGCCGACCGTCGTCGTCAGGCGGCCGCCGGCGACATCGAAGCGACCGATCCAGCGCGCCGACATGCCGCCGAAAGTCCGGTCGAAGTCGATCACGCCGCCCGAATGCACCGGGTTGGACTGGGCGCCGACCGGAATCGACTGATATTGGATGGTCGACCGCTGGCCGGCATAAACCGAAAGCTGCAGCGTGTGCTCGCCGAAACGGTGCTCGTAATTCAGCCCGCCCTGCGCGTGATCGATGCTCTTGCGCGTATCGAAGGCGAGCGCCGGGTAATAGCCGCGCGTCGCATCCCAGGCCGTGCCCTTCGGATTGGTCTTGTATTCGCCCCACTGCACGCCCTGCGGATCGTCCGCCGTCTGGTGGAAGCTGTTCGCGATGAAGGTCAGCTTGCCATCCTGGCTCGGCCGGAAAGTCAGCTTGACCAGGCTCTGCTCGCGCTCGGCCGAACTGTGCTCGCGGTAGCCGTCGGTCGCGAAGCGCGAGGTGTCGAGCACGTAACCGATACCGCCGACCTCGCCCTGGGCGCTGACGTCGGCCTTCCAGGTGCCGTAGCTGCCGGCGGAAAAGCTCGTTTCGATCGTGGGTGCGCCCTTGCCGTCCGGCGTGAACAACTGGATGACGCCGCCGGCGTGGTTGCCGTAGATCGCCGAGAGCGGCCCGCGCATGACTTCGATGCGCTCGGCGCGGTCGAGGTTGAAGGTCGCCGCCTGGCCCTGGCCGTCCGGCATCGACGCCGGGATGCCGTCGGCGACGAGGCGGATGCCGCGCACACCGAAGGCCGAACGGGCACCAAAACCGCGCGAGGAAATCTGCAGATCCTGCGCGTAGTTCTGGCGGTTCTGCACATTGATCCCGGGCACCCCGGCCAGCGCCTCGGAAACATTGACCCGCGCCTGGTCGGCGCCGATTTTGCCGGCATCGACGACGTCGACCGCCGCCGGCAGATCGAAACTGCTGTGCTCGACCCGGCTGCCTGTGACCACCACCGAATCGAGCGTCAGCTCGGCATCGGCCATGGCGTAACAGGGAAAGGCGGCAGCCAGGAGAAGAACGAGGCGTTTGGGCACAGGGTTCATGATGTTGCGCTCGGTGAAATCGTCAGCAGCCCGGCATCGCATCCGGACAGGCGCGACCCATGCCGCCCCCGGAAGCAATTGTCAGCGCCGCCGCAAAACCCGGCCTCCGTGGTTTAGCGAAAGAGGACTAGCGAAAATCATGAGATCGCCGAAAACAGGCGGCGCAAGGCGGCAAAAAACCCACTCGACATTAAACGCAGCGCTACGTATGCTCCGTTGCCGCGCTCTCCTCTCAAGCAAGCCATGAAAAGACTCATCCTGATCGCCGTCATCCTTTTTGCCGGCTACTCCTACTTCACCAAGCCGCACGGCTTACTCCCCCCGGGCAGCGCAAATGCTCCCCAAAGCCAGGCAGACGGTCGCGCCGATAGCGCAATCGCCAGTGCAATCGCAGACCGCAGAAGCAACGTGCAGGTCTCCGGTCAGGGTGTGGTCAGGAAAATACTGCCGGATGACAACGACGGCAGCCGGCATCAGAAATTCATTCTCCGCCTAAGCAGCGGCCAGACCCTGCTGGTAGCGCACAACATCGATATCGCGCCGCGTGTCAGCGGCCTGGGCGAAGGCGATTCGATAGACTTCAACGGGATCTACGAGTGGAACGAAAAAGGCGGCGTGCTGCACTGGACGCACCGCGACCCGAACGGCAGGCACACCGCCGGCTGGCTGCGCCACCGCGGCCAGACCTACCAGTAAACCCAGCCGAACAGCATTTATTTTTCTCCAGCGGGGAACGTTCCCCCGCCCGCCCTGTCATCCCATATGGATTTCCACGCCGCATCGGCGGACGGGACCTCATTACGGGAGACAACCATGAAATCTCGCAACGCGTTTGTTCTGAGCACACTCGCCACTGTTTTGCTGGCCGGCTGTGCGGCGGTGGAGCTGGACTCGCCGCCGGCCGCCGTCGCCGCACTGGAAGCCAAGTCGGGCAGCACGGTGGCCGGCAAGGTCAGCTTTTTCGCCATGACCAACGGCGTCCGGATCGAAGCGCAGGTCAGCGGCCTGATGCCGGGCGAGCACGGCTTTCATGTGCATGAGCTCGGCGACTGTTCGGCGCCTGACGCGAGCAGCGCCAAGGGCCACTTCAACCCGGCGGCGACGGCGCATGGCAGTCATGCCGCGGCCGAACATCACGGCGGCGACATGCCCAACCTGGTCGCCAACGCCCAGGGCGAGGCCAGTTATCGCGTCGAGTTGAAGGGCGTCGCCCTCGGCGGCCCGAACGGCATCGTCGGACGCAGCGTGGTGGTGCATGCCGACCCGGACGATTACAAGTCGCAACCGGCCGGCAATTCCGGCAAGCGCATTGCCTGTGGCCGGATCGCCGGACGCTGAGATAGGACGGGCGGACCGGGCAGCGGCCGCCCCGCTCCCCGCGCCCCTTGGCTGGCGCCGACTGCCGGCAAGCTGAATTTGCCGTCTTTTTAGCGGTCGACCGTTCCAGTCCGGCCATTTTGCGGCAATCTTGCCGCCGGCCGCCCCTGCTCAATCCATGGAAAGATTCGATGCATCCCACCCCCGACTACAGCCCGCAAGCCCCGGAGCGCAGTGAAATCGATGCCCTGCCCGGCCCCACCCTGCTCGAATTCGGCGCCAACTGGTGCGGCCATTGCCTGGCCGCACAGGCACCGTTGCACGCCGCGCTGGCCGACCAGCCTGCCTTGCGCCACCTGAAAATCGAAGATGGCCCGGGCCGCGCGCTCGGCCGCTCCTTCCGCGTCAAGCTGTGGCCGACGCTGGTCTTTCTCCAGGATGGCCGCGAAGTCGCCCGCCTGGTCCGGCCGACGGAAAACACGCCAATCTCCGAGGCACTCGCCAGCCTGCACACCGGAGCGCATCCTGCTGGTCGAGGATGAACCGATCAACCAGGAGTCGCGCGAATTGCTAGAAGATGCCAGACGGCATGATCAGTCACCGATTTTCTTCCTTGAGTTAGCCGCTGGCGAGCGCCATTTTACCGAGTCGCCGCGCAGCGCCACAACAGTGCGCCGGTACTCGGCCCGGGTCAGTTTCCCGAGTAAATGGCGGCACTCAATATCCCACAGTTTGCCGACCAGATCGATCGTTTCACGCGAATTGCCGAGCCACGGCAGACCACCGTCCACCGTGGCGGCATCGGCTTTCATGAGACGGCAGCAAGCTCCGTGTGATGGCGTGCGCTGAGGCCCGGCGACACGGAGAAGCTGCAAGCAGTTTTCGCCCTGACCTCGTCTATCGAAACGCCGGGGTGCAATTCGCTCAGGGTGAGGCCGCCGCCCGTATTGACGGAGAACACGCACAGGTCGGTGATGATCATGTCCACCACGCCCTTGCCGGTCAGCGGCAGGCTGCAGTTCGGCAGAATCTTCGGCGCGCCGTCCTTCGCGGTGTGCTCCATCAAAACAATCACGCGCCCGACGCCCGACACCAGGTCCATCGCCCCGCCCGGCCCCTTGACCATCTTGCCGGGCACCATCCAGTTGGCGAGATCGCCGTTTTCGGAAACCTCGAGGCCGCCGAGGATGGAAAGGTCGATGTGACCACCGCGAATCATCGCGAAGGAATCGGCGCTGGAAAAGAAACTGCTGCCGGGAATGCTCGTGATGGTCTGCTTGCCGGCGTTGATCAGGTCGGCATCGACATCTTCGCTACCGGGAAAAGGGCCAATGCCGAGCAGGCCGTTTTCCGACTGCAGCGTGACCTGCATACCCTCGGGGATGAAATTGGCGACCAAGGTCGGAATACCGATACCGAGATTGACGTAATAGCCGTTGCGCAACTCCTGCGCCGCCCGCCGCGCCATCCGTTCGCGCAGCGGATCTTGCTTGCCCAACGTCGCGCCGCCGACCGTGGTGCGGAACTCGATACGCTTCTGGTAACCGGCGCCCTGAATGATGCGGTCCACGTAAATTCCCGGCGTATGGATCTGGTCCGGATCGAGTTCACCCGGCGCAACCAGTTCCTCGACTTCGGCCACTGTGACCCGGCCACAGGTGGCGATCATCGGGTTGAAATTGCGCGCCGTCTTGCGGAAAACCAGGTTGCCGGCATGGTCGCCCTTCCACGCCTTGACGATGGCCACATCGGCCCGGATAGCCGGTTCCAGGACGTATTCCTGGTCGTCGAAATGGCGGATTTCCTTGCCTTCGGCCAATCGGGTGCCAAAAGCAGTCCGCGTGTAGAAGCCAGGAATGCCAGCCCCGCCAGCCCGCAGGCGCTCGGCCAGGGTGCCCTGCGGCACCAGTTCGAGCTCCAGTTCGCCGGCCAGCACCTGGCGTTCGAATTCCTTGTTCTCGCCAACGTAGGAGGCGACGACCTTCTTGACCTGCCGCGTCTTGAGCAACGGCCCCATGCCGAAATCATCGACGCCGGCATTGTTGCCGACGATGGTCAAATCGCTCGTACCGGCGCGCAACAGGCCGTCGATCAAATTCTCCGGAATGCCGCACAGACCGAAGCCGCCGGCAGCGACGGTCATGCCGTCGAAAAGCAGGCCGTCCAGTGCGGCCTCGCTCGTTGCATAAACCTTGTTCATTTTTTCACTGTCTCCATGGGATTTGCGCGAGGCAGACAAGTCCGCTCGCCCCCCTTCCAGGGGAGGACTGGGGTGGGGATGGGTTATGAGGACGCAGTTGCCCCCATCCCCCACCCGACCTCCCCCTTGTCCCCCAAGGGGATTTCCTGCAGGCAAGGGGGAGGAGAAGTACGCTCTTAATCAACCCGCTCCGGTACCGGGAGATGCACCCATTCCTTGTAGAAGGCCTCGATGTCCGGCTCGAAGTCGTGGATCACCGGGTACCACGGGGTCGGCGCCTCGACATCGTGCAGCGTGCCGCAGGTCGGGCAGTAGTACTCGCGGTAGACCTGCCACTGGGTATCCGGCGCCATCAGCTTCGGGTACACCTCGGTCATTGCTTCTTCGGTGTCGCGCACGTAGATCGAGGCGTGCAGCTTCCAGTTCTCCTTGTAGTCGCAGAACTCGTGGCCGCAGTCGCACTTGATGAGCCACTGCTTGGTCTTGGCCGACTGCACGATGTACATGTGCGGCGCCAGCGGCAGAACGATGCGATCCTTGAAACTGACCTTGGCCTGCAGCGCTGCGAGGTACTGTTCGAAGCGGCTGTTGTCCTTGGGCATCGACAGCATGCGGAAGGTCGTTTCCCAGTCCAGCGAGCCTTCAACCAGATGTGAAACCTGTTCATTGGTATATGACATTTTTGTCTCCTTGATTCAATTAGTGACTTGCTCGGCTTACTCTTCGACCTGAACGACGGTTGTCACGTCAGGCATCAGCGAGAGATCCATGCGGTGCTTGGAGCCGTAGGTCGGTACGCCCAGTTCGTCTTCGAGCAATTCCCAGTCGGCCGGCAGGTTCCAGAAATCCTTGAACTCCCTGGTGAACTTTTCGGACAGTCCGAAGCTGGTGGCGAACATGTGCTGAACCTGTACCGCCGCATGCTTGTTGATGATCCGTTCGCGCTCTTCCTTCATCCACTCGCGGGTCGGCAGGGCACGGGCCAGACGTTCCTTGCGCATTTCACCGCGACGCGCCTGGGTTTTGGCGGCGTCGATGTGGAACACACCCTTGGCATCCTGGGTGAACACGGCGCCATAAACCTTCTGCGCGAATTCCGGCAGCAGGAATTTCTGGTTGAGGTCGTTCTCGATGGCCTTGACGTCACGATCGATCGGATCGCCGAAGCCCGGGCCGCCCCGCAGGTAGTTCAGGTAGAGGTCATGATTTTCATAGCAGTCCTCGGTCGTCATGCACTGCTTGTCGCGTTTGACCACGGCCGTCGCGTCGAGGTGGCGCTCGTAGTCGGGGGCGCCCGGATCAATGTCGCCGCCCAGCGGCAGCGAGTCGCCGATGGCAATGCGTTCCTTGAGGCCGGTGTTGTGCGCTTCGAAACGGTAGCCGGTGGCCGAGGGGTAACCGCCCATCATGCCCCAGTCGCTGTTCATGTAGCCGTTGCCCATGAAGAACATCGTCCAGTCCTGGGCATTCCAGACCATGCGCAGGGTCTCGAAACCACAGCCGCCACGGTATTTGCCGTAGCCGCCGGAGTTGGATTTGACGTTGCGCCCCAGGTACAGCAGCGGCTCGGCCATTTCCCAGATTTCGATGTCGCCCATGTCGCCTTCCGGATTCCAGATGGCGGCGGCGTGGTTCAGACCGTCCTTGACGGCGCAGGCGCCGGTACCGCACGACGAAGCCTCGAAGCTGTTGACCGCGTGGATATCGCCGTCCTGGTTGATACCGCCGCCCTGCAGCCAGTTGGAGGTATTGGCGTTGCCGGCATTGACCTCTTCCAGATAGCCGCGGCTGAAGTAGGACTGGGAGAGGCCGCGCCACAGCGCTGCCCAGCCGGAGACCAGGAAGTGCCAGGCATAGGCGTGACCGGTGCGACGGTCGTCCGGGTTGCACCAGGTGCCCTTGGGCAGGTGGAACTCGGTGGCGAAGTAGGCACCGTCGTTGATGCGCTGGGTCGGCACCAGCGTCTGCGACATCATCACCCAGATGCCCGAGGTGAAAGCCACCTGGTGGGCATTGAAGGTATGCCAGCCCCAGCGGCTGGCGCCTTCGAAGTCGAGGCGCCACTTGCCGTCCGGCTTGATGGTCATTTCGACCGGCGAGTGCATGATCGAGTCGAGCTTGGCGAAAGCGTTGGACACCTGGATGTCCTCGTGCTTGAACGGTACATCGACGAAGGACACCTTGCGATATTTGCCCGGCAGGGTCATCGCCTTGATCCGGCTCATCAGGCCGCGGCGACCCTCTTCGATGACTTCGCCCGAGAACCTCTCGTAGGCTTCGAGACCGTCGGCCCGGATCACTTCCTCGACCAGTTCGCGAATCATGTGGCAGCCGGCGATGCGGGTCTTTTCGTCGAGAATCCAGTATTTCGGCGTACGCACCGAACGCTGCGACTCATGCAACCAGTCGCGCAGCGGTTCGTCGTTCACCCCTGTCTTGCGGCAGGTGATCATGTAGCCGTCGCCGAAACGCTGCGTCTGACCAGTGGACATCGAGCCCGGCGTGACGGCGCCGGTATCGATGACGTGGGTAACGCCGCCGACCCAGCCAATCAGCTTGCCGTCCCAGAAGATCGGCACGATGGTGGCGATGTCGCAGGGATGCACGTTGCCGATGGCGCAGTCGTTGGTCGTGAACATGTCGCCGGGATTGATCGTCGGATTGGCTTCCCAGTTGTTCTCGATCATGTACTTGATCGCCGCGCCCATGGTGCCGACGTGGATGATGATCCCGGTCGAGGTCAGGATGCAGTCGCCGGCGGCGTTGTAGAGCGTGAAGCAGAGTTCGCCTTCCTGCTCGACGATGGGGCTGGCGGCAATCTTTTTCGCCGTTTCACGGGCATGGACCAGGCCGCCGCGCAATTTGGAAAAGAGCTTCTCGTAGCCAATCGGGTCGGAGTCGCGGAATTCGAGTTTTTCCAGGCCGTTGTAGTAACCCGTCGCCTGGGTGCGCTCGAGGATGGCATCGCGGTGCTGCTTGAGCGTCATGCCGCTGGCCAGCAAATTGCCGATGCCGATTTCTTTGGTGCTCATCATATTCATGGTGGGTCTCCTCACTTGACTTCTTTGAGATGGAACAGGCGATGCTTGTCGATCGTGGTTTCGAAGCCGTCCGGAACGACGAAGGTCGTCGCGTCGGATTCGATGATGGCGGGACCGGTGATGTGGTTGCCGGCCTTCAGCGACTCCATCTTCCACAGCGCCGCCTCGACCCACTTCTTGTGGCGGTAGAACGGCCGCGTGCCGAGATAGGCTTCCTTGGGCGGCGTCGGGCCGGCATCCGGATCTTCCGGCAGCACCGGCTTCTGGGTCACGACCATGCCGCGCAGGATGGCGCCGGTGACCGAGAAGCCCAGTTCCGGCGAGCGCGCCGAGTTGGCGTAAACGCGGCCATAGGTATTTTCGAAGGACTCGATGATCTGCTGCCAGTCAGCGGCGGTGGCCGCGCTGGTCACCGGCGAAACGATTTCGAGGTCGTTGAGCTGCCCCATGTACTGCATCTTGTAACCCGGGATCAACAGCACGTCTTCCGGCTTGTAGCCATTGATGACGAACTCGTCGATGACCTTGACCGCCAACTCGCCCCAGGCTTCCTGCAGGGTCGCGCAAGCGGCGGCCTTTTGCTCGTCGCTGGCAAACTGGGCGACACCGAGGTCGACCGATTTGTCGTAGCGATACTCGAAGTCGGCACAGGCGCAACCAAAAGCCGAGAAGCCTGCCGCCCAGGCCGGCACCACGACGTCCTTGAAGCCGACACCTTCGGTATAGCCGTAGGTGTGGACCGGACCGGCACCACCGTAGGAGAAGCAGGTGAATTCAGCCGGGTTGTAGCCCTTGGCGCTGATGTTGGCGCGCAGGTACTCGGACAGCGTCAGGTCGAGCAGTTCGATGACGCCGGCCGCCGCATCTTCCACCGACAGGCCGAGCGGATCGGCAATCTGCGCCTTGATGTGGTCACGGGCGCGTTGCACATCGAGCTTGATGGCGCCGCCGAGGAAATTCTCGGGGTTCAGGTAGCCGAGCACGACGTGGCAGTCGGAGACCGACACGGTATCCAGGCCGCTTTCCGGCCAGCAGGTGCCGACGCGGTAACCGGCGCTGTCCGGACCGAGCTTGATCGACTTGCTGTACGGATCGAGGCGCACGAAGCTGCCGGCGCCGGCGCCAACGGAGTCCATGGCGACGAGCGGCAGGGAGAGGACCAGGCGTGCCATGTCCGGGTCGGACTTGATGGCGAAATTGCCCTTGGTGATCAGCGCCACGTCGAAGCTGGTGCCGCCGATGTCGGAGCAGGCGATGTTCTCGTCGCCGAGGTATTCACCCAGCAGCTTCGAGCCGATGACGCCGCCGATCGGGCCGGAAACGATGGTGCGGGCCAGTTCCTTGGCCTTCCAGCTGATCGTGCCGCCGTGCGTGGCCATGACGCGCAGGTCGAACTTGGCACCATGCTTCTTGAAGCGGTCGCTGACCTTCTTCAGCGTCTGGCGCGACGGTTCGGCGCCATAGGCTTCGAGAATGGTCGTATTCATGCGGTGGCTTTCCTTGCGCGACGGGTAGTAGTCCACCGAGGCGAAGACCGGGATGTCGGACTTGAGCTTGTTCAGTTCATCCTTGGCCACATCGCGGGCGCGCTGCTCGCTGAGTTCATTCTTGTGCGATTGCAGCAGGCAGATAACGATGGCCTGGGAGCCGGCATCAACCAGTTCGCGCACGGCCTGACGCACTTCTTCCTCACGCAGCGGAATGACGATCTTGCCTTGCACGTCGGTGCGCTCGGTAACGCCGCGGGTGCGGGAAACCGGCACCAGCGGCTCGTCGTAACGGTGGGTGTTGAGGTGGATGCGATCTTCCAGGGCGTAGCCCAGGTAGCTTTGCAGCGCCCGACCCATCGAGTGGATCTGCTCGAAGCCCTTGTTGCAGATCAGGCCGACATCGAGCCCCTTGCGCATCAGGATGCGGTTGAGCATGGCCGTGCCGGAATAGACGCAGGTGGCCAGTTCCGGATAGACGTCATCAACCTTGCGCCCCCAGTGTTCGAGCGCATCGACCGAAGAGTTGTAGATGGCGAGCGATTCGTCGCCGGGATTGCTTTGTGCCTTGCCGACGACGAAACGACCGTCGGCCCGGACAAAGAAGGTATCGGTCATCGTGCCGCCGGCATCGATTCCCATCACCTGTACGTTTGACTGCTGAGTTTCCATGTTTGTCTCCTGTCATTGGTGTGTCGTGGTGAGTGATCCCACGCCGACTTAATGGCAAGGCCCGGGCCAGGCCGCAAAAAAACTGGCGACTCACAAAATTCCGTTGACGAATCATCGGCTTGGAGAAAACTTTCGAAAAACAGCAACTGTCCGATGAAAAAGCAAAAAACGTCCTGAATAACGACGCCAATTTCGAACTGTCCGGATTCCGGACAGTTCGCAAGTTTTTTATTGCAGCGCACAAGCCATTGATGCACAAGGACTTTATTGACCTGAACAGCAGCGTCTGCTACGATTACGATTAAGTTAATTTGTTGTTTTACTGTGAATAACCCGAAGCCCGCCACGAGCCCAATGTGACCCCCAACAGCAATCTTCTTATTCCGCGAATCGGTGACGAGTCGGCTGTCGCCAGTTCATGGGAACGATTCCTCGAGAACCGGCCATTGCCTGGTGTCGGCGTCCGCAATGTGGTCCTCGACTCTTGGCGGCGCAGCCGTTCGGAGGCCGTCGATCCAGGCATCGGCAGCGCCCCGACCGCCAATGGCGACAAGATTCACCTGTTGCGGGCGCGCTCCCATGATCTATACGAGGCGGCCAAGCCCGTGCTCGAAACCCTGCGCGAAATCCTGCGCGAGTCAGGCACGCTGATCATGCTCAGCGACCCGAGCGGGACCATTCTCGACCTCAATGGCGAAACCCGCGCCCGCGATGCAGGCGAGCAAATCAACCTGGCCCCCGGCGGTTGCTGGAGCGAAGACCTGATCGGCACCAATGCCATTGGCACAACCATTGCCACGCATCAACCAGTGCAAATCTACGCCAGCGAGCACTACTGCATCGACGTCAAGCACTGGACCTGTGCCGCCGCCCCCATCCTTGACCCGCTGGGCAGGAACCTGCTCGGCGTCGTCGACGTCTCCGGCGTCAAGGAAACCTTCCATGGCCACACGCTGGGACTGGTCATTTCAGCCGCCAAGCAGATCGAAGGTGTACTTGCCCGGCGCGATGCCGAATTGCATGGCCACCTGCTCGAGCACGCCGTCGATGGCTTCAGCCGCTATGGCAACGATTGCGTCGTACTGTTCGACCAGCGCGGTCGTATCGTCAAAACCAGCGGCAGCATGCAACAGGCCCGCGAGATGTACGGAGTGCGCCTGCCTTTCGAGGTTGGCAGTCAGCTACCGGCCCTGGATTTCGCCATCCACCCCGATGAGCGCATCCTGCAGACGCCGCGCTGGCTACGCCCGGAATGGTTACATCCGGTGCGTTCCCGCGATGGCGATCTCGGCACATTGCTGGTCATCCCCATCGGCACACCGACTCGACAAACGATCAACATCCCCTCTCTGCCCAGCAAAGCGACAGACGCAGTCTTCGCCGAAATCATCGGCACCAGCCATGCCATTTCGGCAGCAAAAATCCGGGCCAGAAAAATTGCACCACTTGATCTGCCCGTCTTGTTGCTCGGTGAAACCGGCGCCGGCAAGGAGATTTTCGCCCGCGCCATCCACAAGGCGAGCAGCAAACCGGAAGGGCCTTTCATCGCTGTCAATTGCGGCGCCCTGACCCGCGAGCTACTGGCCAGCGAATTGTTCGGTTACAGCGAAGGCGCCTTTACCGGCGCCCGCCGTGGCGGGCTGCCCGGCAAGTTCGAACAGGCCGATGGCGGTACTCTTTTTCTCGATGAAATCGGCGAAATGCCGCTCGACATGCAGCCTCACCTCTTGCGTGTGCTGCAGGATGGCGTGGTCGTCCGGCTGGGCGACACCAAGGAACGCAAAGTGGCGGTGCGCATCGTTGCCGCAACCAATCGCGACCTGCAAAGGGATTCCAGCACCGGCCGCTTCCGTGAAGACCTTTTCCACCGGCTCTGCGTCGTCAGCCTGCACCTGCCGCCCTTGCGCGAGCGCCCCGAGGATACCGAAGCGATCATCGACTACCTCAACCAGCGCCTGGCCCGCAAATACGGCTGCCCGCCGAAGAGCCTGGCCCCGGAAGTCCTGCATCATCTGCTGCGCTATCGCTGGCCGGGAAATATCCGCGAACTGCAGAATGTCTTCGAGGCCATGTTTGCGCTAAGCGATGAAAATCGTATCGACAGCAGCCTGCTCCCATCGCATATTGCAGGTGCGACAGTCGATGCGGTGCTGGCCCATGGTGAGATATTGCCGGCGATGGCAGCCGGCCGCCTGGCTGAAATGGAACGCACGGCAATCAATGCGGCAATTGCCAACTGCCACGGCAACCTTTCGATGGCAGCAAGGACACTGGGGATTTCGCGCAGCACGCTCTACGTCAAATTGGCAGCCATGCGTGAGGCACTGACCGCTGGACCACCAACGTTGTCGTAGATGTTTTCGGTCACTCAAGGGTGCGCTTCGCACAAGGATCTGCCTGACAGCCAATGAGCGCGGTTCGACCTCAGGTCGGGCTCCGCCCAAGGATTCGAAGCCTGTTTGGCCGGACACCAAGAGCGGGCACGCTCCCCCACGCAAAATACATATGACCGGTCTGCAACCAGAACCGGCCATTTTTCATTGCATATGCCATCGGCCGCTCCCCCAGCGGTCAACCATGCAAAATCGCCGTTTTTCCCTAGCCCGCCGCGTACTCCGCGACCCAGCCCAGGGCCTTGCTGCAGGCGCGGGTGATTGGAGGGGAGTAGCCGTGGCCGGCGCCGGCGACCGGTAGCCAGGTAGCTTCCGGCCAGGCGCGGTAGAGCGTACGGGCGATGTTGGGGGAGCAAACCGGGTCGGCGGTGCCGTGCACGATGGCGGCCGGAATGTGGCGGATGCGGTCAATCCCGTCCAGCAGGCGGCCGGGCGCGATGAAACAGTCGTGCAGCAGGTAATGCAGGCGGACGCGGGCCTGGGCGATTTGCGCGGCGTCGGGTGGCGCGGCGAGCGGCGGCGCGCCGTGCTGTGCCCTTTCGTAATCGAGCCAGGCGCGCACCGCCGCGGCTGCGGCCAGCGGGTCGGGGCCGAGGATGCGGCGGGCGTAGGCGGCGAGCAGGTCGTCCTGCTCGGCGGCCGGCATGGCGGCGGCGAAGGTGGCCCAGCCGGCAGGTCGCGGATCGTTGCTGCCCTGGACGTAGGCGGCGATCTCGCTGCGCGAACCGAGGAAGACGCCTTGCAGGACGAGGCCCTGCACCCGCTCCGGGTAGAGTTCGGCATAGGCCAGCGCGAGCAGGCTGCCCCAGCCGCCGCCGAAGACGATCCAGGCCGGCAGGCCGAGCGCCTCGCGCACGTAGTCGAGATCGGCGACCAGGTCGGGCGTGGTGTTCGCCTGCAGTGCGCCGCGCGGCTGGCTATGGCCGCAGCCGCGCGGATCGGGCAGGATGGCGTGAAAGCGTTGCGGGTCGAAAAGCTGGCTCAGTTGCGGCGCGCAGCCGGTGCCCGGGCCGCCCGGCAAAAACAGCACCGGCAGGCCGTCGACCGCGGCACACTCCTCGACGTAGACAACATGACCATCACCGACCGCCATCTGGCGAGCGCAGCGTGTCTGGCGGGCGGCAAGCTGCGTGTTCAAGCTCAAGCCTCAAGCAGACCGTTGCGCATGGCGACCAGGGTCAGTTCGCTGGCGTTGCTGACATTGAGCTTCTGCTTGATGTGATAAAGGTGCGTGCCGATCGTGCTCGGACTGAGACAGAAGCTGGCGGCGACATCGTTCACCGAGCGCCCCTCGGCGAGCTTCATGAACACTGCCAGCTCTTTCTCGGTCAGCGTGTCGACCGGGTTGTCGGAACCGACAAGCTGGGCCAGCGCGACGGTCTGTGCCAGGGCCGGATCGAGGTAGCGGCGGCCGCCGGCGACCTGGCCGACGGCGCGCAGGAATTCCGCCGGTTCGGCGCGCTTGCACAGGTAGCCGCGCGCCCCGAGGCGCAGCGCGCGCACCGGCACGATGTCGTCGTGATGCGCCGAGAGCATCAGCACCTGCGCCTTCGCCTCCCAGGCGAGCAGGCGTTCGAGCGCGGCAAGGCCGCCGATGCCGGGCATCGAGACATCCATGACGACGAGGTCGGGCTGTACTTCGGCAAAGCTGCGCAGCGCCGACTCACCATCGGCGCATTCGGCGACGACCTCGGCGCCGGCACCTTCGAGTAGCAGGCGAAAGCCGAGACGGACGATCGCGTGATCGTCGGCGAGCAGGACGCGGACGCCCTTGAGTGCGGGGTTCATGCGATTTCCTCCAGGGAAAGCGAGAGCGGCAGGCAGGCTTCGAGGGCGAAGCCGCCCGCGGCCCGGTTATTCAGGTTTAGTTGACCGCCGAGCAACGCGATGCGCTCGGCCATGCCGGTCAAGCCGAGACCGCTGCCGGCCTGGGCCGAGCGGCTGCCGCGGCCACGGCCGTTGTCACGCAGGACGATCTGCAGGACATCGCCCTGGCGCCGGATGTCGAGTTCGACGCGACTGGCGCCGGCATGCCGGGCGACATTGGTCAGGCCTTCCTGGACGATGCGCAGCACGGTCTGTTCGACGACCTCGCCAAGCGCGCCATCACCCTGTGCGACACTGCTGCGCAGTTCGATTTCTTCATGCTGCAGTTGCCAGGCGAGCAGGCTGCGTTCGAGACGCGCCGCCAGGCTGCCGCTGGCCGGCGGGCGCAGGCGGTGCAGGATGCCGCGCACGCCTTCCTGCATCTCGCCGGTCACCGCAACGATGCCCTGCGCCGGCGCGTGCAGCGCCGGCTGTTCGGCGCTGCGCTGGACGATGGCGCCGGCCAGGGCGCGCACGGCAGTGATGCCTTGCGCCAGTTCGTCATGCAGTTCGCGCGCGATGGCGCGGCGTTCTTCATCGAGCCGGGCCTGCAGGCGTTCGCCGACTTCGCGCTCGGTTTCGAGGCGGACATTGCTGTCGACCGCTGCCGC
Source organism: Quatrionicoccus australiensis (assembly GCF_020510425.1). Classification (NCBI taxonomy): domain Bacteria; kingdom Pseudomonadati; phylum Pseudomonadota; class Betaproteobacteria; order Rhodocyclales; family Azonexaceae; genus Quatrionicoccus; species Quatrionicoccus australiensis. The sequence continues at coordinate 1,038,802 of NZ_JAHBAH010000001.1, forward strand.
CAGCCGGTCGGCCATGCCGTTGAAGGCGCGCGACAGGCGGCCGAGTTCGGGCGTCGCGAAGACCGGCAGGCGGGTGTCGAAACGTCCGGCGCCGGTCCGCTCGAGCGCCTGCATGACCTGCGCCAGCGGGCGCAGGGCACGGTCGAGGGCGCGCCGCGTCGCGAAGAAGAGCAGGCCGAGCAGCAACAGCGCCCAGCCGCTCATCGCCAGCAGGTCGTCCCAGGCGTCGATCAGGGAGCGCGAGGCATCCGGCGTCAGCAGCAGTTGCAGTTCGCCGACGGCTAGTTGACGCGGTGCCAGCTCGGGCTCAAGCAAGGCGGCAAACGCCGCCGGCACGCTGCGTCCGGCCTTGTAGGTCGGCGGCGGCGATTTGTAGAGACGCCGGCCGTCGGCAGCAAAAACTTCCAGCGCGTTGGCGCGGATGCGGCCGAGCGGACGGACCATGCCGAGCACGCGCGCCTCCAGTTCGGCCGCCGGGACGCCCTGCATTTCGGCAGTTAGCGCGGTCAGCCATTGCAACGAAACGCGGTTGGCGGCTTCGACTTCTTCGTGGATCGCCTCGCGTGCGCCGTGCAGCCAGAGGCCGGCCAGCACCAGCAGCAGGCTGGCGGCAAAGCCGGTCAGGACGAGGCTGATGCGGGTGTGCAGACTGGCCGGATGCAGGCGACGCATGTTCAGCTCCCGAAGGCGACGCGCAGGCCGAGCCAGGCGGCGCGCGGCGCGCCCGGCGCGACGAAGGTTTCGCGCCGCCAGTTGGCCGAATCGATCTGGAAGGCGCCGCCGGCAAACGGGTTCTCGGCGAGCGCCCCGGCCGTCGCATAGCGCTTGTCGAAGACGTTGTTGACCTTGGCAAACAGCTGCCAGCCGCTGCCCAGGCGCACTTCGGCATTGAGGTTGAGGATGGCGTAGCCGGGAATCTTGCCGGCGCCTTCGTAGGTGCGCGTCGTGCCGAGGCTGTCGGTGTACGTGCCGGCCTGGTGCTGGTTGTTTTCGTTGCCGCGCGCGTACTGGCTGGAAAAGGCCTGGATGTCGCCGCCGACGCGCAGCCAGTCGGTCGACTGCCAGGAAAGGCCGATTTTCAGGCTGTGCGCCGGCAAACCGGGCAGGCGATCACCCTTTTTCACGTAAATCTCGTCGTCCTGGCCGCCGCCCGTGCATTCCGGCGCCGTGCCGCGCGTGCTGTTGTTGGCGGCCAGGATGCAGGCGGCGGACTGGAAGGTGGCGTGCAGCCAGCTGTAATTGGCAAACCAGTCGACGCTGCGCCGGCGGCCGTTGATGCCGAGTTCCAGGCCCTGGCGCTGCGTCTTGCCGAAATTGGTGAAATAGCCGGCGCTGGTCGAGGTGCCGACGAAGAGGATGTCGTTCGACGAGACAGTACGGTAGACGCCGGCATTCCACTCGATATTGCCGGCCAGGCGGCCGCGCAGCCCGGCTTCGACGGTGCGCGCGATGACCTGCTTGAGATAGGGATCGGCCGCCATCGAATTGGGCAGGGTGCACGGATTGGCCGGGTCGGCACAGCCGAGTTCGATCGGCGTCGGGATGCGGTTGCCCTGGCTGAAGCCGGCGTAGGTGTTGAGCGCCGTCGCCGCCTGCCAGCTGATGCCGAGCGCCGGGTTGAGGCTGCGGTAGGAATGGTTGCCGTCGAGATTGGGCGCCACCGGGTTGAGTTCGTCCTGCGTCGTGACCCGGCTCTGGTTGTAGCGCAGCGAGGCGGTCAGGTGCAGATCGGGCTGCAAGCGGATGGTGTCGGTGGCGAACAGGCTGGCGGTGCGCGTCATGCCGCGCAGGCGGTTCTCTTCGCTGGCCGGCGCCAGGTCGGAGACATCGCGCGTCGCGTCGATGATGCCGAGTTCCTGCGTCTGCTGGAAACGCATGCGGGCATGGTCGTAGGAGACGCCGAGGGTCAATTGCTGCCGCTCGCTGCTCAGGTTCCACTGCACGGCGCCGCCGCTGCCAAACTGGCGGGTATGGGTGCGGTTGTAGGCACCGGATTCCTGGTTGGAGACGCCGTCGAAGGCGCCGTCCTCGAACTCGTCGTTGACGTCGCCGTTCAAGGTGCGCGTCTGGTTGTGGCGGACATAGACATTGCCCGACAGGCTCTGCGTGTCGCTCAGCCAGAGGCGGCCGGAGAGCACGAGCTGGGTCAGGTCGTTGCGCGTGCGATCCGGGTGCGTGAACACCTGGGCACGGCGTTCGGCCCACATCGATTCGGGCAACAGACCGTTGCCGGTCATCCGGGTCAGGGCGCGGCTCAGGCTGAGGTCGGCCTCGCCGGCGGCACCGCGCAAGGAAAGCTTGGCGAACAGGTTTTTCGCATCCGATTTCGAATGATCGCGCCAGCCGTCCTCGCGGAACCAGTCGCCACCGACATACCAGCCCAGCGTGCCGTCGTTGCCGCCGTGTTCGAGTTCGAGATTGCTGCGTCCGAAGCTGCCGCCGGACAATTCCATCTTGCTGCCGGGCTGGCTGAAGCCGCTCTTGGTGCGGATGGAGAGCGCGCCGCCCAGCGTGTTCAGGCCGAACAGCGGGTTCGAGCCGGGCATCAGCTCCATGCCGGCAATCGCCGAATGCGGCAGCAATTCCCAGTTCACCGTGTCGCCGAAGGGCTCGTTGACGCGCACGCCGTCGACATAGACCGACAGGCCCTGCGCCGTGCCGAGCAGCGGCGAGGCGGTGAAACCGCGGTAATTGAGATCGACCTGAAAGGGATTGCCCTGGATCTCGTTCACGTTAACGCTGGGCAACTGGCGCGCCATGAATTCGGGCAGGTTGAGGCTTTCCTGCTCTTCAAGCTGACGGCTGCCGACCGACTGCACATTGGCCGGCACCTGCCAGCGCGGAATGCCGAGGCCGGCCAGCGGCGAGTTGCCGATCACCTCGACGGTCGCGGTTTCGATCAGGTTTTCGGCGGCCAGGGCCGGGCCGAAGGCGGCGGCCAGGGCAAGGCCGAGGGCGCGTTTGGGGATTTGTCTCATGTTGTTTTTTTGAGCTTGTAATTGACCGGGACCAGCACCTGGATCTCGTTGCCCTCCAGCGCCGCCGGCAGGGCCGGCAGGCCCGACAGCTCGCCGACCATGGCCAGGGCGTGCTGATCGAGAATGCCGTAGCCGCTCGAACGCTCGACTTCGATATGCAGCAGATTGCCCTTGCGCGCCACGGTCAAGCGCAGGCGGACCTCGCCCTCCCAGCCGCGCAGGGCGGCGACGCGCGGATATTCCTGGTGGCGCGCGAACAGTTCGGCGAGCTGGCGACGGTAGGCGGCGAGCAGATCGGCCTGCAACGGTCCGGCCGCAGCGGTCGACGCCGGCAAAACGGCATTTTCTGCAGCGGGCCGGGCGCTGGCGGCAGCAGGTGCAGCAGGAGCAACGGCTGCGGCGGGAACAACGGCCGGCGTGACAGGCGGTGCAGGCACGCGCACCGAATCGGCCGGCCCGGCAGCCGCCAGGACGCGCGCAGCCGCCTTCGGCTGCGGGCGCGGCGCAGGCTGCCGGACCTCTTGGGGGAGCGCGCCGGGCGCGGCTCCGGATGGGGTGACGGCCATGGGCCGCAAGCTGGCGACGATGGGTGGCAACTCGAATGCCAGCGGCCGGCGCGGCGCCTGCGTCCAGGCGAGCAGGCCGGCGTGCAGGGCGAGCGAGGCGAGCAAAATGGCCAGCAATTTACGGTCGACCGCCGGGAAATGCTCAAAACCGGGGGCAAAGCCTTGCGGCAAGGAAAGCGCCTCAGTGCGCATGCGGCAGGGCCTCGATTTCGGCGGCCGGGAAAAGATGCCCAACCGAACGCCGGTATTCGCTGACGCCCTGCGCCATGCCGGCAAATTCGGCGGGCAGCGGTCGGGCCAGCACTTCGTTCATGTCGAGGCCGGCGGCCGCGGCATCGCGCATGGCGGCTTGCAGCCAATTAAGCCAGGCGCGCGTCTGGCGGATCGGCGCCGCATCGCGCGCCACCGCGCCATGGCCGGGGACCAGCGCGACGAAGCCGGGTTCGCGGGTCAGGGCTTCGAGTTGGTCGAGTGCCTGCAGCCAGTGCGCGACGTCGGCATGCGGCGTGGTCGGGGCGCGGCCGTTGAAGACCAGGTCGCCGGCGAACAAAACGCCGCTTTTTTCGTCGTAGACCGCGAGGTCTGCGCCGGTGTGGCCGGTCAGCGCGATCAGGCGCAGGCGGCGGCCGGCGACGGCGAGCGGGCCGGCGCTCAGGCTGCGCGTCGGCACGACGACCTCGGTGCCGCGCAGCCAGTCGCCGCTCAGGCGGAACAGGTTCTCGGCGAAGGCGTTGCCGTCGGCGGCGATGCCCTGAGCGGTGGCCGGCAAAGCGGCGAGCGGCAGGTCGGCAAAGGCCTGGTTGCCAAGGAAATGGTCGGGGTGATGGTGCGTGTTGATGGCGAAGACGGGCGGCAGCGGCGTGACGGCGGCAATCGCCTGGCGCATCTGGCGGCCGTAGCGCAGCGAGGGGCCGGTATCGATGACGACGACGCCAGCCGGCCCGACGATGAAGCCGGTATTGACGATATTGCCGCCGTTGAGCGTATCGAAATCCTCGGTGCGGCCGATGAAGGCGTAGACGTCGGGCGCCACCGCCTGCACCTTGAGCGCGTAGTCGTAGCCGGCGGCGCCGGCGGGCGCCACGGCAAGGATCAGGAGGGCGGCGAGGAGGCGTTTCATGGGGCGATGCGCGCTTCGAAACGGTTGCCGTTGTTATCGCGTCCGGCGCTGATCACGGTTTGCCCGACGATGCCCGGTTGCAGCGTGAATACCGGGTTTTCGGCGACCGGCTCGAAGGTGCGCAGGCGCATCAGGCGGCGCCCGGCTTCGTCGCGGAACTCGATTTCTTCCAGATGGAAGGCCGGCGTGCCGGCGACCAGGCCGGTGTCCATCGGGTGCACGATGCGCAGGCGCAGGCGGCTGGCATTGGGGCCTTCCGACCATTGCCGGCCGCTCACCTGGTTGAGGCTGGCCTGCCAGTCGGGCGCCGCCTTGCCGGCAGCCGGCGCGGTGCAGCCGCCGCCGACGGTATTCACCCAGGTGCCGCCGACATGCCAGACGCCGTCGGCCGTGCGGGCCGCGGCGCGGACCGGCGTCGATTGCTGCAGCTTGACGCGAAAGCCGAGCAGCGCGGCGGCGCTATCCGGGTAGAAGCGCAGCACTTCGACAATCGGATTGAAGTCGGCGAAGACGACTACCTCGACAACGCCGGGCAGACCGGTCGCATCGACGGTGACCGGCACCTGCATGGGGTTTTCGGCGGTGGACGGGGCGATCACCTTGATCCGCGGATCGAACAGCACCGGCGCGTCGGCGAGGAAGCTGCGCCGCATGTCTTCCCAGCGCGCCGAGGCGAGCGGGTCGCCCTGCTCGCGCAAGGCCGCCGCGTCGGCCGGCGACATCAGCGCCGCCAGCGCCAGTGCCGCCACACTCAGGGGGTAATTGATCTGTGCCATGCCTGTCTCGCTCCTTCTCGCCCTTGCGGGTCTCTATGGCAGGAATGTCTGCAAGCGGCGTGCCAATCAGTAAAGGGAAGGCGCGACGGGCCGCCAGCCGGGGCGAAAACGATTTATCGGCTTTTCCGGCGGTCGACCGCTGCGCCCCCGATTGCGCAAGTTTGGAACAGTTGCCCTCATTTGCAGCACTCGCCCTGCTCCGCACAGCGCGCCACGGTCAACCACGAAAAATAGGCCAAAACGCCGTTACAGCAGGCACGGCAAGGCGTGCGCCGGGCAATGGCACGCGCCTTGCAATCCGGGCCTTCAGTCAGCGAATCGTTCCAGGGAAAGGGAAGGCATTCGCCGGCAGGTCATGCCGAACGCTGCCTCAGGGCGGTCGTCAGGCGCCTATGAATAATCAAGGAGACAATCCATGCACATTTGCAAATCCCCACGGCAGCGCAACCTTGCCCTGGCCCTGGCCGCCTCGCTGGCGATCGCCGGCAGCCCGGCCCTGGCCACGGTGACCGATGCTGACATCGTGAACGACGCCAAGACCACCGGCGATGTCGTCAGCTTCGGCCTCGGCACCCAGGGCCAGCGCTTCAGCCCGTCCACGCAGATCAATACCAAGACGGTCAAGAACCTGGTCCCGGCCTGGTCGATGTCCTTCGGCGGCGAGAAGCAGCGCGGCCAGGAGTCGCAGCCGGTCGTCCATAACGGCAAGATGTTCGTCACCGCGTCGTACAGCCGCCTGTTTGCGGTCGACGTCAAGACCGGCAAGAAATTGTGGAAGTACGAGCATCGCCTGCCCGACGGCATCATGCCCTGCTGCGACGTGATCAACCGCGGTGCCGCGCTGTACGGCGACCTCGTCTATTTCGCGACGCTCGACGCGCAACTGGTCGCCCTCAACCAGAACACCGGCAAGGTCGTCTGGAAGGAAAAGCTCGGCGATTACGCCGCCGGCTACTCGGCCACCGCCGCGCCTATCGTCGCCAAGGGCAAGCTGATCACCGGCGTTTCCGGTGGCGAGTTCGGCGTCGTCGGCCGCATCGACGCGCGCGACCCGCTAACCGGCAAGCTGCTGTGGACGCGCCCGACCGTCGAAGGTCACATGGGCTACGCCTGGGACAAGGACGGCAACAAGCTCGAGAACGGCATTTCCGGCACCACCAACGCGACCTGGGAAGGCGACCTGTGGAAGACCGGCGGCGCCGCCACCTGGAACGGCGCCACCTACGATCCGGAAACCAACCTGATCTTCGCCGGTACCGGCAACCCGGCGCCGTGGAACAGCCACCTGCGCCCCGGCGACAACCTGTTCTCGTCCTCGACCGTGGCGATCGATGCCGACACCGGCAAGATCGTCTGGCACTTCCAGGGCACGCCGCACGACGGCTGGGACTTTGACGGGGTGAACGAGTTCGTCTCCTTCGACTTCAAGGACCCGAAGACCGGCAAGATCGTCAAGGCCGGCGCCAAGGCCGACCGCAACGGCTTCTTCTTCGTCAACGACCGGACCAACGGCAAGCTGCTCGGCGCCCATCCCTTCGTCAGGAAGATCACCTGGGCCACCGGCTTCAACCTGGAAACCGGCCGTCCGAACTACATCGAGGAAGGCCGTCCGGGCAACCCGGCGGACGAAGCCGATGGCAAGAAGGGCAAGGTCGTCTTCTCGGCCCCGTCCTTCCTCGGCGGCAAGAACCAGCAGCAGATGGCCTACAGCCCGCAGACCGGCCTCTTCTACGTGCCGGCCAACGAGTGGTCGATGGACATCTGGAATGAACCGGTTGCCTACAAGAAGGGCGCCGCCTACCTCGGTGCCGGCTTCACGATCAAGGCCATCCACGACGACTACATCGGCGTGCTGCGCGCCATGGACCCGGCGACCGGCAAGATCGTCTGGGAAAACAAGAACTACGCGCCGCTCTGGGGCGGCGTGCTGACCACGGCCGGCGGCCTGGTCTTCTACGGTACGCCGGAAGGCTACCTGAAGGCGCTCGATGCCAAGACCGGCCAGGAACTGTGGTCCTTCCAGACCGGCACCGGCATCGTTGCCCCGCCGATCAGCTGGGAACAGGACGGCGTGCAGATGATCGCCGTCACCACCGGCTGGGGCGGCGCCGTGCCGCTCTGGGGCGGCGACGTCGCCAAGCGCGTGAACTTCCTCGAACAGGGCGGTTCGGTTTGGGTGTTCAAGCTGCACAAGAACTGAGTTTTGCCACCTGACGCGGGGGCAACAGCCCCCGCCGGCAACGGCGTACCGGCGCAAGCGGGTACGCCGTTTTTGCGTGCTGGCGGGGCGTCGACCGCCAGCGCTCACTCGCACGCATGGAGCCGCTGTTTTCGCTACGCGCCGCAAACCCGGCTGACCGGAGATGGGATGGTGGAAAGCAGGTACACAAACCCAACATAGCTGATAGACTGACTACTAAACAACTTAATCGCCAGTTTATTAACCATGCCGCGCTCGACAAACAGTATCAACGCCCTGCCGCCCGAAGCGCTTGCGATGTTGAAAAACCTCGGCTTGCGCCTGCGCGCCAGGCGTCTTGCCGGGAACATGACGCTGGAACAGGCGGCCGAGCGCCTGCTCTGCTCGCCGACCACCTATCGCGCGCTGGAAGGCGGCAAGCCGACGGTCAGCCTGGGGTTGCTGGCGCATGCCCTGTGGCTGTTCGGTCGCCATGAAGACATCGAGCAACTCAGCCCGCTCGACATCGGCATGCTCGGCAACAAGCGTAGCCAACGGGCACGCCCGACCAGCAAAGGAATCGGCAATGACGAACGGGATTTCTGAAAGCACGCTGTACGTCGGTCTTTACCTGCCGGGGGAAGAGTCACCAACGACGGCTGCCCTGCTCAAACTCGAACGCAACAACCTGCAGGAAAGCGGCCATCTGGCTTACGGCCTGGGCTACCTCGAACGCCCCTCTGCGCTGGCCCTGAATCCGCTGCACCTGCCTTTGCAACGCGACACTTTCCGCCTGCCGGCGCGTCTGCTGCGCGACGGTGGCGCCTTGCCGCTGAGCATCAAGGACGCCTTGCCCGACGCCTGGGGGCTACGCGTACTCGCCAATGAACTGGGTGGCCGCCTGCCGAGCGAGCGCGAACAACTGTTGCTGACCAACGAGGATCGTATCGGCGCCATGGTTTTTTCCGCAAGCCGGGAGATGCCGCCGCCAGCCGAACTGCCGCACCACGAACTGGCGCAACTGGCCGATGCGGTCCGCCGCTTGCAATACGACATGGAAATCCCGCCGCCGCTCAAGCGCCTGCTGCTGCGCGGCGGCAGCCTGGGCGGCGCCCGCCCCAAGGCGTCGCTTACGCACGAGCATGCCTTGTGGCTGGCCAAGTTTCCTGCTGCCGGCGATCCACTCGACATTCAGACGCTCGAAGCCACCGCCCTCGGTCTCGCCACGCACTGCGGCATCCAGGTACCGCAGTTCATGACCCTGCCGGTCGGGCGCGGCGAAACGGCCTTTCTTTCACGGCGCTTCGACCGTTTTGGCGAGGATGCGCAGCAGCGCCTGCACTACCTTTCGGCCAGCGCCCTGCTCGACATTCCCTATGAGTCGAGCGCCGGCAGCTACGTCGAGTTCGCCCGCGTCATCCGCCGGCTCAGCTTGCGGCCGGGCGCCGACTTGAAGGAGCTGTTTCGCCGCATGCTCTTCAACCTGCTGATCGACAACAGCGATGACCATCTGAAAAACCACGGCATGCTTTGGGCGGGACAAGACCGATACGTTCTGTCGCCGGCCTTCGACGTCGTCCCGCAACTGACCAATCTCGGCTACCAGATGCTGTCGATCGATGGCACAACGCAGGAATCGAGTCTGGCGCTGGCGGTCCAATCGGCGGCGCATTTCGATCTTTCGGCCGATCAGGCCTGCGCGCTGATCAAGGAAATGGCCGGCATCGTTTACGGCCAGTGGTGGCTGTACGCAAAGCTGAACGAGGTGCCGGATACGCTGCGCAAACGCCTGCAAAGCTGTTTTGAGCGGCAAAAGGAAATCATCGGCGCCGGCAAGTTCGCTTACTGAAGGGGACGAATAGCAAGCTGCAAGAAGGCGGATTTGCCTCATTTTTGCCTGTTTTTTCTTGTCGACCGCTAGCGCTCACTCGCGCCCCCGGCTCGCCTGCGCCTCGATGAAGGTCTGGATGGCCCAGGCCAGTTCCTGTTTGAGCACGCCTTGCCAGGGCGGCATGTGGGTGACGCCGACGATGACCTTGCCGTAGCGCACCGACTTGGCGAACCAGGCGTCGTTGTCGCGCATGCAGGCGGCGTTCAGTTCGGCGTCGTCGATCCGCCGGCAGTAGCGGTTGATCTGGCGCAGATCGGGGGCCGGTGCCGCATTGGTCGCCGCATCGGCGCCGTGGCAACGGGCGCAGGCCTGGTTGTAGGCCGCCCGCCCGATACTGACGGCGGCCGGCTGGCCGCGGTAGGGATTGGCTTCGAGCCAGGTTTCGCCGAGCGGCGCCAGGCCGTCCGGCGCGACATCGGGGGCGACGGCGACTTCGTTGGCATGGACGGCGGCACTGAACAGTACCGCACAGAACAGGGAAAAAAGTTTGCGCATGGGTCTCACCAGTCGGTCGGACAGGCGCGGCAGCCTGTGAAATCGGCATCCTGGAATACCGTGTAGCGGCGGTAGCTGCCGGAAAGGTCGGCCCCCTGGAAGTTGACCGTGTAGAACTTGCTTTCCTGCAGGTTGGTGTCGACCAGGCGGGCGCCGATGAACCAGGCGAAATTGGCCTTGGCCGCCTCGAGGTTGGCACCGCTCAGGTCGGCATTGGAGAAATCGGTCCGGAAAAGGCGGGCGAATTCGAGATCGGCACCGACCAGGCGGGCGCCGCGAAAGGTTGCGGTCGGCGCGCTGACCTTGTTGAGACGGGCCGCCGTCAGGTCGGCGCCGTCGAGATTGGCACCGGCCAGGTTGGCGCCGCGCAGATCGGCACGCGCCAGTTGCGCACCGCGCAGGTCGGCCCCGGCCAGGTTCTTGCCAGCCAGGTTGGCGTGGCGCAGGTCGGCACCGGCACAACGGGCATGCGGCCAGATGCCGCAACCGTTAATGACTGTCGGCATAAAGGGCTCGGCGGCCAAGCTAGCGGTCGACACGAAAAAAAGGGCAAAAATCAGGGAACGCAGTGTCATTGCAGAATCATCCATTGCCGGCCAGGCCCCCGACCCGACCGCCGACACCCCATGCCGGTGCCGGCGGCCATCGCCAACTGCCGCAGGGAGACGGCAGCTGCTTGGGCCGGAAGACTGCGCCGTGCTAGCGCTTGAGCGATTTAGGCAGCTTGAAGACCCACATCGATCCGCCCTGCGTCACCTGCTTGGTCAAGTCGGCCAGGTCGCCCCCCCAGAGCGGCACGGCGCCGCCGTAACCGGACTGGATGCCGATGAACTGCTCGCCGTCCATTTCCCAGGTAATCGGCACCGAAACCACGCCGGAGCCGGTCTGGAACTTCCACAGTTCCTTGCCGTTCTTGGCATCGAAGGCCTTGACGTAGCCGTCCGAGGTGCCGGTGAACACGAGGCCGCCGGCGGTGGTCATGGTGCCGGCCCAGAGCGGGAATTTCTCCTTGTGCTCCCAGGCGATCTTGCCGGTCTTCGGGTCCAGCGCGCGCAGCGTGCCGACGTGGTCGTCGAACAGCTTCTTGATGCGGAAACCCTGGCCAAGGTAGGCCGAACCGGCCTTGTAGGTCAGCTTTTCAGTCCAGTAGTCCATCGCCCAGTGGTTGGCGGGAATGTAGAACAGCTCGGTCTGCGGGCTGTAGCTCATCGGCATCCAGTTGGTACCGCCCAGGAAAGGCGGCGAGACGAACACCGAGTCGCCCTTTTCTGAGCCTTCCTTCGGCAGCGGCGGCCGGTTGCCCTTCTCGATCGGCCGGCCGGTCTTGAGATCGAAACCGGAAGCCCAGGTAATGCCTTCGACGAAGGGCCAGGCACCGATCAGCGCCGTCGGCTTGTTCGGGTAGCCGGCACCGCTGGTCAGTTTCTCGCGGTCGGTGACGAAGAAGAAGCCGTTGCGGTCGGCGTGCGCCGAGGCCTTGACCGGCTTGCCGGTCTTCGGATCCTTGTATTCGAAGAGGACGACCGAGTTGTTGCCGGAGAAGTCCCAGGCATCGTTCGGGGTATGCTGGAAGAAGCCCTTCAACTCGCCGGTACTGGCATCGACATAGGCCTGGCCGGAGGTGAACAGGCTGTCCCAGTTACGCGGATCGTCGCCTTCCTTGGTGCGGTGCCAGGTGTTCCACGGGGCCGGGTTGCCGGCGCCGATCACCACCATGTTCTTTTCGACGTCGTAGCTGGCCGTCTGCCAGGGCGCGCCGCCGCCGTGATTCCAGGCGTCGACGAGCTTGCCCTCCTTGTCGCGCGGCCAGGACGGCGCGTCCTTGTCGCCGGTCGGAGTCGATTCCTTGCCGTTCAGGCGGCCCATGTGGCCTTCGACCATCGGTCGCGCCCAGACTTCCTCGCCGGTATCCGGATCGCGTGCGAACAGCCAGCCGACGACGCCGAATTCGTCGCCTGACGAACCGTGCACCAGCAGCACCTTGCCGCTCTTTTCGTCCTTGACCACGAAGGGCGCGCCGGTCATCGTGTAGCCGACCTTGTGGTCGCCGAACTTCTTGCGCCAGGCGACCTTGCCGGTGTCCTTGTCGAGCGCGACGATGGCCGCGTCGAGCGTGCCGAAGTAGATCTTGTTGCCGTAGATGGCGGCGCCGCGGTTGACCACGTCGCAGCACGGACGGATGTCGTCGGGCAGGCGGGCTTCATATTCCCAGAGGCGTTTGCCGCTGCGCGCATCGATCGCGAAAATGCGCGAATACGATGCGGTGACGTAGATCACGCCGTCATGCACCAGCGCCTGCGCTTCCTGGCCACGCTGCTTTTCGCCGCCGAAGGAGAAACTCCAGGCCGGCACCAGGTGCTCGACGTTCTTGGTATTGACCTTGCTCAGCGGGCTGAAGCGCTGCGCCTTGAGGCCGAGGCCGTAGGACAGCACGTCGCCGGTCGTCTTGTCGTCATTGAGGATGTCTTCCCAGCTCACCGTCTTGCCGGCCTGGGCCGGGGCGCAGAAGCAGGCGGCGAGCAGTGCGGCGAGCAGGGTCGGGCGGGGGTTGAAGCGGTTCGGTTTCATGTTTTCCTTTGTCTCCTGGATGATTTTCTTGCGTCCCCGTCGGTCGGGCCGGCCTGGCTTGGGCAGCAGGCGAGCCGAGTATTCATCCGGCGTGGGCCGCCCGTCTCGGGAGAAGCTCACCGGCAAACCGGGAAATCTTCCCGGTCATCCGGGCCGCCGGTATGAAACCTGCTGTAGGACAGGCAACCTCATTCCGGAGTCTGGCAATGGATCTGCGCAAACGCCTGCTGCATACACTCGGTGCCCTGCTCGGCGGCCTGCTGGTGGTTGCGCTGGCGATCAACCTGTATTCGCTGCGCAGCGACATCAACACCGAAACCGCGGCCTCGGCCCGCCTCGCCCGTCTGCTCGGCGCCGTCGCCGCGCTCGACCCGGCACTGCCCGCCGCCGCGGCCGAAGCGCAGTTGCATGCCCTTGCCGCCGATGCCGCCTTGCGTCACCTCAATATCGCCTTCGACGCGGCCGCCCTGCCCGCCCCCGAGCGCGGCGGCCTGGCCGGGCTGCTTGCGCCGACGGCACCGGCCGCAGTCGAGCGCATCGTGCTCGGCACGCGCACGCTGCATATCGCGCCCAACCCGGCCTCGGAAATCGACGAGCGCCTGGGTGACAGTGTTCGACTATTGATCACCCTGCTGCTCTTTTCTGGAGCAACCCTGCTGCTGGCGTGGTGGTCGGCACACCGGGCGCTGAGTCCGGTACGCGAACTGGAGGCCGGGCTGGAACGCCTGGCCGGCGGCGATGCCGATCCCGCCCTGCCCGCCTTCCGGCTCCACGAATTCCGCCGCGTCGCCGGTGCCATCGAGGCGCTGGCTGCTGCGCTCAAGACATCGCGCGCCGCCCGGCGCGACCTGGCGCACCAGTTGATTCGCGTCCAGGAAGAGGAGCGCCGGACTTTGGCAAGGGAATTGCATGACGAGATGGGGCAGACGCTGACCGCCTTGAACGTGACTGCGGCGCATCTTGAACGCCATGCCGGGCAACTCTCACCACTCGAGGTTGCCGCCTGTGCCGGCGAGTTGCGCCGCGACCTGCGTCAGGGTGGCAGCCAGTTGCGCCAGATGCTCAAGTCGCTGCGCCCGCACGGGCTGGATGCCGGTGGTCTGGGTGGCGCCTTGCGCGAACTGGTGGACGGCTGGCAGGCACGCAGCACCGGCATCGTTTTTCACCTGGATCTGCCGGGCGAGCTGCCGGCGCTTTCCGACGAGGCGGCGCTGGCGCTCTACCGGGTGGTACAGGAGGCGCTGACCAACGTCGTCCGACACAGCGGCGCGCGCTTCTGTGCAGTCGGGCTGCTGGCGGTCGACGGCGAAATCCGGGCCGAAATCGTCGATGACGGTTGCGGCCTGCCGGACACCGCCCATGCCGGCCGCGGCGGCCTGCTCGGCATGACCGAACGGCTCGAGATGGTGGGCGGACGTTGCCACGCGAGCAATGAAAAAACCGGCGGATTGCGCCTCTGCGCAGTCCTGCCGCGGGCAGTACCGGGGTAGGACACAGTAGAACAACAAGGAGACGAACATGATACGCATCGCCCTGATCGACGACCACGCCGTGGTCCGCACCGGCTATCGCCGGCTGCTCGACGCCGAACCCGGCCTGCAGGTGGTCGGCGAGGCCGCCAGCGCCGACGAGGCGAACGCGCTGGCGCTGCGCTGCCGGCCCGATGTCGCGCTGGTCGACCTGAGCCTGAAAGGCAGCAGCGGCATCGAGGCGATCCGCGGCATGCTGGCCCGCCTGCCGGCCTTGCGCATTCTCGTGCTGTCCATGCACGACAGCGCCGGGCACGTCACGCAGGCGCTGAAAAGCGGCGCGCACGGCTATCTGACCAAGTATTGCGAGCCGGAGGACGTGATCGCCGGCATCCGCCGCGTCGCCAGCGGTAAACGTGTTTTTTCGCCCGAAATTGCCGAGATCCTGGCGCGCGAGGCGATCGACGGCGACGCCCCGCTCAAGCAGCTGACGCCGCGCGAATTCGAGGTCCTGCGCTTGCTCGCGCACGGCGAGCCGGCCAGCGTGATCGCCAGTTCCATGCACCTGAGCCAGAAGACGGTGCTCAACTATCTTTCGCTGATCCGTCAGAAGCTCGATACCGACAGCGATTTCAAGCTGCTCCACCTGGCCGCACGACACGGCCTGGTCGATATTCGCCAGGGCATCGGCGCCTGAAACACCCAAACCAACGTTACGGAGACCTAGCAATGCACAAGAAACCCACCCTCGGCCTGGCCGGCATCGTCCTGCTCGCGACCAGCTCGCTGGCCACGGCCGGCGAACACGCGACGCCGCGCGAGGCCCGCGCCCTCTTCGACCAGGCGGTCAAACACCTGCAGGCGAACGGCCCGGACAAGGCCTGGCCGGCCTTCAACGAGCGCAAGGGAGCGTTCGTGCGCAAGGACCTCTATGTCTATGTGATCGACCGCCAGGGCACCTATGTTGCCAACGGCGCCGCCCCGGACAGCCTGATCGGCCTCAAGGTGCTCGATACGGTCGACGCCGCCGGCAGCCCGATTTTCCGCCAGATGATCGCCGTCACCGACAAGCAGCCGGAGGCGCGCATCCGCTACGTCTGGCTCAACCGCAAGAGCAACCATGTCGAACCCAAGGTCGCCTGGCTGCATCGCGAAGGCGACTACATCCTCGGCGTCGGCTACTACGCGCCACGGTCAACCGCCGACGATGCCCGCAAACTGCTCGACGCGGCGAGCGCCGAGGTGCGCAAGTCAGGCATTCGCAGCGCCGCCGGCAAGTTCAACGACACGCGCGGCAGCTTCGTGCGCGACGACCTTTACGTCTTTGCCGTCAACCTGGAAAGCGGCAAGTTCGAGGCGCACGGCATGAACCCGAAATGGGTCGGCACCGATGCCAGCGACCTTCACGATGTCGAAGGACATCCGCTGATCCGCGAGATGATCGAACTGGCCCGGAGCAAGGGCGAAGGCACGGTCGATTACGTCTGGCGCAACCCGGTGACCAATGCGGTCGAGAAAAAACGCACTTTCATCCGGCGCGAAAACGGCAGCCTGATCGGCGTCGGCTTCTACAGCGAATAATTCGGGCAAAAAAACGCCCGCTCCATAAGAAGCGGGCGCTATCAGAGAACATCCGGCCCCCCGACCGGGTGTTCGGCACGCGCTCAGACCCGGTACTGGGCCACGACCCGATGCATTTCCTCGGCCAGACCAGCCAGTTCGCCGGCCGTGTCGGAGGTCGCACTCGATGCCGAGCTGTTTTCTTCCGACATCTGGGCGATATGTTCGACCTGCTGCGCGATGCTGGTGCTCGCCATGCTCTGTTCGCGAATCGCGCTGCTGATGTCGCCAACCATGTCGACCGCCTGACGCGAACTGCTGCCGATTGCCTGGATCGCCACATTGGCCTGTTCGGCACTGCTCACCCCGGCTTCGACCTTGTCCACCACCTGGCGGATACCCTGCACGGCCGACTGGGCACTGGTCTGCATCTCGGCAATGGTCTTGCCGATTTCCTGGGTCGATTGCGTCGTCCGCTCGGCCAGCTTGCGCACTTCGTCGGCAACCACCGCGAAACCGCGCCCCTGCTCGCCGGCCCGCGCCGCTTCGATCGCGGCATTGAGCGCCAGCAGGTTGGTCTGATCGGCCACTTCCTTGATCACCGCCACGACATGGCTGATCCGCTCGCTCTGCTGTTCAAGGCAGGAAATCTGGTCGGCGGCGCTACGTACGGTTTCGGCAATGCCGTTGATGCCGCTGACGGTCTGGCCAATGATGCTTTCGCCACGCTGCGCCTGCTCGCCGGAGGACAGCGACAGCTCGTTGGCTTCGCGGGCGCGGTCGGCAACGTGGTTGATGCTGACCGTCATTTCCTCGACCGTCGCCGCCATGCTGGAAGCCGCTTCGCTCTGTTGCGAGGAGGCAATCGACATCTGGGTCGACGAAGTCGCGACACGGTTGGCCGCCGAATTCACCGCCGTCGTGTGACGGGAAATTTCCTTAAGGCTCCCCTGCAGACGATCGAGCAGGCGATTGAAGGCACCGGCCGCCTTGGCTACCTCGTCTTCGCCCTTGACCGGCAGACGGCCGGTGAAATCGAGCGAGCTTTCGATACGCGAGAAGATTTCGACCATGCCGCCCAGCGATGACGTGACATGGCTGTAAAGCAGGAAGCCCATCGTCCCGGTCAGCGCCATGGCGAGCAGGATGACCAGCGTTGAAACGGTCTTGCCGCTCGAGTAGGCCTCTTCCGCCTTTTGCACTTCCTGCTCGGCCAGCGACTCGTTGTACTTGGCATGCGCCTCGATGTTCTCGCTGATCTTCTTGGAGATTTCACCGGCCGGGCCCATGCCGGCCTTGGCCTTGTCGGGTTGCCCCGCCTTGGTCGCCGACAAGGCAACGTCAAGCAGAGGGATGTAATCCTTGACCAGGCTGCGGGTCGTCTCCAGGTACTGCTTGTCCTTGTCATCGCTGATCAGCTTTTCATAAGCGAGAATATGCTGATCGATTTCCTGCTTGGCAGATTCGATCCGCTTTTCGTAAGCCGGTCGCTGTTCCTCATTGCTGACCAGGAAGCCAAGCACGGCAACCCGCAAGCGCAGGAAGCTGCTGTCCATGTTGGCAACCTTGCGAATACTCGGAATCGAATTTTCGTTGGCGTACTTCAGGTTGGCATCGATCGCCCCCATCTGGCGCAGGCCGAACAGGCCAACCACGATCAGGCCGGCGACGGCCACCAAAATCAAGATGGCCAAACGTTTTGCAATAGTCATTTTGTCTCCCCCCAATTAACGCAACATATTACTTTACGCATAGTAAACCGGGTTCGGAAGAAAAACGAGTCATTGCACGCGCAAGCCAGGCAAGCGCCGAGAAATTGTCCGGAATGCCCCTGCTACAGCCAGGGCAGGACTTGCCGACGCAGGGCAACGCTGACGATATAGGCGTAGGCCAGCACCGCCAGAAACAGGAAGACGATGCGCCCGTTTCTGCTTCTGCAGCGCTTGAGTGCCAGCGCGCCGCAAACGATGTAGACGAGCAGGCCACCCAGCTTGGCGCTCAGCCAGTCCTGTGCCAGCGGATACTGGCCGCTAGACCAGGCCAGCCAAAGTGCGCTGCCGAGCAACAGGCTATCGAGCAGATGCGGCAGACGCCGGGTCAGGCGCGCCTGCAACAGCGGCGAGGAACGCAGCATCCAGATGCCGCGCAAGGCGAAGCCGAGACCGCTCAGCACGACACAGCCGACGTGCAGGTATTTGACTGCGAGATAGCTCATGCCGCCAGTTTCTCGCGAATCACGGCACCATGCTGCCGGTAACGCCGCAGCGCCGCCAGCAGGTTGAAAGCCAGCCCGCCGCTGGCCAGCATCAGCGCCAGCCCGGCCGGCCGCGCCAGCCAGTCGGGAAAGACGACCGCAGCGAGCAGCAGCACGACAGCCAGCAACCAGGCCTTCATTTGGCGCTGCATGGCGAGATCGGGCAGGATGCGGCTCATGTTCGGGGCCGGCAGCTTGCCCTGCCCCTGGTTCTGCAGATGCAGCCAGGCGAGGAAAGGCACGATCTTGTAAAGCATGCCGATGATGAAAGGCAGAAAACCGCCGGCGATCAGCAAAATCCCGAAAAACAGGGGCCAGCCGGGCAACTCGGCAAGCTTGGGCGCGAGCGCAGCGGTCAACAGCATGCAAAGGGCAAAAATGCTCGCGACCAGACCGAGTTGCCAGTAACGATAGGTCGCATCGGCACGCGCCCGCCGGCGCCGGCCTTGTAAACGCAGGGTCAGGCCGGCAAAGGCCAGCCCGGCCAGCGCCAACCCGGCCTGGGCCACTCGCACCAGCAGCGGCATGGCGAGCAGCACGGCCAGGCTCCACAACAGCAACAGGCCGATGATCAGCAACGGGAACAACCAGCCGGGCCGCGCCGGATAACCCGGCGTCAGCTGGAACATCGGTACCACGACATAGGCCACGGCAGCCAGCAAGACGCCGGCCCAGCCAGCCAGGCCCAAGCCGGCGTGCAGATCGGTCAGTTCCGGCAGGGGCAAGGCCCAGCCGCGCGCCATGGCCAGCGCCAGCACGACACCGAGGCCGGCAACGGTCAACAGGCCAAAAAAAGCCAATTTCAAACCTCGGATGGTCGGGCTGGTCGATGGCACAGCAAACAAGGCGCGCCCGCCGACGATCAGGAAGACGAGAACACCCAGGCCGAGCAGCCCGGCGCCGCTTTCGAGCAGCAGCGGTTGGCCGAAATAAAACCCGGCCGCCAGCAGCAGGACGCCACCGCTCAGGCAGGGATGAACAACGGCGGCGACGCGCAGCGGCTGCGCCAGGTTGGCGCCGGCTACCACCGGCAGAATCTGGATCAGCGCACCGAGCATGACCTGCAGCATGAAACCGACCGTCATCAGGTGCGTGGCCGCCAACGTGGCCGGCAACCAGCGCGAGGCAAACAGGTCAGGGCCATCGATCAGCAACAGCAAACCGGCGAGCAGCGCAAAGAGCGGCGCCGTGATGAAGAAGCGCAGCGGCGCGGCAAAGGGCGGCGCGTTTTCGAAGGAAAGCAGTGCCTGCATGGGAAAGCCGCTCGTTTCGGCCGTTCAGCGTGAAATCAGGATTTCGAAGGTGCCGTCGGGCAACAGTTCGGTGCTGTAGGCATGCCCGTTCCGCGTCAGGACCTGGTAGAGCGGATGCGGCTCACGGTAGAGCAGGAGCAGCATTTTTTCGCCCGGCTGAAGCGTATCGAGCATTTCCATGGTCTGCACGAAAGGCTCGGGCGGCTCCATGAAGCGGGCGTCGACGACATGCGGCGTTTTGGCGTGAAGCGGGGTGTCAGTCATACCAGGGCAAGGTCGCTGTTCAGGCGTTCGAGCACGGCCGGCAGTTCGCCCGGCAAGTGCTGATCGCACATCGGGTAGAGAATGTTCTCTTCCTTCATGTTGTGCTGCTGCATCATGATGACCAGGGTTTCGGCCACGCCGAGATAGTCGTCGGCATTACCGGCCGCCAGCGCGGCGGCGGCATCGTCGAGCAGCGTGCGCATCTGGGTGTGCTCAAGGCGCATGACCTGGGTCGGCCCCATGCTCATGCCGGTCTTCGCCTCGAAAGTCGGGAACAGCGTTTTTTCCTCGGCAGCGAAATGCGCCAGCATCGCCTGCCGGAAGCAGGCAAAGGCCGCGGCGGCCGTGCTTATCTTGTTTTCGGCCATCGCCTCTTCGGCAACGGCAAAAAGATCGTCGCAATGGCGATGATCGTCGGTCATCAGACTGCGGATAGTGGTCATGGCGGGCTCCTGCGTTGGGAAAACCCATTGTCCGGAGCGCTACCGCCCGCATCTTTGACCACGATCAAATCCGCAAAAATCAGGCGCTGACGATCCCGACCTGCAATTCGTCAAACCAGTTGATGAAGCGTGCCACGTCCGCCCCCTGGTAAATCGCGCCGTGCTGCGGGCAGAGCATGTCGATATCCATCTGCGACACCCGCTCGCACCAGCGCCGCTTGGCTTCGTTCGAGCCCATCCAGCGCCGGTGAAAACCTTCGGCATGCCGGATGTGGCGGTCGAAATCCTCGACGAACAGGCCGGTCTCGCCCGCTGGCAGCAGGGCTGCGCCGACATCGCCGGAAAACATTACCTTGGCGATCTTGTCGTAGAGATTGAAGTTGCCGGAGGAGTGCAGGTAATGCGCCGGCACCGCCTGCAGGATCAGGCCTTCGAGCGAAATTTCCGAACCCTGGTCCGGGATCGAGACAAACGTATCGGCGGTACCACCGAAGTGCGGAATGAAACTGCTCCACAGCCAGCTGATATGGCAGCGCATGCCCGGATTGAATTCCAGCCAGAGCGCCAGGGATGAACAGATATCGGGATCCTGGTGCGATGCGAAGATGCCGGCCAGCGCGGTCGGATCGAACTCGGCAGAAAGCGCCGAAAAGACCGCCGGGAAAATCTCGGCTCCGCCCGGATCGACCAGCAGGCCGCGCCCGCCGTTGGTCACCAGGTATTCGTTGGTATCGACGATGAAGTCCGGCTTGGCCGGATCGCGAACGATCGCCACCCACTTGTGGTTGCCGTCCTGAAAAATGGTTTTTGTCGTTTTCATTGCTTTCTCCCCCTCCCGCTTCAGTTGCCGGTAAAAAACGCCGAGCGGCGCAGTGCTTCGAGCGAGAGATGGATTTCTTCGACGATGTTGTCGAATTCGCCCGACACCTGGGCCAGCGGCACGGCAAAGGCCTGGCCGTAGGCGGCTTCGATTTTGGCCGATTTGGCGAGTACACCGCCCAGTTCGACCATCCGGAAAGCATCTTCCATGGCCAGCTTGAGCTGCCGGCGCAGGCTGGCCAGTTGCGCCTCATGCTGCTCGCTCTTGCCCTGGCGCCGTTGCAGAATGGCGGTCAACGCATCCTGCGGCGCCAATTTGCTGGCATCGATCAGCAAACGCGTGAAACGCAGATCCTGGAGCATCACCGAAACCTCGTTGACGCAGGCATAGACCAGCTTGGTCAGCGTATCCATGCAGGTCCGCAGGTCCTGCGAAAAAACCCGGAATTCGTTGGAGAGCACGCCGAAGCCGCGTGCCGCAGTCCCCGCCCGCTTGGCGAGGAAAATGGCGTTGAGCGCCATGATGTTGATCTTGAAGGAAACACCGACGACCCGCTTGATCTCTTCATTGATACGGACAATGCGCAGCAGGTCGTCACCCGCCTGCGGCCCTTGCTCGATTGTCGTCGGGAAATTCGTCATTGCAGGCACCATGGGGTTTCCAGCCAGCGGCTACTGTATCAATTCAGGCCGCTGGTGGATAGCCCACGCTACTGCAAGGGGGATGCCGCTATTTTTCCAGCACGTAGGTACCGGGTGCGTCGGCCAGCGCCGGGAACTTGCGGTTGGCGGCCGGATAGGCGTCGACCAGATTGCCGGTGCGTTCGCCCAGCCACTGCGTCCAGTCTTCCCACCAGGTGCCTGGCCGCTTCTCGGCGCGCTCCTGCCAGTGTTCCCAGTGCTCGTTGCGTTCCGGCTCGGCAATCCAGTAGGCCCGCTTCGGCGGATTGGCCGGCGGGTTGACGATGCCGAGAATGTGACCGGAGGTCGACAGCACGAAACGCACCGGCGCGGCGACATTGACGTACTTGCGGATGCGGTAGCACTGCTTCCACGGTGCGATGTGGTCGTCCTCGGCGGTCACCGCGTAGAGCGGCTGCACGATGCGGTCGAGATCGATGCTTTCGCCGGCGATGGTCAGCTTGTCGCGCTTGACCAGGTTGTTTTCGAGATACATCTCGTGCAGGTAATAGGAGTGCATGGCCTGCGGCATGCGCGTCGCGTCCACGTTCCAGAACAGCACATCGAACGGCGGCAGCTTTTCACCGAGCAGGTAGCTACTGACCCAGTAATGCCAGATCAGGCTGTTCGAGCGCAGCAGGCGGAAGGAGGTCGCCATTTCGGTGCCGTCAAGATAGCCCTTTTTCGCCATCGACTCTTCAAGCGCCGCGATGCAGGCGTCGTCGATGAAGACATCGATGTCGCCCGGATGCGAGAAGTCGGTCAGCGTAGTGAACAGCGTCCAGTGCGCGACCGGCACCTTGTCGGCGCCAAAGCGCTTGTTGGCCCAGGCCATGTAGGTCGACACCAGCGTACCGCCGATGCAGTAGCCGACCAGATGCACCTGCGGCACCTTGCAGAATTCGCAGGCGACGCGCACCGCTTCGTTGACACCTTCGAGCAAGTAATCGTCGAGGCGGACATCGGCCAGTTCGGGGCCGGGATTCTTCCAGCTGGTGATGAACACCGAGAAGCCCTGGTCGGTCAGGTACTTGACCAGACTCTTCTTGGGATTCAGGTCGAGGATGTAGAACTTGTTGATCCACGGCGTCGTGATGACGATGGGCATCGCCCGCACCTTGTCGGTGGTCGGCGTGTAATGAATGATCTCGACCAGGCGGTTGCGGAACACCACCTTGCCCGGCGTCGTCGCCAGATCCTGGCCGACCGTGAAGGCATCGGGCTCGACCATCTGGATGTTCTTGGCCTTGGCATCGCGCTGGAAATTTTCCCAACCCAGTTTCAGGCTTTCGCCATTGGTCTCGACGCAGCGCTGCATCGCCACCGGATTGAGCCAGAAGAAATTGGTCGGCGCCACCATGTTCAGCCATTCGCGCAACCAGAAGGCGGCACGACGCCGCTCCTTGTCGGACATGCCTGGCGTCTCGAAGTACATGTCCTGCAGCCGGTGGGTGAAGGCCAGGTACCATTCCTTGATGATGTCCCAGGAGGCCGACTCGGTCCACAACGGATTGGCAAAACGCGCATCATCGCCGTGCGGCGTGATGACGTCGGTTGAAGGCAGCCCCATGGCCCGCCGCGTGACATGCGACTGCAGAGCAAAAAGATCGCCCGACAGGGCGTTGACCGCCCGCGTCAGTTCCTGCGGATGCATCATCCACGCCATCTGGGCGTTGAGCAGGGAAGTCGTGACGCCATAGGGGTCGAAGGCATTGCTGACCGCCTTGCCGACCGACTCGAGGGGACTCAGGCTGCTGATATCGACACTGTTATGACGCGAGGACGAATTACCGGACATGGCGCTTACCTCTTCCTGAATGCTTACTGACTAGAGAGTCATCATATTACGACGAACTCGCCGGGCCGTGGCAGATGCACCTCCGGCCAGCCCAGTTTTTCTTCGATCGCGGCGGCCAGCGCAGCACTGGCCCCGGCTTCGCCATGCACCACGAAAGTCTTGCCCGGCGGCGCGCGAAAGCCGCCCAGCCAGCCGAGCAAGGCGCCCTGATCGGCATGTGCCGACAGCCCGCCAACGGTGTAGATGCGTGCACGGACCGGCACCGGCTGACCAAAGATATGAACCAGGCGGGCGCCGTCGACCAGGCGTCGGCCAAGCGTACCGGCGGCCTGGAAGCCGGTGATCAGGATGCTGCACTCGCTGCGCGGCAGGTTTTCGCGCAGGTGGTACTTGATCCGCCCGGCCTCGCACATGCCGCTCGCCGAAACGATCACCGCCCCCTGCCGGACCTCGTTGAGCGCCTTCGACTCCTCGACATCGCCGACGAACTGGATGCGCATCTTGTTCGGATGCCCTTCCTGCCAGGCAATCAGCTCGCGTGTTTCCGGATCGAGCAGTTCCTGGTGCGCCATGGTGATCTGCGTCGCCTTGCTCGCCATCGGCGAATCGACATAGACCTTGAGCGGCGCCAGGCGCTTGCGGCGGATCAGGTCGGCCAGCATGTAGAGCAGTTCCTGCGTGCGACCCACGGCAAAGGCGGGAATGATCAGGTTGCCGTGTGCGGCACGGGTGCGCTCGAAGGCATCGACAATTTCGTCTTCGGTTTCCTGCAGCGAACGATGCGAACGATTGCCGTAGGTCGACTCGACGAGCAGGACGTCGGCGGCCAGCGGCTGTTCCGGATCGCACAGCACCGGCCGGTCCGGCATGCCGAGATCGCCGGAGAAGACCAGGCGGCGAGGCCGGCCTTCACCGCTGACGGTCACTTCGAGCAAAGCCGAACCGAGGATATGACCGGCATCGCGAAAGCGGACCGAAACATTTTCTGCCGGATTGAAGCTTTCGCCATAGTTGACCGGTTTCAATTGCTCGAGCACGGCCTGCGCCTGCATCACCGAATAGAGCGGCGCCGGAATGCCGCGCTCGGTGGCGCCGCGCCGGTGCCGATGGCGCAATTGCCACTCGGCTTCCTTTTCCTGGATGTGAGCACTGTCCGGCAACAGCACTTCGAGCAGATCGATGGTCGCCGGCGTCGTGTAGATCGGCCCCTTGTAACCGAGCATGGACAGGCGCGGCAGCAGGCCGGAATGATCGATGTGCGCGTGCGTAAGAAGCACGAAGTCGATGTCGCGTACATCAAAGCCGAAGTTCAGGGCCCGCAGGTTCTTGCTGCGCGCCTCCGGTCCGCCCTGGAACATGCCGCAATCGACGAGAAAACGCGTATCTCCAGCCTCAAGGAGATAGCAGGAACCGGTCACTTCACCGGTGGCGCCCAAGAAACCGAGTCGCATGTTTTATTTCCTCCTGACTTGGCGTAGCATGAACCTCAACAAAGCCGAATGCAACGCTGGCACAACGTTTCAGGAGATAGACTCATGTTCAAGCACATTCTCGTTCCGACCGACGGTTCCGAACTTTCCCGTGCCACGGCCGCCCGTGCCGTGTCCTTTGCCGGCGAGACCGGCGCCCGCGTCACCATCTTTTTCGCCAAGCCGGAATACCCGATCGCCTACTTCGGCGAAGGCGCCCTGATCGACCCGACCACGCCGGAAAAATTTGCCGAACTGGCCGAGCAGCAGGCCGCCGAATATCTCGGCGAAGTCCAGAAACTGTGCGCCGATGCCGGCGTCGAATGCAGCACGATATCCGCCACCAGCGACATTCCCTACGAAGCGATCATCGCCGCCGCCGAAACCGCGGGTTGCGACCTGATCTTCATGGCCTCGCACGGTCGACGCGGCATCAGCGGCTTTTTGCTGGGCAGCGAAACCAACAAGGTCCTGACTCATTCCAAGATCCCCGTGCTGGTTTACCGCTAGGCAAATCCGTTCCCGATAAAACCGCCATCCTGTTTGTTCCGGTCTTGCTCCGGCAATGACCGGAATCTGGCTGTACTCGCTCCAAAGCCATCGCCATGGGCGCACCTGAAACCGCTTCCGCCTTTCGCTTCCAGCGCCAGATACTGCTCCCGGTCGGTCTGGTGCTGCTGGTGCTGGTCGTCGTTTTCGCACAACTTTTCAGCAAGCATCTGCAGCAGCAAGAAATACAGGCGACCGAAGCCAGCGCCGAACTGGTGCGCACCGCATGGGAAAACATGCAGGTCGACAGCACGCGGCAACTGGCCTGGTTCGCCGACGAAGCCGCACATAACAAGACGCTGATTGCCGCCATGCGGCATGGCGACCGCGCCGCCCTGCTTGCCGCGACACAGGACAGACTGCAGCAGTTGCGCCAGGAATTCGGCATCAGCCACTGGTATTTCATCGCGCCCGATGGCCATATCCTGTTGCGCGTGCACGAACCGGCAGTAGCCGGCGACCTGGTCAAGCGCAAGACCTTCCGCGAAGCATCGAGCAAGGACCTGCCGGCCAGCGGCCTGGAACTCGGCATGACGGCAACCTACACGCTGCGCCATGTCAAACCCTGGCACGTCGACGGTCAGTTGATCGGTTACATCGAAATGGGCACCGAGGTCGACTGGTTCGCCAACATGATTCACAAGCTGCTCAAGGTCGAGGTCATGACCGCGGTACACAAGGCGCAGACCAGTGAAAAAGCCTTCCTGACCGGAAAGCATGCGCTCGGCTTCAGCGGCGAATGGAATGAGCACCCCCGATTCGCGCTGCTCAACCAGAGCCTGGACAAGATTCCGGCCGGCCTGGTCGCGCCGTGGGAGCAGGCCGTTGCCGGGCATGACCCAGGCGTTGTCGAGGTCAGGGATGCTGGCAAAACCTGGTTGAGCCGCATCCTGACCCTGGAAGATTACAACCAGCAACCGGTGGTTTCCATCGCCATCCTGCGCGACGTCAGCAGCAGCCGGCAAGCCAGCAAGCAGCAACTGGTGATGCTGATACTGGGTGCCACTCTTCTCGCCATCCTGCTCTTTCTAGCGCTTTCGCGCCGCCTGCAGAGCGTCGAAAACCGCCTGCTCGACGCGCATGAATCGCTGGCCGCCAACGAGCAACGCTTTCACGATATTTTCTCGACCAGCGCCGGCTGGTGGTTCTGGGAAATGGATGCAGAACTGCGCTTCTCATTCTTTTCAGACAGTACCAACGCCATCCTCGGCATCGACACAAGCAAACTACTTGGCAAGACACGCCGCGACATCCTCGCATCGGTCGACCCGCGCGATCTGGCCGAAATGGATCGCCACATTGCCGAGCTTGAAGCACATCGGCCCTTCCACCAGTTCGAGTACCGCATGCAACGCGCGGATGGTGCCCTGTGCTGGCTCAGCCTGAGTGGTGTTCCGGTCTTTGACCGGCACGGCAATTTCGTCGGTTACCGCGGCGCAGCCTCCGACATCACCGCCAAGAAACAGCACGAAGAAGACGAACACGATGCCCGCGAAGGCGCCGAAACCAAGTTCGCCATCGCCAGCATCCTGCAGGACACGGCCCGCCCCCTGCAGGAGCGCTTCAACGATTCGCTCGCCGCCATTTTTGCGATGCACGGCCTGAGTATCGAGAAGAAGGGCGGCGTCTTCCTGTTGCAGCCAGGCACAGAGCAACTCAGCCTGTGCACCTCGCTTGGCGCCTTTTCGCCCGAATCCCTCGCCGGCGAACAAAACGTGCCGCTCGCTCACTGCCTGTGCGGACGGGCGGCAAAATCCGGTGAAATCATCATCTCGGATGGCTGCCAGAGTAACCCGGAACACGAAAACAGCTGGCCGCCAGAGGGCAACCACGGCCATTACATCGTGCCGCTGCTGCTTGCCCAGGAATGTCTCGGCATCCTTTTTCTCTATACCCAACCCAATCCGTCGCACTCGGCATTGCGTCTCGAAACGCTGCACCAGATCGGCCAACTGTTCGCGCTGGCCATTGCCAACGACCGCACGCTGGCCGCACGCAAGGAAGCCTCCGAGCGGGCCGAAGCGGCAAGCCGGGCCAAGAGCGAGTTTCTCGCCAACATGAGTCACGAAATCCGTACGCCGATGAACGGCGTGATCGGCATGACCGACTTGCTGCTCGACACCAAGCTCGATGCCGAGCAGAAGGAATATGCCCAGATCGTCCGCAACAGCGCCGGTTCGCTGCTGACCATCATCAACGACATTCTCGACTTCTCGAAAATCGAAGCCGGCAAGCTCGACATCGAGCATATCGATTTCAATCTTGAAGAAATGCTGGCCCAGACCTGTCTGCTGCCCGGCATCAAGGCCCGGGAAAAAGGCCTGCAATTCATTTACGAACCGGAAGCCGGCCTGCCCGAGCGGCTGCGCGGCGACGCCGGCCGCATGCGACAGGTGCTGACCAACCTGCTCGGCAATGCGATCAAATTCACCAGCTTCGGCTCGGTCCGGCTGCGGGTCGCACCGCTCACCCGTGACACCGACAGGATTCGTCTGCGCTTTACGGTCCACGATACCGGCATCGGCATTTCCGACGAGCAGATCAGCGAGTTGTTCACCCCGTTCTCCCAGGCCGACAACTCGACAACCCGCCGCTTTGGTGGCACCGGGCTTGGCCTCTCGATTTCAAAGCAACTGGTTGAACTGATGCACGGCGAAATCGGCGTCAGCAGCAGACCGGGCAAGGGTTCGAGCTTCTGGTTCGAACTGCCGCTGGAAATCAGCCACCGGGAAGCCAGCCAGACGCCCCTTGTCGATGCAGACCTGCCACCGCAACGCATCCTGCTCGTCGAAGACAACCTGGTGAACCAGAAAGTCGCCGAAGGCATCCTCTCCCGCCTCGGCCATCTCGTCGAAATCGTCGGCAACGGCCAACTGGCGCTCGAAGCGCTCGGACGCAGCAATTACGACCTAGTGTTGATGGATTGCCAGATGCCGGTCATGGACGGCTTCACTGCCACCCAACGCCTGCGCAGCTCAAGCACGGCCATCAACCCGGCCATCCCGGTCATCGCCATGACCGCCCACGCCATGCAGGGCGACCGCGAACAATGCATCGCCGCCGGCATGAACGACTACATCGCCAAGCCGATCAGCGAAAAGGAAGTCCGCGCCGCCCTGGCGCGAACCATCGCCGGCATACACTGAGCGCACGCCGGCCTTGGCCGGTCAGGCTGACGCGTCGGGCTGCAGCAGAGCCATCACCTGAGGCTGAACACGTTCAAGTTCCGCGAGCACATCGTCCGGCACCTTGTCGTTGTCGACAAACGCCTCGGCATCTGTTGCCGAAGAACGTGGCGTAGCGTCCTCAAGGAGAAAATCGAACTCCTTGTCCAGACTGATCGTGAACAACCAGTCGGTTTTCCCATCCAGATTGATGCGGACAACCACATCCCGATAGTCCGCTGCGTCGTTGGCAACAGCGACCTGTGTCTTCTTGGCCATGATGGCATCCTCCCGCCCGATGGGCATCGCGTGAAACCCGAGTTTACCCGAGCCCGGCGGAAACGATTCTGATCAGGCAAAAATCGGCCACGGGAGCCGATGCTCCCCAATCCTTCCAGAGACGCCATCCAAACTGCAGCTTGACGCTGAAACCTGCCGGAGGGCCCATGCGAAAAACCCGGCTTGATGCCCCTATTGGCTGACTCTCTCTTGTTCAGTTCGCATCGCAGTATTTCAACGGACTCGGGAGTAGCTGTTGAACGCAGGGCGATTCAATTTGAGCGCTGGCACAAAAAATAGACGAAGCGAACCACAAAGTAATAAGCCGTTCCCAGGCCCAAATCGATCAGCAGCCGACTAGCGCCAAGCGTGGAAAAGCCCATCGCATTCAGCGTCCCGGATAGAGAACTGCCCAACAATAACGCCCCGGAAAAAAACAACACTTTGCTCGATAGCGTTGATAGGAAGACCGGTCTCGACCCAAATCGCAATCCGCAGTGGCAGCGGCGGGTCACCACCGCTGTTTGCTGCAGGCATTCCGGGCATTGCCGTTTCCTTGACCGCAGGACTTCACGCATACCCATACTCAGCTCACGAAACGATAGCCGACACCGGATTCAGTCAGAATGTGTTGCGGCCGGGTCGGATCGTCCTCGATCTTTTTCCTGACATGGCCCATATAGACACGGACATAGTGGCTGTCTTCGGCATGGGATGGCCCCCAGACAGCCTTCAGTAGTTGCCGATGGGTCAGTACAGAGTCCGGATTGGCGATCAGATGGGCGAGCAGCCGGAATTCAATCGGGGTCAGGTGAATTTGTTGCCCGGCTTTTTCGACAATCCGTTTGCCGAGGTCGACGCGAACATTGCCGAACTCGAATACGCTCATGCCGGTTGCCCCCGACCGGAAACGCCGGCGCAAATGTGCCCGGACGCGCGCCAGCAATTCCGCGGCACCAAACGGCTTGATCAGGTAATCGTCGGCACCGGCATCCAGCGCAGCCACCTTGTCGGCTTCTGCCGTGCGGGCGGAAAGGACGATGATGGGAATGTCTGACCAGCTGCGCAGGTCGCGGATCAGGTCGATTCCATCACCATCCGGCAGACCAAGATCAAGGACCACCAGATCGGGTTGCCGGGTACCCACCTCGATCAAGCCGCGTGCCACCGAGTCCGCCTCGTAAACCTCGAGCGCCTCGGCCTCCAGTGCCAGGCGGACGAAGCGCCGGATCTTCCCTTCATCTTCGACAACGATCACGATGGGTGTGGTGGTGGACATTCAGCAAGCCCCTTCGTTTTCCGTAGCTTCTTCATCATCAAGAAGCGGCGGATTGCCTTTCGGCAAGGTGAACATGAAACGGGCTCCACCCAGCGGCCGATTTTCAGCATGAATCTCGCCACCATGCGCTTCGACGATGGCCCGACAAATGGCCAGCCCAAGCCCGACACCGCGGGTAGCCCCCTCCGGCTGACCGCGTTCGAATTTCTTGAAAATGACTTCCTCTTTGCCTTTGGGCAAGCCGGGACCGTTATCGTCAATCCAGACCTCAATGGTGCTTTGCATCACATTCGCGCCGATTTCCACCAAACTGCCCGTGGGCGTGTATTTCACGGTATTTTCCAAGAGGTTGTAGATCACCCGCTCCATCAATACGGAATCAATATTGACCAGCGGCAGATTCTCATCGAGCGAGACCTTGATCTGATGCTGGGCAAAAGCCCGCTCCAGAGATTTCAGGGCACTGACGACAACCTCTTCCAGCGGCTGCCATTGCCGGTTCAACTCGACGCGACCAGCCTGCAAACGAGCCATGTCGAGCAAGTTGTTAACCTGGCCGCTGACCCGCAGAGCCTCCTCCTTCAGCGAGCGGGCGATCTCGGCCTGCGGGCCGCTCGGCGGCGGCTGGGTCAGGAACATCGAGTCGGCGAGGCCGACCAGGACACTCATCGGCGTACGCAGATCGTGCGAGATGGCCGACAGCACGGAATTGCGCAAACGCTCGGACTCCATTTGCACAGTGGTGCTCTGCGCCACCTCGACGTAATGCACGCGCTCCAGGGCGATAGCGATCAGCGAGGCGAAGGTGTCGAGCAGGCGCCGCTGCTCCGGAATCAGCAGACGATCGGAGTGCTGCATTTCGAGCGCCAGTACGCCACGCTGGCGCATCGGCGCCTTCAGCGGCAAATACAGGATGGGGCTGGCCGCCAGGGTATTGGTCCCCTGCCCGGCTGCCTCGCCATGATCGAAGGCCCACTGGGCGATGCCCAGGTCGACGACGGGCAATGTATTGGCCGACGGCAGCGCCGGCTGCAAGCGGTCGCCGTCATCGGCCAGCAGAAAAGCCGCCCGGGCACCAAGTTCGGCGACGATGAAACGCTCGCCGATTTCGGCAATCTGCTCCGGCATCAGCGCACCGGAAAGATCGCGCGACATTTCGTAAAGGGAACGGACACGCTGTTCACGGCGGGTCGCCACCTTGGCCTGGTATTTCGAGCCTGCAGTCAGTTGACCGGTGATCAGACCGACCGCCAGCATGACGAGAAAGGTCATCAGGTACTGCACATCGCTGACCGCGAAAGAGAAGCGAGGCGGAACGAAGAAGAAATCGAAGATGGCCACCGACAGGAAGGAAGCCAGGACGCCTGGGCCTCGCCCGTAACGCACGCTGACCAGCACCACTGCCAGCAGGAAAACCATGACGATATTCGGCAGATCGACGATCGGAAACAAGGCAGCGGCAGCCAAGCCGGCCAGGGCACAACCGGCAGCCGACTTGGCGTAGCTTGTCCACTGGTCAAATACGTTTTCAGTGGTGGTTTCCCGGGCAGACTGCCCCAACTCACGTTCGGCATCCGAGCGGGCAATCTGCAACACATCGAGATCCGGGGCCTGTTGCCCGACCCGGTCGGCGAAGGAGCGGTACCAGGGTC
The DNA here is from genome assembly GCF_020510425.1 of Quatrionicoccus australiensis. Classification (NCBI taxonomy): domain Bacteria; kingdom Pseudomonadati; phylum Pseudomonadota; class Betaproteobacteria; order Rhodocyclales; family Azonexaceae; genus Quatrionicoccus; species Quatrionicoccus australiensis. The sequence goes on from NZ_JAHBAH010000001.1 coordinate 1,070,308, forward strand.
GCCAGGCACGCAGGTGATCGCGACCGACAACAATTTTCGCCAGGTTGTGATCTCGGGCGTATTTGATCGCGACCTGGTCGGCCTCGCTACCCGACAAAGTTGCCGTCTGCGCGCCCAGTTCCTCGGCCAGTTTCAGATTGCGCAGGATGCGGTGCCGGCTGGCCTCCGACAAACGCTGCAAGGTAGGCGTTTCGATATAGATCGCGTGCCATGGCGCTTCCAGGCGACTGGCGATGCGGGCCGTGGTGCGAACGACCTTTTCCGCACCAGCACCGGTGCCGATGCAGGCCAGCAAGGAGTCGCGGGTTTGCCAGACGGGCGAAACGAACTGGTCGCGCCGGTATTGCAGCATCTCGTCATCGACGCGGTCAGCCGTGCGGCGCAGCGCCAGTTCCCGCAGGGCAATCAGGTTGCCCTTGCGGAAAAAGTTGCGAATCGCCCGCTCCGCCTGATTTGGCAGATAGACCTTGCCGGCCTGCAGACGCTGCAGCAATTCGTCAGGCGGCAGATCGACCAGCACAACCTCGTCGGCCGCATCGAAAACCTTGTCGGGCACCGTTTCCCAGACCCGGATGCCGGTAATGCCGCTAACCACATCATTGAGACTTTCCAGGTGCTGGACATTGATCGTTGAATAGACGTCGATGCCGGCCGCCAGCAATTCGTCGACGTCCTGCCAGCGCTTCGCATGGCGCGAGCCGGCGACATTGGAGTGGGCCAGTTCATCCATCAGGATCAGCGCCGGTTTGCGGGCCAGCGCTGCATCCAGGTCGAATTCCTTGAGCGTGCGCTCGCGATAAGGCACATCACGCTGCGGCAGGCACTCCAGGCCATCGGCCATGACCTCGGTTTCCAGGCGGCCGTGCGTCTCGACGACACCGATCAGCACATCGACGCCGGCCAGCAATTGCTGCCGCGCCGCACCGAGCATGGCGTAGGTCTTGCCAACGCCAGCCGAGGCGCCAAAAAATATCTTCAGCTTGCCGCGCCTGGCCTTCGCCTCTTCCACATTCAGGCGATTTAGCAGTTGGTCGGGATCGGGTCTTTGATCTGACATGAGCCTTATTTTTCCTGTAAGCCTTTGGCTATTTCGGCCAGAACCCTGGCCCGAACCAGTCCGGGGTAAACCGACTTGCAATGCGGAGAACAGGTCCGCGGTCGACCATAGGACAACTGATCCAGTACCGCATGGACTTCATGCGCCTTGCCGCAAACCGGGCATATATGTCGCGCCATGGTGAGTTATGCCGCGTGTTCCGCATAACGTGCCAGGGCCACCGCCTGATTGGCAATGCTTGAGGAAACGATAAAAGTTTCCCGCCCGCAGACATTTCCGAGAGCCAGCGCCAAACTGAGCGCTGCGACTCCCGCCACTGCCATGCGCACCGGATTGCCATATCCGGACAAAAAGACCCGAATGCCTTCAACCCCCATTCCCGTCGCCGGAAATGTCATCACCACGGCAGCCTTGCCGGGTTCCAGGGCAGCGATTTCAAGCGAGCCATTCGTCGAAGCAATACCGATGCATAAGTCCGAGTTCATGTGATCCTTCACTTTCGATTGATAAACAACCAGGCCATCCCCAGTGGTACGACGATAACGGCCACCGTCAGCAGAAAATTCACGGCATCCATATTTCCTCGTTTCCACAGGTCTGGTACCAGACGAATACTAGACAGGACAATTTCAAGATTTTGCAAAATATCGGGGGGCGGATATAAAAAGAACGTAAAAACCAGTCTGCCGGGTCAGACTGGAACGGGCCAGTCCGCAAACAATTGTTTTACCGCTGCCGACTCCCGGCCCTGATGCAAACGCTCGCGGAAACGGGCATCGGAAAACAGCCGCGTCGCTTCAGCCAGGATGCTCAGGTGTTCCTCCGTCGCCTGCTTCGGCACCAGCAGGACAAGGATATCGGATACCGGCTTGCCATCCGGGGCGCCGAACGGAATCGGCGACTGGAGACGAACGTAGGCCAGTTGTATGCAAAGAAGGTCCTTGATGCGCGCGTGTGGAATGGCAACCCCCTCGCCCAGGCCTGTTGATCCAACCTGTTCACGACGCGACAGACTGAGGACAACCCACTCCTTCGGCATGCCGTGCATCGCCTCCATGTGCCGACCGATGGCGTCGAAGAGTTGCTCTTTGTTCGCCACCTCCAGATCAAGGATGATGTCCCGTGCGGGAAGAAGATCAGCGATCGATTTCAAAGGGTATTCCTCCTCGGGACGATGTATCCGCCAGCGTTCGATCCACTGGCGGCACGATGCTGCGGGATGGCCCGCAGCATCGCGCTTGATGAACTGCGCGGGCATGGGCCTGCGTTCAGAAAGCCTTGACGACAGAAAGGACGGCGATGCCGCGACCGCCATTTTTGCTCTTCGTGCCGGTCTTGTTGCCCTGGGCATCAAGATTATTGGAGAAGCAATAGACTTGACTGGTAGCGCAGTCACCCTTGGCATCGGTGTCCACGTAGGCAAGACCAAAGACGTAACCGCTGACATCCTTGGTCACACCAAGTTTCCAGTCGGTGTAGGAAGCGTCGCTGACTTTGCCAAAGTCGAGATGACCAAGGTGACCATTGACCGCCCAGCCCTCGCCCAGATCGTAGTTGGCACTGAGATCAATGTAACCAGCCCCCTTGGTGTTGCCACCGGTGGAGGTTTTTGCACCGAAGTAGTCAGTCACGGCATAGGAATACTTGAGCGAGATGAATTTCCAGCTGGCAGCGACGTACAACTCGCCGTTATCGACTGTCTTGCCGAGATAGGTGGAACCCGGGTAGTAGTAATACAGGCCACCGACATCAAGCCCGAAATCGCCAAAGCTGGCCTTGTAACCGCCGTAGAAATCCGTTTCCAGATTGCCTTCCGGATAACCGGCACCGGAAGAGACATTGGAATTCCAGTTGCCGAAATACAGACCGCTCGAATGGGTGTAATCGAGGCCGCCTTGCAGGGCCGGCTTGCCGAAGGTCTGGTCGATACCACGGAAACGGTAGCTGGAAAACAGGCCGAGATTGCCGGTCAGGCTATGCTCGGAGGTCGGCGCATCCTCGGCCAGAACCGGTGCCGCACAAGCAGCAGCCAGGGCAAGGGCGACAAGGGAACGAAGCGAAGCGGTATTCTTTTGCATGAAAATCTCTCTGTAGTTTAACGAAGTGCATCAAGCGCAATATTGAGTTGCAGGACATTGACCCGCGGCTCGCCGAAGACGCCCCATTGGCGGCCTTCGGTATGCTGGCTGACCAGCGCCTTGACATCGGCAACCAGCAGATGGCGCTGGCCGGCAATGCGGGCTACCTGGTAGACAGCGGCTTCCGGACTGATGTGCGGGTCGAGCCCGCTGGCCGAAGCGTTGACCAGATCGGCCGGGATCGGCAGCTTGTTGTCAGGGTCAGCCGCCTGCAAAGCCTCGATCCGCCCCTTGACGGCATCGACCAGGGCCGGATTGAGCGGTCCCTGATTGGAGCCGCTGGAGGCACTGGCGTTGTACGGCATCGGCCCGGTGGCCGAGGGACGGCCCCAGAAATACTTGGGATCGCTGAAGTTCTGGCCGATCAGTCGGGAACCGACTGCCTTGCCATCCTTGACGATCAGGCTGCCAGCGGCGGCTTCGGGGAAAGCGAGCTTGGCGACGCCGGTGACGGCCAGCGGGTAGGCAATACCGGTGACGGCAGTAAGCAGAACGAAGAGACTGACGGCAGGACGCAACAGGGTTTTCATGAGTTTTCTCCTCAGGCCAGACCGACGGCGGCAATTGCCATGTCGATCAGCTTGATGCCGATAAAGGGAACGATGACGCCACCTAGGCCGTAGATCGCCAGATTCTGGCGCAACAGCGTTGCAGCGCCGAGCGGCCGGTACTTGACGCCTTTCAGGGCGAGCGGGATCAGGAAGACGATGATCAGCGCATTGAAGATCACCGCCGACAGGATGGCCGAGGCCGGACTGGCCAGCCCCATGACGTTGAGCGCGGCGAGTTGCGGGTAAGTCGTCACGAAAGCGGCCGGGATGATCGCGAAATACTTGGCGATATCGTTGGCGATGGAAAACGTCGTCAGAGAACCGCGCGTCATCAGCATCTGCTTGCCGGTCTCGACCACCTCGATCAGCTTGGTCGGGTTGGAATCGAGGTCGACCATGTTGCCGGCTTCCTTTGCCGCCTGCGTGCCGGTGTTCATGGCCACCGCGACGTCGGCCTGGGCCAGCGCCGGCGCGTCGTTGGTCCCGTCGCCGGTCATCGCCACCAGGCGGCCTTCCGCCTGGTACTGGCGGATCAGCGCCAGCTTGGCTTCCGGCGTCGCTTCCGGCAGGAAGTCATCAACCCCGGCTTCGGCAGCGATGGCGGCAGCGGTAATGCGGTTGTCACCGGTCACCATGATGGTCTTGATGCCCATCTGGCGCAGTTCGGCAAAACGCTCCTTGATGCCGCCCTTGACGATGTCCTTGAGTTCGACGACACCCATGACGCGCGTCCCGTCGGTGACCACCAGCGGCGTACTGCCGCGCCGGGCGACCTCATCGACCTTGCCGATGACCGATTTGGGAAAACTGCCGCCCAGCGCCTCGACGTGTTTCCTGATGGCTTCGGCCGCGCCCTTGCGGATCTGACGGCCTGCCATGTCCACGCCGCTCATCCGGGTATTGGCCGAGAAATGCACGAAATGGGCATCCAGCGCGTGAATATCACGCTCGCGCAACTGGAAGCGCTGCTTGGCCAGCACCACGATACTGCGCCCTTCCGGCGTTTCGTCAGCCAGCGAGGCCAGTTGGGCGGCGTCGGCCAGTTCGGCTTCGCTGACACCATCAGCCGGCAGGAAAGTGGAAGCTTGACGATTGCCCAGCGTGATCGTGCCGGTCTTGTCCATCAACAACACATCGACGTCGCCGGCCGCTTCGACGGCACGGCCGGAGGTGGCAATCACGTTGGCCTGCATCATGCGGCTCATGCCGGCGACACCGATGGCCGAAAGGAGCCCGGCGATGGTGGTCGGGATCAGGCAGACGAGCAGCGCGATCAGCACCGTGATGCTGATCGGCGTACCGGCCCCGGCCACTTCGACGCTGAACAGCGAGAACGGCAGCAGGGTGACGACGACACCGAGGAAGACGATGGTCAGCGCGACGAGCAGGATGGTCAGGGCGATTTCGTTCGGCGTCTTCTGACGCTTGGCGTTTTCGACCATGGCAATCATGCGGTCGACGAAGGTTTCACCCGGATTTACCGTGACCCGGACGACGATCCAGTCGGACAGCACGCGGGTGCCGCCGGTCACGGCCGAGAAGTCGCCGCCGGATTCGCGGATAACGGGAGCCGATTCGCCGGTGATGGCGGATTCGTCCACCGAGGCAACGCCTTCGATGACTTCGCCGTCGGCCGGGATGGTTTCCTGCGCCTGGACAACGATCACGTCACCCTTGCGCAGGTCGGCGGCCGGGGTCATCTGCCACTCCGCACCGAAGCGGGGTTCGCGCAGTTTCTTGGCCCAGGTTTCCTTTTTCAGGCCGCGCAGCGAAGCAGCTTGCGCCTTGCTGCGGCCCTCGGCCAGCGCTTCGGCAAAATTGGCGAAAAGCACCGTGAACCACAACCAGATGGTGATGGCCAGGATGAAGCCGGGCTGCGCCTCCCCCTCGCCACCGAGGGCTTGCACCCAGAGGATGGTGGTCAGGATGCTGCCGACGTAAACGACGAACATCACCGGATTGCGCCATTGCACCGCCGGATTGAGCTTGCGGAAGGCATCGGCGATGGCGGGCAGGGCCAGCGCCGGATCGAACAGGGTAAAAGTCTTGCGGGTCATTATTTTCTCTCCCCTCGCTTAGTGACCGGCCCAGAGCACCAGGTGCTCGATGACGGGGCCGAGAGCCAACGCCGGGACGTAATTCAGGAGGCCGACCAGCAGCACGGTGCCGATCAGCAGCGTGACAAACAGCGGGCCATGCGTCGGCAGCGTGCCGGCACCGACGGCGATGCGCTTCTTGGCGGCCAGCGAGCCGGCAATCGCCAGCACCGGCACGATCACGCCGAAGCGGCCGAACCACATGGCGATGCCGAGCATCACGTTGTAGAACGGCGTGTTGGCGGACAGCCCGGCAAAGGCGCTGCCGTTGTTGTTGGCGGCCGAAGTGAAGGCATAAAGAATTTCCGAGAAACCGTGTGCCCCAGGATTGGCGACACCCGCCTTGCCATCGACCGCCATCACCGCAATGGCGGTGCCAACCAGCACCAGCAGCGGCGTGACCAGGATGGCGATCGAGACCATCTTCATTTCAAAGGCTTCGATCTTCTTGCCCAGGTATTCCGGCGTGCGGCCGATCATCAGGCCGGCAACAAACACCGCCAGGATGGCGAAGACCAGCATGCCATAGAGGCCGGTACCGACGCCGCCGAACACCACTTCGCCGAGTTGCATGTCGATCAACGGCACGAGGCCGCCAAGCGGCGTAAACGAGTCGTGCATGGCGTTGACCGCACCGCAGGAGGCAAGCGTGGTGATGGTCGCGAACAGGCCGGAATCGGCAACGCCGAAGCGGGTTTCCTTGCCTTCCATATTGCCGGCGGCGGAGTCGACACCCAACTGGGTGAGCAGCGGATTGGCCTGCTGTTCGAAATGCATCGCACCATAGGCCAGCGTGACGAACATCAGGGTCATCGCCGCGAGTACAGCCCAGCCCTGACGCGTATCGCCGACCATCCGACCAAAGACAAAGCAGAGCGCGGCCGGGATCAGAAAGATGGACAGCATCTCGATGAAATTGGACAACGGCGTCGGATTCTCAAAGGGATGCGCCGAGTTGGCGTTCATGAAACCGCCACCGTTGGTACCCAGCATCTTGATTGCTTCCTGCGAGGCAACCGGCCCCATGGCCAGCGTCTGGCTTTGCGTCTGCGTCGGTTCGGTAACGACAGCACCCTGGTCGTTCTTCATCGGCTGACCGGCAGCATCGACTTTCGGATTGTCGAAACTGGTCACTTCCAGCGTCGTGACTTCCTTGTAGGCGTCAAAATTCTGGATGACGCCCTGGCTGGCCAGTGCCAGCGCACAAACGACGGAAAGCGGCAACAGGATATGCAGCGTGACACGGGTCAGATCAACCCAGGCATTGCCGACGGTTTTCACCGAATGACGGGCGAAACCGCGGATCAGGGCAATCACCACGACAATGCCGGTGGCTGCCGAAAGAAAGTTCTGAACCGCAAGACCCAGCATCTGCGTCAGGTAACTCATTGTTGCTTCGCCAACATACCCCTGCCAGTTCGTATTGGCGACAAAGCTGATGGCGGTATTGAACGACGAGTCAGGGCTGACATTCGGGAAAGCCTGCGGATTGAGTGGCAGATAAATCTGCAGGCGTTGCAGGGCATAAACCGCAAGGAAGCCGAGAAAATTGAACAAAAGAATGGCAAAGGCGTATTTCAACCAGCCCATTTCCTCGTCCGGGCGGATACCGCACAGGCGATAGAGGGGTGATTCGATCTTGCCGGCCAGACGCAAGCGGCCTTCCATCACATTGGCAATATAGGTGCCCAATGGTTTGACGGTCAGCAGCAGGACGCAAAGAAAAGTCCCAAGAAGAATCCAGGCATGATGACTCATGAAAAATTCTCCGGATTGAGCAGTGCCGCGATCAGATAGACCAGCAGGCCGGCGGCAACGCCGCCACTAAGGACGAATAGCCAGATCATTTGGCACCTCCCAGCCGGGCACAGCCGCTGGCGAGAGCCAGCATCAGGGCAAGAAACAGCCCGATACCGGCGAGATAGACGAGATCCATATGTACACCCCATGTTGAAATTGCGACAGGGGCATACTAGAAAAATCGCTATCAAAATCTTCTAGAAATACGGGGTGGGAAATATAAAGAAACGGTAAAAATCGCGGGCGCGATGAGTCGTAAAAACTCGTGCGCCAATGGCAACAGACAACTTCATGCCCGCGAAGTCATGGCCATTGAGTCGCCTGTATTGGGATACGCGGAGCGGATAGCGAGTTTGCACAATCGCCCCGCCAAGGGCGCAGGCCGGGCAATGCATTGCTGGCGTCAGGAATGGCTGACGCCTCGATCCCGATGCAGACCTCCCTGACCGGCATCTCGGTATAAAGCGCCTTGCCGCAAATCCCGGCGCAATACTTTCTCCACCCCACAACAACGGAACTTCCCGCCCCGAAGTCAGTCAGTTTTTGTGCAGGCAGTCTGCATATCCCCAACCCTGGAGTACCCAACATGGCCAAACCCGCAACAGGTATCTGGAAATCCGGCAGTGGTTTCCCTGAAGTCACGGTTCGCGCAGTCAAGGAATACACCGATGCCGAGGGCTATTTCCTCGCAGCGGTCGACATCGCCGGGGAGCCGGAAAGCCTTGAACTCGATCCCGAGGAGTGGGACATCTTCGTCAAGGCCAACGCGCTCATGCCGGCCTGAGCACGACTTGTTCGAAGACATGGGGAGGACAGGCAAGCTGTCCTCCCTTTTTCATATCTGCGTCTGCGTTACCGACTTGCGGAAGCGGAACAGCGCCAGGTTGAAGAAGGCCGCCCCGACGCCGGTCATCGCCAGCAGATCCTGCCAGATGACCGAAAAGTCGGCACCGCGATACAGGATGCCCTGCGCCAATCGCACGAAATAGGTGGTCGGTGCCGCCAGCATGATGTCCTGGACCAGTTGCGGCATACTTTCGCGCGGCGTGACGCCGCCGGACAGCATCAGCAGCGGGATGATGCAGAGAATGATCAGCAGCCCGAACTGCGGCATCGACCGGGCCAGCGTGCTGAGGAAGATGCCGATCGAGGCCGCCGCGAACAGGTAGCAGGTCGCCGCCGCCAGGAAAAGCGGCACCGAACCGGCGATCGGCACCTTGAGCACCATCTGGACCATGACGATCAGCCCGAAGCTGGCGCCGAGCAGCACGGCCAAGCCGTTTGCCCAGATCTTGGCGAGCATGATTTCGAAAGGCGTCAGCGGCATCACCAGCAGGTGTTCGAGGGTGCCGTGCTCGCGCTCGCGGATGAAGGCGGCACCGACCAGGATGATGGTCAGCATGGTGACGTTGTTGATCACCTCCATGACGCCGCCGAACCAGACGCCGGTCAGGTTCGGGTTGAAGCGCACCCGGGTGCTCAACGTGATCGGCGTCTGTGTGCTGTTGCGGGTGCCGGTCAGGTATTCGTTGACCTCGCCAAGCGCGATGCTCTTGATGTAGGTCGAGCCGATGAAGGCCTGGCTCATGATCGTCGCGTCGATATTGAGCTGCACATCCGGCTTGCGGCCGGCCTGCACGTCGCGCTGGAAGTTGGCCGGGATGATCAGCGTGAAGTTGTAGCGCCCGGAATCCATGCCCTTGTCGAGTTCGGCCAATGTCGCCTGGTACGGTGGACTGAAATATGGCGGGTAAAACGCATCGACGATGCGCCGCGACAAGGGCGACTGGTCTTCATCGACCACCGCCACCGGCGCGTTGCGCAATTCCAGCGAAGCGCCGGTCGCCGCCGTGTAGATGGCGCCGGAGAAGGCCCAGGCGATCAGGATCAGCAGCACCTTGTCGGCGCCCAGGCTTTTCAGCTCCTTCAAGCCGAGGCGGTAGATATTGCTCCAGGTAACCCAGCGCATGCCTATTTCTCCTGCTTTCTGAGCAGCGCCACCGAGAGCAGCGTCAGCACCGGAATGAAACAGGCCAGACCGATGAACTGCGGCACCAGATCAGCAAAGCCGAGCGCCTTGGTGAAGGTGCCGCGACTGATGATCAGGAAGTAGCTGGCCGGGAAGAACTGGCCTATCCAGTAGCTGGCGCCCTGCAACGCCGCCACCGGCGTGGTCAGCCCGGAGAAGCTGACGGTGGGCAGGATGGTCAGGATCGCAGTGCCGAACAGCGCGGCAATCTGCGTGCTGGTGAAGGTCGAGATGAGCAGGCCGAAGCCGGTCGTCGCGATGACGTAAAGGAAGGCGCCGCAGGCAAGGGCAAGCAGGCTGCCCTTGATCGGCACATGGAACATCAGCTGCGACTGGATAATCAGCAGCACGAAGCTGATCAGCGCGACGACGATGTAGGGCAACTGCTTGCCGAGCAGGAATTCGAGGCGCGTCACCGGCGTCACGTAGAGATTGGTGATCGAGCCGAGCTCCTTCTCGCGCACGACGCCGAGCGCCATCAGGATCGCCGGGATGAAGATCAGCAGGATCGGGATCACCGCCGGCACCATCGCGAAGATGCTCTTGAAATCCTGGTTGTAGCGGTAGCGCGCCACGATATTGGCGGGATAGCCGCTGCTGACGCCGGTTTTCTCGCGGATGATCTGCTGCACGTAATCGAGATGCAGGCCCTGCACGTAGCCGCGCACGGTCTCGCCGCGATACGGCATGGCGCCGTCGATCCAGACGCCGACTTCCGGCCAGTGGCTGCGCCGCAGGTCGCGCCCGAAATGCACGGGAATATCGACCGCCAGCGCCAGTTCTCCGTTCTTCATGCGGCTCTCGAGTTCGGCATCGTCGAGGATGGCCGGCTGCTCGATGAAATAGCGCGAGCCGGCAATGTTCTGGATATAGGCGCGGCTCTCCGGCGACTGGTCGCGGTCGAGCACGGCAAAGCGCAGGCCCTCGACGTCGAGCGAAATACCAAAGCCGAGCACGCACATCAGCAGGACCGAGCCGAGCAGCGCAAAGGCCAGGCGGATTGGATCGCGGCGTAGTTCGAGCGCCTCGCGGTAGGCATAGCCGAGCAGGCGGCGCAGGCTGAAGAAGCTGGTTGCGGCGGCCGAATGCGGCGCGGACTCGGTGGCCGCCGGCGCCATACGGTCGACCGCCGTTTTTGCCTGTTTTTCCGGGTTGACCGCTGCGCTCGCCTCTTCCAGGTAACTGATGAAGGCCTCTTCCAGCGTCGCTTTGCCGCGCTGCTCGCACAGCGCCGCCGGCGTGTCGCTGGCCAGCACCTTGCCGGCGTGCATCAGCGAGATGCGGTCGCAGCGCGCCGCCTCATTCATGAAATGCGTCGAGATGAAGATGGTGACGCCCTGCTGCCGCGACAGTTCGACGAGCAGTTCCCAGAACTCGTCGCGCGCGATCGGATCAACGCCGGAGGTCGGTTCGTCGAGGATCAGCAGCTTCGGCTCATGCACCACGGCGACGGCGAGCGACAGGCGCTGGCGGATGCCGAGCGGCAGTTCGGCGGCAGCCTGGTCGGCGTAGATATCCAGCCCGAAACGCTGCATCAGCTCGGCAATGCGCGGGCCGCGCCGGGCGTCGGGCAGATGGAAAAGGCGGGCGTGCAGCTCGAGATTGGCGCGCACGCTCAACTCGCCGTAGAGCGAAAAACCCTGCGACATGTAGCCGACCTGCTTGCGCGTTTCCAGGTCGCGCGCATCGACCGTACGCCCGAACAGTTTCGCCTCGCCCTCGGTCGGCGGCAGCAGACCGGTCAACATCTTCATGGTCGTCGTTTTGCCGCAGCCGTTCGAACCGAGGAAGCCGAAAATCTCGCCCGGCGCGATCTTGAAGCTGACCCGGTCGACCGCCGTAAAATCGCCAAAACGCTGCGACAGGGCATCGGCCTCGATGGCAAAACTGCCGTCGTCGGCCGGCCGCGGCGGGATGACCAGTTCGTGGTGGGTCTGCCGGCGCGCTTCCGGCAACAACTGGATGAAGGCACCGTCGAGCGTCGTCTGCCCGGTCTGCGCCAGCAGTTCGGCCGGCGTGCCGGCACCGATCACGCGGCCGGCATCCATTGCCACCAGCCAGTCGAAGCGCTGGGCTTCTTCCATGTAGGCGGTGGCAACCAGCACGCTCATGCCCGGCCGGCGCGCCCGGATGGAATCGATCAACTCCCAGAACTGTCGCCGCGACAAGGGATCGACGCCGGTCGTCGGCTCGTCGAGGATGAGCAGGTCGGGATCGTGGATCAGCGCGCAACACAGACCGAGCTTCTGCTTCATGCCGCCCGACAGCTTGGCCGCCGGGCGATCGCGAAATGGCGTCAGGCCGGTGCTTTCAAGCAGTTCGGCGATGCGCACGGCGCGTTCCTTTTTGCCCTGACCGAACAGTCGACCGAAGAAATCGACATTCTCGAAGACCGACAGCGTCGGATAGAGATTCTTGCCCAGGCCCTGCGGCATGTAGGCGATGCGCGGCTGTACCGAAGCGCGAAAACGCCGCTCGCCGATGTCGCCGCCGAGCACCTCGACCTTGCCCGTCTGGATCTGGCGGGCGCCGGAGACCAGGGCGAGCAGCGAGGACTTGCCGACGCCGTCCGGCCCGATCAGGCCGACCATGCAGCCGGCCGGCAACGCGACATCGACGTTATCGAGGGCGACCGCGCTGGCATAGCGCTGGCTGACCGCGCTCAGGCGAACGATGGTCGGCCGGGCGGCAGAGCCGGCGGCGGGCGGCGTGACGGCCGCGTTCATCGCAGCCTACTTTCCGGTACCCGGCAGTTCGGCCGGCCAGGGCTGGCTGGCATCGATCCGCACATAGCCGATACCCGGCATGCCGGCCTTGGCCAGGTCGCGATGCGCCGCCAGCCAGGCCGGATCGGCCTTGAGCTTGATGCGGAACATCAGTTTTTCGCGTTCGCTGCTGGTTTCGACTTCGCGCGGCGTGAACTGGGCCTTGGGCGCAACGAAACTGACCGTCGCCGGTATCGGCTGGCCGGGCAGCGCATCAAGCAGGATGCGCGCTTCGCTGTTCAGGGCCACCTGCCCGGCTTTCGCGGTCGGCAGATAGATGGTCATGTACATGTCGGTCAGGTCGAGCAGGGTCAGCGCCTTGCCGCCCGCCGCCAGCACTTCGCCCGGCTCGGCCAGACGGTAGAGAACGCGGCCGCTGATCGGCGCCTTGAGCGCCGTATCGTCGACATTGACCTTCAGGCTCTCGGCTTTGGCCACCGCCGCAGCCACTGCCGCATCGGCCTCGGCGACCCGGCTCCGGGCCTGGGAAAGACCGGCCCGCGCGCCCTGCACGCCAGTCACATCCTTATCCAGCGTGGCGCCGGACAGGAAGCCGCGCGCCACCAGCTCCTGCGAGCGTTGCAGGGTCTTGCCGGCGAGCTTCGCATCGCTGGCCGACTTTTCCACCCCGGCCTGAGTTTCATTGACCGCCTGCCTGGCCTGCAATGCCTGTGCTTCGGCGGCGCGTAACTGGGCCTGCAGGTCGGCCGCATCAATGCGCCCGACGACGCTACCGGCCTCGACCATGTCGCCCTCGCGCGGTGTCAGGACGCTCAGCCGGCCGGCAATCTTGGTCGACACATCGACCTCGATCGCTTCCAGACGGCCGTTGCCGCTCGCCAGACCGGCCGGCAAGCCAGTCGGGCGCTGTTGATAGAGGTAGAAGGCGGCGGCAGCGGTCAACGCTGCGAGAAAGGCAAAAATCAAGGTTTTGCCAAGACGAGAACGGTTCATGTGGCACCCGATCGGTTACTGACCAGACGGTCATTAGTTGTTCCGATTATAGGCGCGCGACCGCGCGGGGAGAAGGCTTTTCGCCGAAAAACCGTCCCGGGGCGAGCCGCAATCAGCGACTGCAGTAAGGCGAAATATTGCTCCGCCCCTGCAGTTCGGGACGCTGGTAGGTGGTGCGCACGATGCCGGTACGGCCATCGAACAACACGTCGAAGCGGGCCAGCCGGTTCCAGTCGTCACAGAACAGCCATTCCCAGACCAGTTCGTCGCGCGCCTCGAAATAGGCTGTCCACGCCGGGTTGGAGGGGCCGAGCAGGCGCAGGATGTCCTGCTGATCATGCTTGCCGGGCTGGATGCGCGCGAAATGCGGCATGTCGAGGACGTTTTCGATGCGGATCAGACGCCCGTCTGGCGCGAAAAACGCCATGAAGGTATGCACGCCGGCCGGCCCGCGCGGAAAGGCGAGTTGCCGGCTGCCATCGGCATCCTGCCAGCGCAGCGCCGGCGGCCCCATGCTGGCGACCACGTCATCGATGGTCGCGATGCCCGGCTGCAAGCCGCGCCCGGCATAACCGGCACAGGCGGCAAGCAACAAAGAAACGAGAAGAAGACAGGTCCGGCGGAGCGTGGTGATCAAGGGGCGAGTGATGGGCTGGCGGTCGACGCTGCCATTCTGGCAGAAACCGGCGCGCTGTTGCCGCCTGTTTCCGCCTGCGCCAACCAGGCGGACACTTGCGGCTCCCGGCACAGTTCGCAGAGCAAGGCAAAAGCCGCCTCGACATGCGCCAGCGCCGCGTCGCCCGGCTCGGCGCCAAGCGCGAACTGTTCGCCCCGCACGCACAGCACGAAGGACGGCGGCGGTTCGCCGCCTTCGACCTGGCGATAGACCTGCAACACCGATTCCGGCGGCAGGGCGTGCGAGGTGTGCATGATGCCTTCGGCGGCGGCAACCTGACCGAAGGTGTAGGGCCCCGGCGTGTTGTCGCCGGCATCGATGAACAAGGCCAGGCGTCGGCCTTTCAGATCGAGGGCATGCTCGATCTGCAGCTGGAAGTCTTCATAAAGATCGAACTCGCCGGCCAGACCTTGATTTTCGAGCCATTCACACAGTCGACCGTAAAGCAGCGGCCCGATCGCATCATCGCCGCGGCTGGGATTGCCGATGGCGATGACGACGACCGGCGGGACAGTCGCGAGACTCATCCCTTGCTCAGCGAGCTGATCACCTGCCCGGCCGGATCGACCAACTCGACGGTCATCGGCATCTTGCCCAGCGCATGCGTCGCGCAGGACAGGCACGGATCGTAGGCGCGGATGGCGCACTCGATGTGATTGAGCAGGCCTTCGGTGATCACCCGCCCGTCGAGATACTGCCGCGCAACGGTGCGGACCGCCTCGTTCATCGCCTGGTTGTTATTGGTTGTCGACACAATCAGGTTGCAGTAGGTGACCAGATCGTCGTCATCGACGCGGTAATGGTGGAACAGCGTGCCGCGCGGCGCCTCGATGACGCCGACCGCTTCGTGCCGGCGCGGCCCCTTGTCGGCCATCAGGTCGAGGCCAAGAATTTCGGGATCGTTGAGCAGGTCGCGGATCATTTCGGCGGCATGCACGACTTCGATCAGGCGCGCCCAGTGATACATCAGGGTGCCATGCACCGGCTTGCCGCCGCCGAGCGCCATCATCGCCTGGCGTTCGGCCTCGGCGAGCGGTGTGGACAGGAAGCTGGCGGCCTGCACACGGCCGAGCGGGCCGACCTTGTACCAGCCGTTTTCCGCCCCCAGGCTCTTGATGTGCGGGAACTTCATGTAGCTCCACGGCTTGATCTCTTCCTCCAGCACCTGCTGGTAGGTGGCGTAATCGACCTGGTCGAAAATGGTGCCGCCATCAGCGTCGACCGCACGCAGCGCGCCATGGTAGAAATCGAGCGCGCCATCGGGCCGGACCAGACCCATCATGTTCGAGCGGAACTCGCCGAACACGTTGTAGAAGCCGGGATTGGTTTCGTGCAACTGCTTGACCATATGCACGGCGCCGAGCGACCAGGCGATCATCTGATCGATATCCTTGGCCATTTCGTCGCGTTCGGCCAGGCTCAGCGCCTTGTTCATGCCGCCCGGAATGGCGCCGGTGCCATGCACGCGCTTGCCGGCGGTATGACGGATCACTTCCTGACCGTACTTGCGCAGCAGCACGCCCTGCTTGGCGATTTCCGGATGATCGAGAGCGACGCCAACGATGTTGCGCCGGGTGAAGTCGCTGTCGAAGCCGAGCAGAATGTCGGGCGAGGCAAGATGGAAGAAATGCACGGCGTGCGACTGCACCATCTGGCCGTAATGCATCAGGCGGCGCAGCTTTTCGGCCGTCGGCGTGAGTGGACCGTAGCCGGCGATCTGATCCATCGCCTTGACCGCGGCCAGATGATGACTGACCGGGCAGATGCCGCACAGGCGCTGCACGGTGACCGGCACCTCCCAGTACGGGCGGCCTTCGATAAATTTTTCAAAGCCGCGGAACTCGACGATGTGCAGGCGCACCTGGTGCACCTTGTTGTTTTCGTCGAGCAGCAGCGTCACTTTGCCGTGACCCTCGACCCGCGTCACCGGGTCAATCGCGATTCGGCGCAGGTTTTCGGGATGGGCAGCGGTTTCCAGAGCGAACATGGGGACTCCGATTTCAGTCAAATTTGAGCAACGGGTGCTCGATGCGGGGCGTGCGCCCGGTCAGCAGATCGGTCAGGAACTTCCAGATGGTGTCGCCGGAGGGCGGACAACCGGGCAGGAAGTAATCGACACGGACGATTTCATTGATCGGGTAGACCTTGTCGAGCAGCAGCGGCAGCTCCGGATCGTTCGGCACCTGCACCACGCCGTCGGCGTTGCGATAGACCTGGCTCAGGCACTGGTTGATGTCAAGATTGTTGCGCTGCGCCGGCAAACCACCATTGACCGCGCAGGCGCCGAGGGCGACCAGCACCTTGCAGTTCTCGCGCAACTCGCGCAGCACGTGGACATTCTCGGCATTGCAGACACCGCCTTCGACCAGGCCGATGTCGCACGGCCCGCAATGCTTGATGTCGGTGATCGGCGAGCGGTCGAACTCGACCAGATGCGCCAGTTCCAGCAGGCGCTCGTCGATATCGAGCAGGGACATGTGGCAGCCGAAGCAGCCGGACAGCGAGGTCGTCGCCACCCGCAGCTTGCGCGCTATTTGGTGCGGGGCATTCATTTCAGACACCCTCCTTTTCCGGCATTTTCGGGGCGTCGACCGCCACCGGCTTGATCGGGATATGACGGCGGGCCAAGTATTCGACCTGGTGGCCGATGGTCGCGTCGTCGAACTGGCGCTGGCCGATCGGCACGCTGTAGCCAACCCGCTTGTGCAGAATGGCGCCGACCGGGCAGATCTGCGCGGCCGCGTCATCGGCCGTCAGGGCGCTGTCCTTGAGCAGGCCGGTCGGCGAATTGACGACGACCTGCGAATTGGCACCGCGGCCGGCGAGCATGAAAACGTTCTTGCCGTCGATGTCGCGGCTGGCGCGCACACAGAGTTCGCACATGATGCAGCGGTTGAGATCGAGCCAGATATCCGGATGCGAAGCATCGACCGTGCGCTTCGGGAAAAAATGCCGGAAGTGCGGCGCGACCATTTCCAGATCGTAGGCCAGCGCCTGCAACTGGCAGTTGCCACTCTTTTCGCAGCCTGGGCAGAAGTGATCGCCCTCGACGAAGAGCATCTGGAGCAGCACGCGGCGCCGGTCGTTGAGGGCCGGCGTGTCGTTTTCGACTTCCAGGCCGGGCAGCGCCCGTGCCGTACAGGCCGAGCCGTTGCGGCCATTCACCGTCACCGTACACAGCTTGCAACTGCCGTGCGGCTTGAGATCCGGGTGGTGACACAGGTGCGGGATGTAGACTCCGGCCTCGAGTGCCGCCTGCAGGATGGTCTGGCCGGGTTTGAAGGGAATGCGCCGACCGTCGATCGAGAACATGTTGGCGCTGTCGAATCCGCTGGTGTTGTAATCGCTCATGTTCAAGCTCCCTGATCGAGGTGGGCCAGGGCATCGTCCCGCCCGGTAATCGCCCGCCCCTTGGCCAGTGCGGCATCGAGATCGAAGGCGGGCATGAAGTCGGTCTGTGCCAGCCGGCGCTCATAGGCCGGGCGGAATTTCTGCACGGTATCGGCCACCGCATTACCGGCCGTCTGGCCAAGACCGCAGTGACTGCTCGCCTTCATCACCGCCTGCACGCGCAGCAGTTCGTTCATCTCGTACTGGGTGCCGCGCCCGTCGGCAATCTTGTCCATCAAGTCGCTGAGCAAGGCCGTGCCGGTCCGGCAGGGGGTACAGAAACCGCAGGATTCGTGGCGGAAGAAATGGGCAAAATTGCGTGCCACTTCAAAGAGGTCACGCTGCGTGTCGAAAATCATGAAGGAGCCGGCAGTCGGCACATCCTCGAAGGCAATCCGCCGGCCGAACTCGCGCTCGGACAGGCAAACGCCGGAAGCGCCGCTGACCTGCACCGCCATTGCCTCGCTGGCACCGCAGTCCTCGAGGATCTGGGCAATGCGCACGCCGAAGGCGTATTCGTAAAGACCGGGCCGTTCGCAATCGCCGGCCACTGAAATGATCTTGGTGCCGGTCGACTGCTTGGTGCCGATCGCCTCGTACCAGGCGCCGCCATGAATGGCGATTTCGGTCGCCTTGCACAGGGTTTCGACGTTATTGACCACGGTCGGCTGGTTCATGTAGCCGCAAGTCACCGGGAAGGGCGGGCGCACCCGCGGTTTGCCGGCCTTGCCTTCGAGCGACTCGATCAGCGCCGACTCTTCGCCGCAAATGTAGGCACCGGCCCCGAGATGGATCTCGATATCGAAATCGAAGCCCTTGTCACCGGCAATGTCCTTGCCCAACAGGTTCTGCGCCCGCATGCCGGCGAGGAAGGCTTCGAGCTGCGGCCGCAGGTAACGGTATTCGGCGCGCAGGTAGAGCAGGCCCAACCGGGCGCCGACCGTGTAGGCGGCAATGACCATGCCCTCGAAGACCCGGCCCGCATACGACTGCAGCAGCACACGATCCTTGAAGGTACCCGGCTCGCCTTCGTCGGCATTGCAGACAATGTAGCGCTGCTCACCCGGCGCCTGGCGGCAGGCCTCCCACTTGATCGCGGTGGTGAAGCCGGCGCCGCCGCGGCCGCGCAGGTTGGCGATCCGCATTTCGGCCAGCATGCCGTCGCGGCCACGGGTAATCGCGGCGCGGATGGCATGCCCCGGCTCATGCGGCGTACCGAGCAGCATGTCGGCGCGGCGAATATTGTCCTCGACGACAAAAAACTCGGCCGGCCAGTCGGCAAGCGGCACTTCGTTCTTGACCAGGACACAGATCTCATCGACGCGTTGCGGCGTCATCCGGGTAATTGCCAGCTCATTGACCAGGATGGCCGGCCCCTGATCGCACATGCCGGTACAGGAGGTGAGATCGACACTGACCAGGCCATCGGCAGAAACCTGACCGGCAGCCAGACCGAAATTGGCCAGCATCTGTTCGAACAGCGCCTGGTTGCCGAGCATGCGATCGGTGATGTTGTCGGAAAACAGGACCCGGTAGCGACCGCGGTTCTCGCTGTAGAGAAAGGCGTAGAAATCACGGGTACTGCGCACCTGCGCATACGAAATCCTGAGTTCCTCGGCGAGTCGGACAAGTGTGTCGTCCGACAGGTAGTCGAGCACATCCTGGACATCGCGCAGGATCTGGAGCAGGCGATCGGGTCGCCACTGGTGCCGCTGTAGAACAGGTTCAACGAGACGGGAAAATTCCGAAACTTCAGACATGGCTGCAATTCCTGGACGGTAAGAATCGCGTAACAATAATGAGCTTCACCATGACGAATATTGCGCTGGATCAACAATTGTTTCGGAAACGTATCCGGTTGAATTTGCGAAATAATCCCTTAATCAACCGAAGGCCATTTCTGTGCCACAATAATGCTGCACCGCCGCAACCGCTCCGGCTTAACGATTCGGCAATAACCAGTTTTTGGTGCTGCAACGCACAACAAACAAAGCCCGTCCAGGAAAGGTAGAACAGCATGACCACGATCTCCGAACAAAACTCGACCGCTACCGCCCTTTTGCCGCTCGCCGGCAAAAAAGGCCTGATTACCGGCGTCGCCAATGACAAGTCGATCGCCTTTGCCGTCGCCAAAGCAATTCGCGCGCTGGGCGGCGAAATTGCCCTGACTTACCAGAATGACAAGACCGCCAAGTACACCCAGCCGCTGGCGGAAGCCCTTGGCGCCAAGCTGTTTGTGAAGCTCGACGTGACCGAGGAAGGCAGCCTCGAAGCCGCCATCAAGCAGTGTGGCGACGAATTCGGCGAGATCGACTTCGCCATTCACTCGATGGCTTTCTGCAATGGCGACGACCTGCACGGCCGCGTCATCGACACCACCGAAGCCGGCTTCGACTCGGCGATGAACATTTCCTGCCACAGCTTCCTGCGCATGGCCAAGGCGGTCGAGCCGCTGATGGCGCATGGCGGTTCGCTGATCACCATGTCTTACCTCGGTGCCGAACGCGTCGTCCGCAACTATGGCGTGATGGGCATCATCAAGGCCGCGCTTGAATCGGCCGTCCGCTACATGGCCTACGATCTCGGCCCCAAGGGTATTCGCGTTTTCGCCGTGTCGCCCGGCCCGATCATGACCCGTGCCGCCTCCGGCATCGCCCACTTCGACAAGCTGCTCGAATCCGATGCCGACAAGGCGCCGCTCGGCCGCACCGTCACCATCGACGAAGTCGGCGCCCTGACCGCCTTCCTGTGCACCCCGGGCTCGTCGGGCATGACCGGCCAGACGATCTTCGTCGACGCCGGCGCCCATATCGTCGCCTGAGCCAGCTTCGGCACACGTTAGCGCAAGGCGCAGTCCGTCTGCGTCTTGCGCTATGCTTCCGGTGTCTGGGACAACCTGATGGAGCCGCCTATGGAAACCAACTGCGACCTGATCATCCCCGATCCGGTACCTGATCACCCGTTGCTGAACGGCCGCAAGGAGATCGGGCGCGGCGAAAACACCATCGTCGTAGACGGCGACATCGTCGATGGCCAGGAACGTGTCTTCAAGATCCTTTCCTCACCGACCGACTATGCCTATTACACGGCGGAAGACCGCCCGACCGGGCGGCACTTTCCGGTTGTCTATGCTGACCATGGCACGGCCGGGCGCTCCAGCCGCGGCTTTCCCTTCCATATCGTCGAAGTCGAAAAGCTCTACCCGCTGCCCGGTGGCGGCGATGCCGCAGAAGTAGCGACCAAGATCTCGACCTCCTATTTCGACGCCTGCGTGATGTGGCGCAACCTGGCCCAGGACATGGGACGCATCGCCCTGCATCACCTGGTTGTCACGCCCATGGGCTGGACCGATACGGTCCGCGAGTCGCTCAAGGCACTGGAGGAGTTCTCGAGCGAATACGGTGCCCTGCCCGACCTCATCAAGTCCGACAACCTGATGATGCGCAAGGACGGCACGCTGGTCTTTTCCGATCCGGTCTTCATGGAATGATGCGCAACGGTCGACCTTCAATTTCAGCCCATTTTCCCGCCGGCATCCCGTCATGACCATCAATCACGTTTGTTACGCCTCGCGCGAACTGGCCGAGTCGCTCGCCGGCAATCCGTACATGGCAGTCATCTCGATCACCGATCCCGGCACGCCGGATGCAAAACTCGATCCGATGTTCCAGCACGTATTGCGCTTGTCGTTCTACGACGCCGTACCGGCCGATGAATATCTGCCATCGCCGATTCCCGGCATGTTCGACTATCCGATCGCCCGCCGCATCAGCAACTTCGTCGGCGAACTGCACCGCGCGCCATTCGAAATCTCGATGATGGTGCACTGCGAATACGGCGTCAGCCGTTCGGCTGCGGTCGCCCTCTTTGTCGAGGCCTTTTCCGGCGCCCCGCTGGTCGCCCGCGAATTCACCTACGAGGCCAACCAGTGGGTCATCGACCAGCTCTCGCAGCTACATCCTGAACTGCTGATCGAAGCGCCGCCCAAAACACTGGCACACGATCGCCGGACGGCGCCGCGCGCTGCCTGAGCGGTTTCGCCAGGCGCCAATCAGGAATCGCCCTCGCAGGCAGCAGATGACAAAACTCACCGGCTCAATTGTTTGCTGCACTGCAACACCCTATACTCGAACTCTGCCGGCAGATATTCGGAAAACCGCCTTTCTTGGGAAGCAACAGCATGCATGAGAGCCACGAACAACGTTATCTCGTCAATCGCACCTACGATGAAATCCGCATTGGCGACACCTCCAGCCTGACCCGCACCCTGCGCCCGGAAGACGTCAAGCTTTTCGCCATTCTGACCGGCGACATCAATCCGAGCATCGTCGATCCGCAATATTCCGAAAGCGGCATGTTCCGCGAAGTGATTGCGCACGGCATGTGGAGCGGCTCGCTGATCTCGACCGTGCTCGGTACCCAGTTTCCCGGACCGGGCACCATCCTGGTCGATCAGGCGCTGCATTTCGCGCGTCCGGTGACGATCGGCGACACGATCACGATCACCGTCACCGCCAAACAGAAGTTCGATCACAACCGGCATGTCATCTTCGACTGCGTGTGCACCAACCAGGAAGGCCTGCAAGTCGTGCGCGGCACGGCCGAAGTACTAGCCCCGTCGGAAAAAGTCACGCACATGCAGGCCGTGCATATGCCGGAAATCCGCATCGACGACAAATACGAGCGCTACACGCAACTGCTGTCGCGGGTCAAGGGCCTGGAGCCGATCCCGACCGCCGTCGCCCACCCCTGCGACCTGGAATCCCTGAAAGGTCCGGTCATGGCCTTCCAGGCGGGCATCATCGAACCCATCCTGGTCGGCCCGGAAGCCAAGATCCGCTCGGTCGCCGAGGAGTTCGGCATCGACCTGCACGGCATCCGCATCGTCAATGCCGCGCACAGTCACGATTCCGCGGCCATCGCCGTCTCGCTGGTCCGCACCGGCGATGCCGAGGCGCTGATGAAGGGCAGCCTGCATACCGACGAGCTGATGGGCGAGGTTGTCTCGCGCGCCAACGGCCTGCGCACCTCGCGCCGGATCAGTCACGTTTTCGTCATGGATGTGCCGACCTATCACCGGCCGCTGCTGATCACCGATGCGGCAATCAATATCGCACCGACCCTGGAAGACAAGGTCGACATCATCCAGAACGCCATCGAGCTGGCCCACATCATCGGCATCCCGGAACCCAAGGTGGCGATTCTCTCGGCCGTCGAGACGGTCAACCCGAAAATCCAGTCCACTTTGGACGCCGCTGCACTGTGCAAGATGGCTGATCGCGGCCAGATTCGCGGCGGCATCCTGGACGGCCCGCTCGCTTTCGACAATGCCGTTTCCATCGTCGCCGCCAAGACCAAGGGCATCAAATCCGCGGTCGCCGGCCATGCCGAGATTCTCGTCGTACCCGATCTTGAATCCGGCAACATGGTTGCCAAGCAACTCGAATATCTCGCCAACGCCCTGACTGCCGGCATCGTGCTCGGCACCCGGGTCCCCATAGTGCTGACCAGCCGTGCTGACTCGGCCGAAACCCGCACGGCTTCATGCGTCATCGCCGCACTGATTGCCCACGCCAACCGCAACAAAGGAAACGCCTGACATGCAACAGGGTATTCTCACCATCAACGCCGGCTCTTCATCGATCAAATTCGCGCTCTTCCCGCTTGCCCGCCCCATTCTGTCGATCGCCGAAGTCTCGGGCCAGATCGACGGCATCGGCGCCGAAGACACCAAGCTGGTTGCCAAGAACCGCGCCGGCAAACTGATTGCCGAAGAATCGCTGGGCAAGGTCAATCACGACCAGTCCTTCGACGCCCTGCTCAACTGGTTCACCGCCAGCCACCAGGACTGGGAAATCGTCGCCGTCGGCCACCGCGTCGTGCATGGCGGCGAACACTATTCCAAGCCGATCGTCGTCACACCGCATGTGCTGACGCGACTGACCAGCTACTTCCCGCTCGCGCCGCTGCACCAGCCGCACAACGTCGCCGGCATTCTCGCGCTGCAGGCCTTGCTGCCCGAAGTGCCGCAAATCGCCTGCTTCGACACCGCCTTCCATCGCAGCCAGCCCGACGTCGCCCAGATCTTCGGCCTGCCCCGCTCGATCACCGCCGAAGGCGTCAGGCGCTACGGCTTCCACGGTCTGTCCTACGAGTACATCGCGCGCGCCCTGCCGCAACACTCCCGGCGTGCCGACGGCCGCGTCATCGTAGCCCACCTCGGCAACGGCGCCAGCATGGCGGCCATGGTCAATCGCAAGTGCGTCGCCACGACGCTCGGTTTTTCGACCATCGACGGCCTGGTCATGGGCACCCGCTGCGGCAACCTCGACCCCGGTGTCATCCTGCACCTGATGGAAACCAAGGGCCTCAGCGTCAAGGACATGACCAAGATGCTCTACAAGGAATCCGGCCTGCTCGGCGTTTCCGGCATCAGCCAGGACATGCGCACCCTGCTCTCTTCCGACAAGCCGGAAGCCGAGGAAGCGGTTAACCTGTTCTGCTATCGCATCGCCCGCGAACTCGGTTCGCTCGCCGCCGCGGCCGGCGGCATCGATGCCCTGGTATTTACCGGCGGCATCGGCGAACACGCCGCCGAAGTCCGTCGCCGCGTCTGCCTGCTGTCCGAATGGCTGGGCATTCGCGTCAATCCGGAAGCCAACGCCCGTCACGATCTGAATATTGCCGCCGGCACCAGCAGCGTCGACGTGCTGGTTATTCCGACCAACGAAGAGTGGATGATGGCGCATCACGCACAGACCCTGCTCGCCCTTTAACAAAAATATTTTCACCGCAAGCCCCGGTCGCGAAAGCCGCCGGGGCTTTGTTTTTTCGGGCTTTTCAGCAGCATGACAAGGGGGTTGCATGACCGGCACAGAACCCCGTATCTAGTCAACGGATTGTATTGACCTACTAGATATAGTAGATTGTTGGTCATTCAAAAAATCAACAAACCAATCAATGCACACAATGCTGAGGAGCAAAAATTGAGCCCAGTCGCCGAACAACTGTCACTGACCGACATTCCAGCCGCACCCGAATTCGCCCCGCTCGCCGAACAGGAAATCTCGGCTGAAGTCCTGATCGAGAAGTACGCCAAAGGCAAGGAAACCAACGTTCACGACGTGCGTCGTCGCGTCGCCTACGCCCTGGCCCAGATCGAGCAGGAAAAGGATCGCGCGCACTGGGAATCGAAGTTCCTGTGGGCCCAGGAAAACGGTTTCATCCCGGCCGGCCGGATCAATTCCGCCGCCGGTACCGATCTGCAGGCGACCCTGATCAACTGCTTCGTGCAACCGGTCGGCGATTCCATCGTCGAAAACACCGACGGCAAGCCGGGCATCTATACCGCCCTCGCCCAGGCCGCGGAAACCATGCGCCGTGGTGGCGGCGTCGGTTACGACTTTTCCTCCATCCGGCCGCAAGGCGCTCGCGTCAAAGGCACCCAGTCACGCGCCTCCGGCCCGGTGTCGTACATGCGCGTCTTCGACCGCTCCTGCGAAACCGTCGAGTCCGCCGGAGCCCGCCGCGGCGCCCAGATGGGCGTGCTGCGCTGCGACCATCCGGACATCGAGGAATTCATTCACGCCAAGGACAAGGGCGACCTGACCAACTTCAACATCTCGATCGGCGTCACTGATGCCTTCATGGAAGCGGTCGACTGCGATGGCGACGTCGAATTGACCCATCGCGCCGAACCGAACGGCGACATGAAGTCCTCCGGCGCCTTCCAGCGTGAAGACGGCCTGTGGGTCTATCGCAAGGTACGCGCCCGCGATCTGTGGGACCAGGTCATGAAGTCGACCTACGACCACGCCGAACCGGGCATCCTGTTCCTCGATCGCATGAACAAGGACAACAACCTCAATTACTGCGAAGTGATCGAGGCGACCAATCCCTGCGCCGAACAGCCGCTGCCGCCGTACGGCTGCTGCTGCCTGGGTTCGATCAACCTGACCCTGTTCGTGCGTCACCCGTTCTCCGAACAGGCCGAGTTCGATTTCGACGAATTCGCCGAAGTCTGCCGCGTCTCGACCCGCATGCTCGACAACGTGCTCGATGCCACGCACTGGCCGCTCGAGCGCCAGCAGCAGGAAGCCGCCAACAAGCGCCGCGTCGGCCTCGGCTTCACCGGCCTGGGCGATGCCCTGGCTATGCTGCGCCTGCGTTACGACAAGCCGGAAGCCCGTGCCATGGCCACCCGCATCACCGAACACATGCGCGACTCCGCCTACCTGTACTCGGTCGAACTGGCCAAGGAACGCGGCGCCTTCCCGCTGTTCAATGCCGAACTGTATCTGTCCGGTGGTAACTTCGCGTCCCGCCTGCCGGGCGACGTCAAGGCCGAGATCCGCAAGCACGGCCTGCGCAACTCGCACCTGCTGTCGATCGCCCCGACCGGCACCATTTCGCTGGCCTTCGCCGACAACGCATCGAACGGTATCGAACCGCCCTTCTCCTGGACCTACAGCCGCAAGAAGCGCATGCCGGATGGCACGCTCAAGGAATACTCGGTCGAGGACTACGCCTGGCGCCTGTACAAGCACCTCGGCGGCGATGTCAGCAAGCTGCCCGAGTACTTCGTTACCGCCCTGGAAATCTCGGCTGCCGCGCACAAGGACATGGTTGCTGCCGTTGCGCCACATATCGACACCGCCATCTCGAAGACGGTCAACGTGCCGGGCGACTACCCCTACGAAGACTTCCAGGATCTCTACATGAGCGCCTGGAAATCCGGCCTCAAGGGTCTGGCCACCTATCGTCCGAACAGCATCCTGGGTTCCGTTCTCTCCGTCACGCCGGAGCCGAGCAAGGCCGAAGCCGCCGCTGCCGCTGATGCCAAGTCGCCGCAGGATTTCGTCTCTGACGCCAACCGTCGCCTGTCGATCAAGAACCTGCCGGCACCGGTGCTCTCCAGCCTGCGCTGGCCGGGCCGCCCGAACCTGCCGGAAGGCAACCTGTGCTGGACCTACATGCTCGACTCGCCGATCGGTAAGTTTGCGCTGTTCGTCGGCCACGTCGAACCGGAAGGCCGTGCCTGGCCGTTCGAAGTCTGGGCGAACGGCCCGGCCGAACCGCGTGGCCTGGGTGCCGTTGCCAAGACCCTGTCGATGGACATGCGCGCCAACGATCACGGCTGGCTGGAAATGAAGCTGGATGCCCTGGCCAAGACGCCGGGCGACTCCTTCGAACTGCCGATGCCGCCGCATGGCGAACGCAAGCGCGTGCCGTCCGTTGTCTCGGCAATGGCCCAGATCATCCGCTGGCGTTGCGAACAACTCGGCGCCTTCAAGCATGACGGCCCGACGCCGGTGAAGGATGCCCTGTTCAGCGCCAAGGAACCGAAGACCGGCACCGACGGCACGCTGTCCTGGACGGTCGACGTGACCAATCCGTCAAGCGGCGAAGACTTCGTTCTCGGCCTCAAGGAAATCACGCTGCCGGATGGCGTCACCCGCCCCTACTCGATGTGGCTGGCCGGCAACTACCCGCGCGCCCTCGATGGCCTGTGCAAGCTGCTGTCGCTCGACATGCGCGTGCTCGACCCGGCCTGGATCGGCATGAAGCTGCGCAAGCTGCTCGACTATCCGGAACCGCTCGGCGATTTCATGGCCTTCGTACCGGGTTCGCGCAAGCAGCAGACCTATCCATCCACGGTCGCCTACATCGCCAACCTGATCATCCATCGCTACTCGATGCTCGGCATCCTCGATGACAAGGGCTTCCCGCTCCAGCAGATGGGCATCCTTGAAGCGCCGGAAGACAGTTCCAGCAACAAGGTGCTGCCGACGCAGGGCAAGCTCTGTGGCGAGTGCGGCAACCACACGATGATCCGCAAGGATGGCTGTGACTTCTGTACAGCCTGCGGCGCGGTCGGAACCTGCGGCTAAGTTCAGGCTGCGACAAAGAAAACGCCCCGGAAAACCGGGGCGTTTTGCATTTCTGGGCAGGAAAACCTGAATCCGGAATTCCGCCTTTTCCAGCGGTCGACCGCTGGAAAAGGCCATTTTTGCTCAGGGCTTGTCCAGCCAGAACAAGGAGGTGATGGTCTTGGCATCGGTGATCCGGCCATCCCAGACCGCCTGCTTGGCATCCGCAGGGGACAATTCGACGACCTCCAGGAACTCGTTGTGATCCAGCTCCTGCGCGCCGGCCGGATGCAGGCCGCGCGCTGCGAAAATTTCGATGCGCTCGTCCGAGTAGCCGATGCAGGGATGCATCACGCCGAGGTATTCCCAGTCGCTCGCTTCGTAGCCGGTTTCTTCGCGCAATTCGCGGCGGGCGGTATCGAGGATCGCTTCGCCCGGATCAATCTTGCCCGCCGGCAACTCAAGGAAAACGCGGCGTAGCGGGTAGCGGAACTGGCGCTCGAACAACAGATTGCCGTTGGGCAGGAAAGCCAGGATGACGACGGCGCCGGGATGCACGATGTATTCGCGCACCGACTCATTGCCGTCGGGCAGCCGCACAGAGTCCTTGCGAACGTTGAGCAGGCAACCCTTGAACACGCTTTCCGATGTGATCTCGGATTCAATCAGGTGACTATCGTGCGACATGTATCGACTCCACAAAGTAAAACGCCCCGACAAGCGGGGCGTTCAATTCAGATCGGGGTACTACTCAAAGCGAGCGCAGCAGTGCATAGGCACACAGCGACATGATCATCTGCGGGAAGATCCCGAAGCCGGCTACCGCCAGACCATTCACCGAAACCAGAATCTTCATGTCGAGACCGGCAGCGATCGGCGTTTCGTCGGCCGGCGCATCGAAGTACATCAGCTTGACCACACGCAGATAGTAGAAGGCACCGATTAGCGAGAACAGCACTGCGACGATGGCCAGCCACATGTAACCGGCTGCGACGACTGCCTGCAGCACCGAGAACTTAGCGAAGAAGCCGATAAAGAACGGCACACCCGCCATCGAGAACATCAGCATCAGCATGACGCCGGCGAACCACGGGCTACGCTTGTTGAGCCCCTTGAAATCTTCAAGGTTATCGGCCTCGAAGCCGGCACGCGACATCAGCAGGATCATGCCGAAAGTACCGGCCGACATCATCACGTAAGCGATGACGTAGAACATGGCAGAGCTGTAGGCATTGAGCGCATAGCGCGCATCGCCGCTGACCACGCCGGTGGTGATGCCGAGCAGCATGAAGCCCATGTGCGAAATCGCGGAATAGGCCAGCATGCGCTTCAGATTGGTCTGGGCAATGGCGGCGAGATTACCGATTGCCATGGACAGCACGGAAAGGATGATCAGCATCATCTGCCAGTCGGCAGCCATGGTGATCAGGCCATTGACCAGCAGGCGCATGACGATGGCGAACGCAGCCAGCTTCGGGGCGGAACCGATGAACAGCGTGACCGAGGTCGGGGCGCCGTGATAGACGTCAGGAATCCACATATGGAACGGCACCACGCCAAGCTTGAAGGCCAGGCCGGAAACCAGGAAGACCAGGCCAAAGACCAGCACGCTCTTGTTGACACCGCCACTCAGCAAACGCTCGCCGACACCGGTGATTTCCAGCGTACCGGTGGCGCCGTAGATCATCGACATGCCGTAGAGAAGCAGGCCGGAAGCCAGGGCGCCGAGCACGAAATACTTCATCGCAGCTTCGGTTGAAGTCGCCGAGTCGCGATTCATCGCCACCATTGCATAGAGCGACAGGGAGAGCAGTTCCAGACCAAGATAGATGGTCAGGAAATGATTGGCGGAAATCATCACCATCATGCCCAGCGTCGCGAACAGCGTCAGTACGTAGTATTCGCCCTTGTTCATGGTCGGACGTTCGATGATGTAGCCACGCGAGTAGAACATCACAACGATGACGGTCATGTACAGGAAGAGCTTCAGCAGGTCGGACATCAGATCGTCGACAAACATGTTGCTGAAGGTATAGACGATCTCGCCGGTACTGCTTCCGAACTGGAGCAGTGCACAGCCGACCAGGGTCAGCTGGGTCAGCACGAAGGTCACCGTACGACGGCTATCCTTGACCAGCAGGTCGATCATCAAAATGGCCAGGGCCATGACCGCCAGGAAAATTTCCGGAGCGGCGGGCAGGAGATCGGGAACAACGAAATTGTCGAACATGTCGGCTACCGTTTAGTGAATCTTGCTGATGTTGACGTGATTCAGCAGCTCGTTGACCGAAGCGTGCATGACTTCCGTGAAGGGTTGCGGATAGAGACCCATACCCAGCGTGCAGAGGGCAAGCACGCCAAGAATGGCAAACTCGCGCTTGTTGATATCGCTCATCTCGGCCACGTGGTGGTTGGCAACATCGCCGAAGACCACGCGCTTGTACATCCACAAGGTGTAGGCAGCGCCGACGATCAGCGAGCTGGCGGCAGCGAAGGCAACCCAGAAATTAAGTTTGACGGCACCCAGAATGATCATGAATTCGCCGATGAAGCCGGAGGTAGCCGGCAAACCGGCGTTGGCCATCGAGAACAGCATGAACAGGGCAGCGAACTTCGGCATGGTATTGACCACACCGCCGTAATCGGCAATTTGCCGGCTATGCACGCGGTCATACATGACGCCAATACAGAAGAACATGGCGCCCGACACGAAACCGTGCGAAACCATCTGAACCAGAGCGCCTTCGATACCGATCGCGCTGAACAGGAAGAAACCCAGGGTCACAAAGCCCATGTGCGCGATCGACGAATAGGCCACCAGCTTCTTCATGTCGGACTGAACCAGTGCGACAAAGCCGATATAAACCACAGCGATCAGCGACAGGCCGATGACCAGACTCGACAACTCATGCGAGGCATCCGGCGCGATCGGCAGCGAGAACCGCAGGAAACCGTAAGCACCGAGCTTCAGGGCGATCGCGGCCAGCACGATGGAACCACCGGTCGGCGCTTCGACGTGAGCATCCGGCAACCAGGTATGCACCGGCCACATCGGCACCTTGACCGCAAAGGAAATCATGAAGGCCAG
The DNA here is from genome assembly GCF_020510425.1 of Quatrionicoccus australiensis. Lineage (NCBI taxonomy): Bacteria > Pseudomonadati > Pseudomonadota > Betaproteobacteria > Rhodocyclales > Azonexaceae > Quatrionicoccus > Quatrionicoccus australiensis. Next base: position 1,100,721 of record NZ_JAHBAH010000001.1, read on the forward strand.
GAAAATCCAGATCTGCGGACCAAGTTGCAGCGGCAGCTTGTGCCATTCGAGAATCGAGAAACTGCCGCCCGACTGGATGAACAGATACATCAGGGCAATCAGCAGAAGCAGGGAACCGAACAGGGTATAGAGGAAGAACTTGAAAGCGGCGTATACACGCTTCGGGCCGCCCCAGATACCGATGATCAGGTAGAGCGGGATCAGCGAAGCTTCGAAGAAGACATAGAACAGCACTCCGTCAAGCGAGGTGAAAATACCGTTCATCAAACCGGACATGATCAGGAAAGCCGCGTTGTACTGGGCAACCTTGTTCTGGATCACTTCCCAGCCTGCCGCAACAACAATGATCGTGATGAAGGCATTGAGCAGCACGAAGAGCATCGAAATGCCGTCAACCCCGAGGTGATAGTTGATATTGAAGCGGGGAATCCAGGTCTTCAGTTCGACGAACTGCATGCCGCCATTGGCAACATCAAAACCGGTCCACAACGGGATCGTGACCAGAAAGCCGACAACAGCGACCAACAGCGCAGTGGCACGCGCCTTGGAGTCATCACCCAGACTGCCGGCGACAAGTACGCCAAAGCCGCCGAAAATCGGGATCCAGATGGCAAGTGAGAGCAGGTAATTCGACATGTTTTTCCTTGGTACTCTGCGGGCTCTACGATCAGGCGCGGAATATCGACCAGGTCATCAGCGCAAAGAGGCCGATGATCATGGTGAAAGCGTAGTGATAGACGTAACCGGTCTGGAACAGACGGGCTATCGATGAAATCCATCCGACCAGGCGGGCGGAACCATTGACGATCATGCCGTCGATGATGGCCACATCGCCAACCTGCCAGAAGGTCTTGCCCAGCAGACGGGCACCACCGGCGAAAACGACTTCGTTGATCTTGTCGAAGTAGTACTTGTTTTCAAACAGCGTGTTGATTGCCGAGAAACGACGCTGAATCGCTGCAGGGATATCCGGACGCTTCATGTAGAAGAACCAGGAGAGGGCGACCCCAGCGAAAGCCAGGATGAAGGGCAGACTGGTGAAAGCATGCGTAGCCATGCCGAACGCGTCGTGGAAGTGCTCGTGGAAGTGTTCCGCCAGGTGTTCCATCGCCGGGTGAGCTTCGTTATCGACAAAGATCACGCCCTTGAAGTATTCGCCGTAGAGCATCGGCTCAATGGCAAAGAAACCGATGGCAAGCGACGGAATAGCCAGCAGGACGAGCGGCAGCGTGACAACCCACGGCGTTTCATGCGGCTTCTGACCCGGGGCCAGACCGTGATGTTCATGCGCATCGTGCGCGTCATCATGATCGCCGTGGGCGTCATGGGCATCGGCGTCATGCGCAGCGTGATGATCATCGTGATGGGCATCTGCCTTGCCGAAACGTTCTTCGCCGTGGAAGACGAGGAAGTACATCCGGAAGGAGTAGAAGGCGGTTACGAAGACACCTGCCAGTACGGCAAAGTATGCAAAGCCGGCACCGGGAATATGCGACAGCTCAACCGCTTCGATGATCGAATCCTTCGAATAGAAGCCCGACAGGAAGGGCGTACCGATCAGGGCCAGCGAACCGACCAGCGAGGTCAGCCAGGTGATCGGCATGTACTTGCGCAGGCCGCCCATGTTGCGGATGTCCTGATCGTGGTGCATGCCGATGATGACAGAACCGGCGGCAAGGAACAGCAGCGCCTTGAAGAAAGCGTGCGTCATCAGGTGGAAGATGGCGACCGAGTAGGCGGAGGCACCCAGTGCGACCGTCATGTAACCGAGCTGCGACAGCGTCGAGTAGGCGACGACGCGCTTGATGTCGTTCTGGATGATGCCGAGGAAGCCCATGAACAGCGCGGTGATTGCACCGATGATCAGAACGAAGGACAGGGCCGTCGTCGACAGTTCGAACAGCGGCGACATGCGCGACACCATGAAAATACCGGCAGTCACCATGGTTGCAGCGTGAATCAGCGCGGAAATCGGGGTCGGGCCTTCCATCGAGTCCGGCAGCCAGACATGCAGCGGAACCTGAGCTGACTTGCCCATGGCGCCGATGAACAGGCAGATACAGGTGACGCTGAGCAGCGACCACTCGGCCGAACCCCAGATGTTGATCGTCTTAGTGGCCAGCTCCGGTGCCTTGGCAAACACGGTGGCGTAATCGAGCGAACCGAAGTGGGCCAGAACCAGACCAATGCCGAGAATGAAGCCAAAGTCACCGACGCGATTGACCAGGAAGGCCTTCATGTTGGCGAAGATCGCCGTCGGACGGGTATACCAGAAACCGATCAGCAGGTAGGAAACCAGACCAACCGCTTCCCAGCCGAAGAAGAGTTGCATGAAATTATTGCTCATCACCAGCATCAGCATGGAGAAAGTGAACAACGAGATGTAGCTGAAGAAACGGTTGTAACCCGGGTCTTCCTGCATGTAACCGATGGTGTAGATGTGCACCATCAACGACACGAAGGTGACAACCAGCATCATCGTGGTAGTCAGCGTGTCGATCAGGAAACCGACTTCAAACTTGTAATCACCGGTAGTCAGCCAGGTATAAACCGGGCCGTTGAAGGTGTGACCGGCCTGCACGTCCTTAAAGATGATCAGGGACAGGACGAAGGCAGCACCAACCCCGGCGATGGTGACGGTATGCGCCAGCCAACGCGGAATCACGCGACAAAAAAGGCCGGCAATCATCGCGCCGAACAACGGCGCGAGCGGGACGAGCAGGTAAAGTTTCTGCATTTCCATGGTTAACCCTTCAGGCTGTCCAGGTCATCCACATGGATGCTCTTGAGGTTGCGGAACAGCACGATCAGTATGGCGAGGCCAATGGCAGATTCGGCTGCGGCGACAGTCAGAATGAAAAAGACGAAGATCTGGCCGGACAAGTCCTGCAGGTAGTGCGAAAAGGCCACGAAATTCATGTTGACCGCCAGGAGCATCAGTTCGATGGCCATCAGCAACACCAGCAGGTTCTTCCGGTTAAGAAAGATGCCGACAACGCTGATCGCGAAGAGGATCGCGCCCAGAATCAGGAAATGCGAGAGTGACAGAGTTAGCATGGTCTTCCCGGGGTTCAGTCTTTTTCAACCGGCATCTGCAGCACGCGGACGCGATCCTTCGCCTTGACGAAGACCTGCTGATTCGGGTTGGTGTACTTGGTCTTCTTGGGACCACGGTAGGTCAGAACAATCGCTGCGATCATGCCGACGAGCAGCACGATGGAAGCGAGTTCAAACGGATAGACATATTCGCTGAACATCAGCGCGCCAATACTCTTGGTATTGGAAATACCGGCCGGCACCAGCGCTTCTGCGGCCGGCACCTGGAAATACTTGCTGCCCAGCACCAGGCCCATCTCGAGGACCATCAGCAGGCCAAGGATGGCCCCCAGCGGCAGGTAGTTCCAAAAACCCTGACGAATGCGATCCATGTTGATGTCGAGCATCATCACGACAAACAGGAACAGCACCATGACCGCCCCGACGTAGACGAGGATGATGGCGATGGCCAGGAATTCGGCCTGCAGCAAAGCCCAGATACCGCCACAGGTGAAGAAGGCGAGAATCAGGTGCAGGGCGGCGTGGACCGGATTACGGGCAGTAATCACGCGCAGGCTGGCGACGATTAGTATCGCCGACAGGAAGAAGAAGACCAGAGTCTGAAAATCCATCACGTGTTCCCGTTATCGGTAGGAAGCATCAAGGGCACGGTCCTTGGCGATCTGATCTTCATAACGATCGCCATTGGCCAGCAACATCTGCTTCGTGTAGTACAGGTCACCACGCTTCTCGCCGTGGTACTCGAAAACGCGGGTCTCGACGACCGCATCGACCGGACAGGCTTCCTCGCAGAAGCCGCAGAAGATGCACTTGGTCAGATCGATGTCGTAACGCGTCGTACGGCGCGAACCATCGTCACGCGGCTCGGCCTCGATGGTGATCGCCATCGCCGGACAGATCGCTTCGCACAGTTTGCAGGCGATGCAACGCTCTTCCCCGTTCGGGTAGCGGCGCAGGGCGTGCAGACCGCGGAAACGGAAGCTCTGCGGCGTTTTTTCCTCGGGATATTGAACGGTGATCTTGCGGGCAAAGAAATACTTGCCGGTCACCGCCATACCTTTCAACAGCTCCTTGAGGAGCAGGCTGTTGAAGATTTCCTTCATCGAACCCATCAGTCTCTCCTCACTTCCAGATATTCAGCGGGGACATCATCCAGCATCCCACGACAACGAGCCAAACCAGGCAAACCGGCACGAACACTTTCCAGCCCAGACGCATCAGCTGGTCGTAGCGATAACGCGGGAAGGTGGCACGGAACCAGAGGAACAGGAAGAGAATCGCGGCAACCTTGGCAAACAGCCAGAGAATGCCATCCGGCAGGAAACCGACCGGAGACAACCAACCGCCGAGGAACATGATCGAGGTCAGCGTGGAGACCAGAATCATGTTGCCGTATTCGGCCAAGAAGAATACCGCGAAGGCCATGCCCGAATACTCAACGTGGAAACCGGCAACGATTTCCGATTCACCTTCGCAAACGTCGAACGGCGCACGGTTGGTTTCGGCAACCCCGGAGATCAGGTAAACCAGGAACATCGGGAACAGCGGCAACCAGTTCCATGAAAGGAAACCCAGGCCCCAGTCGGCAAAACGACCATGTTCCTGCGCATGCACGATGCTGACCAGGTTCAGGCTGTTGGACACCATCAGCACACAGATCAGCGCGAAGCCCATCGAGATTTCGTAGGAAACCATCTGGGCCGCGGCACGCATGGCACCAAGGAAAGCGTACTTGGAGTTGGATGCCCAGCCCGACAGGATGATGCCGTAGACGCCCATCGAGGTGATGGCCATGATGTAAAGCAGGCTGGCATCGATATTGGCAAGCACCAGCGTATCGGTGAAAGGCACGACAGCCCAGGCAGCCAGCGCCGGCGCGATGGCCAGCATCGGCGCAATGATGAAGATCGCCTTGTTGGCACCGCTCGGCACCACGATTTCCTTCATCAACAGCTTCAGACCGTCGGCGATCGGCTGGATCAAGCCCCAGGGACCAACCCGGTTCGGACCGATACGAACCTGCATGTAGCCGATCACCTTGCGTTCCGCCCAGGTCAGATAGGCAATGCTCAGCATCAGCGGGGCAACGATCAGGACGATCTTGAGCAGGGTCCAGACGGCAGGCCAGGCACCACCAAAGATACCCAGACCGAAATTCATCAGTGCGTCCATTTATGCACGCTCCACGGTAATCAGGCCAAACATCTCGCCAAGACCGGCGGTCGAGGCATGCGCCGCGGCAACACGGATGCAACCGAGCGGTACATTGTTGTCTGCCTTGGCGGTCAGGACGGCCTCGCCGCTGCCCTGCTTCAGGCGAACCGGTGAACCGGCCACCAAACCAAGCTGCGCCAGGGTTTGTTCATTGATGCGGGCGCTGGGTGCGACACCATCAGCAGTCTGTTGCAACGCCGGCGAACGACGAGCCATCGGATCGGCAAAGTTGATCGGCACATCGGCAATACGTTGCAGGCCTTCAACACCGGACGGCAGTTGAATTGCGACGCCGTTCAAACCATTGTCGAGGTTGGCGACAAACTCGGCATCCTTGCCAAGCACTTCGTCACGCACCGCTTCGCTGGATTCGTAAGCAAAACCATCGAGGGTCAGGACGTTGCCGAGAACACGCAACAACTTCCAGGCCGGACGGGCATCGCCGCGGGCCTTGACGACACCATTGAAGCTCTGGACACGACCTTCGATATTCACGAAGGTACCCGCCGTTTCGGTATAAGGCGCAATCGGCAGGATCACATCGGCGTATTCGAGGGCAAGATCATTCTTGAAAGCCGAAGCGAAGACGACCAGACTGGCCTGCTTCAATGCAGCAAACGCAACTTGCGGGTTCGCATAATCGAATTCCGGTTCGATGCCGAGCAGGAAGTAGGCCTTGCGCGGCTGTTCGAACATCTGACGTGCATTGGCACCGGACGGCAGGGCCCAGCCAGAATGACCACCAACGACGTTGGCGGCTTCACCAAGGAAGCCGACGGTGGCACCGGTCAGCTTGCCGAGTTCAAGCGCCAAGGCATGCAACTGGGTGGCTTGCGCCGACTGCGTCGCAACATTGCCGAGGAAGACTGCGCGCTTTTCGCCTTCAAGAAGGCTCTGTGCGATCTTCTTGCTGGTTTCGCAAACAGCGACGCCTTCCAGACCGGCCGGAACGGCAGTGCCCTTGAGTTCGGCAGCTGCTTTGACCACGGCAGCCAGCGACTGCGCCAGTTGCGCGGGGGCAACCGTGAGGTTGGCGTGCAACTGGATCAGTTGATCGTCGGAAGTCACCGACAACAGGCTGACCTTGGTAAATTTCTTGGCGGCCTGACGCAGGCGCTGGGCGATCAGCGGATGATCCTTGCGCAGGAAGGAACCGACGACGAGGGCGGCATCAAGATCCTTGATGTCGGCAAGCTTGAGGCCTAGCCACGGCGTACCGGCGCGCTTGAAATCGGTACCGAAGTCGAGCTGACGCGGACGGAAATCGACATTGCCGCTACCCAGGCCCTTGAAGACCTTGCCCAGCAGATAAAGTTCTTCCAGCGTCGACGCCGGCGATGCCAGCGCAGCGATCGCGTCCCCACCGTGATTGCGAGCAACGTCTTTGAGACCATGCGCGACGTAGTCGAGTGCCACATTCCAGTCGACTTCACGCCACTCGCCACCCTGCTTGACCAAGGGCTTGGTAAGGCGCTGATCGGAACTCAGGGACTGGTAAGAGAAACGCTCCTTGTCGGAGATCCAGCACTCATTGACCGCTTCGTTTTCGCGCGGCAGGACGCGCATCACATTGTCGTGCTTGACCTGGACAACTAGGTTGGCACCGACGGAATCGTGCGGGCTGACCGACTTGCGGCGCTGCAACTCCCACGAGCGGGCGGTGTAGCGGAAAGGCTTGGAAGTCAAGGCGCCGACCGGACAGAGATCGATCATATTGCCCGACAATTCGGAGTCGACCGTACGACCGAGGAAGGTCGTAATTTCGGAATGCATGTTGCGATTGGCCATGCCAAGCTCCATGATCCCGGCCACTTCCTGACCAAAGCGAACGCAACGGGTGCAGTGAATGCAACGGCTCATCTCTTCCATGGAGATCAGCGGCCCGACATTCTTGTGGAACACCACGTGTTTCTCTTCGGTATACCGACTCTTCATCGGACCATAACCGACCGACATGTCCTGCAGCTGACATTCGCCGCCCTGATCGCAGATCGGGCAATCCAGCGGATGGTTGATAAGCAGGAATTCCATCACCCCCTTCTGTGCCTTGACGGCCAGTTCGGAGTGGGTAAATACCTTCATGCCGTTGGTCACCGGCGTCGCACAGGCAGGCAGCGGCTTCGGTGCCTTTTCCACCTGCACAAGACACATGCGGCAGTTGGCGGCAATCGATAATTTTTTGTGGTAGCAGAAATGCGGAATGTAAACCCCAACCTGCTGCGCGGCGTCCATCACCGTGCTGCCGTCAGGCACTTGCGCTTTCTTGCCGTCGATCTCGATTTCTAGCATGTCGCTACCTTGTAGCCAGTTCTTTCGTATCTATCGCTTGGAAGGAGGGGCTTAAGCCGCCACCTTGTGGAAACCACTACCCGCCCATTGCACATCCTTGGGCACCAGACAGGTCTTGTGCTCGATGTGGTATTCGAACTCGCTGCGGAAATGCTTCAGGAAACTCTGCACCGGGAAGGCAGCAGCGTCACCGAGCGCACAGATCGTGCGACCGGAGATATTTCCCAAAACGCTGCCCAGCAGGTCGAGGTCTTCGGGTTTGCCCAGACCGTTTTCGATCCGGTGAATAATCTTGTACATCCAGGCCGTACCTTCACGACAGGGCGTACATTGACCGCAGGACTCCTCGTGGTAGAAGAATGACAGTCGTTCCAGAGCCTTGACCATGCAGACCGTCTCATCCATGACGATCACGGCACCCGAACCGAGCATCGAGCCGCCCTTGCTGATCGAGTCGTAATCCATGGTGCAGTCCATGATCACGCTGGCCGGCATAACCGGGGCAGACGAGCCACCGGGAATGACTGCCTTGAGCTTGCGCCCGCCGCGCATGCCGCCACACATTTCGAGCAGGGTGGCGAACGGTGTACCAAGCGGAATTTCGTAATTCCCGGGCCGATTGACATGACCCGAAACAGAGAACAGCTTGGTGCCGCCGTTATTGGGCTTACCCAGATTGAGGAACTCTTCGCCACCCATTTTCAGGATAAAGGGAATGGAAGCGAAGGTTTCAGTGTTGTTGATCGTCGTCGGCTTGCCATACAGGCCAAAGGAGGCCGGGAATGGCGGCTTGAAGCGCGGTTGGCCCTTCTTGCCTTCGATCGATTCGAGCAGCGCGGTTTCCTCGCCACAGATGTAGGCACCATAACCATGATGGGCAAACAGCTCGAAGTTGAACTCTGAACCGAGAATCTTCTGGCCGATGAAGCCGGCTGCGCGAGCTTCGTCGAGCGCAGCTTCAAAGCGCTGGTAAATTTCCCAGATTTCGCCGTGAACATAGTTGTAGCCGCGGGTTGCGCCCATTGCGTAGGCTGCTATGGCCATGCCTTCAATCACCGCATGCGGGTTGTAGGCCATGATATCGCGGTCCTTGAAGGTCCCCGGCTCACCCTCATCGGTGTTGCAGACTATGTACTTGTCACCAGGAAAGGAGCGCGGCATGAATGACCACTTAAGGCCAGTCGGGAAGCCAGCACCGCCACGACCACGCAAAACCGATTTCTTGACCTCAGCAATGACATCTTCCTGCGACAGCTTGTCAGCAAGGATGCGACGCAATTGCGAATAACCGCCACGCGCCACGTAGTCCTGCAGGCGCCAGGTCTTGTCGCCATCCAGACCTTCCATCAGGACGCCGTTGATCGAACCGAGCATCGTCATTATTTGAGCTCCTCGAGCAGCTTGTCGATCTGTTCCGGATGCATGTGGCTGCACATCGAGCGGTTGTTCACGATAAAGACCGGTGCGTCGCCACAGGCGCCCATGCACTCGCCCTCTTTCAGCGTAAATTTGCCGTCGGCAGTGGTCTCACCGTAGCCAATACCGAGCTTCTTTTGCACGTATTCGCCGGCATGGTAGCCACCGGACAGCGCACAGGGGAGGTTCGTACAGATCGTGATCTTGTACTTCCCAACCGGCTTGAGGTCATACATGTTGTAGAAGGAAGCCACTTCGTAGGCCGCCATCGGCGGCATACCAAGATAAACGGCGACAGCCTCGATCACTTCGGGAGGCAGCCAGCCCTTTTCTTCCTGGGCGTGAGCGAGACAGGCCATGACCGCCGACTGTTTCTGTTCGGCGGGGTATTTGGCGACTTCGCGCGCAAATTTCTGGAGGGTTTCAGCGGAAAACATCAGCGGTCGATCTCGCCAAAAACAATATCCTGGGAACCGATAATCGTAACGACGTCGGCAAGCATGTGGCCTCTGGACATCTCATCCATACCAGCCAGATGGACATAGCCCGGCGCACGAATCTTCATCCGGTACGGCTTGTTCGCCCCATCGGAAATGAAGTAGATGCCGAACTCGCCCTTCGGGTGTTCTACAGCGGAATACGCCTCGCCAGCCGGAACATGAATACCTTCAGTGAAAAGCTTGAAATGGTGAATCAGCTCTTCCATGTTGGACTTCATGCCTTCGCGCGAAGGCGGTGCAACCTTGTGATTCTCGGTGATCACCGGGCCGGGGTTGACACGCAGCCAGGCAATACATTGCTTGATGATCTTGTTTGACTGGAGCATTTCCTCCATCCGAACCAGATAACGGTCATAGCTGTCGCCATTGACGCCCACCGGCACATCGAAATCAACCTTGTCATAAGCAGCATACGGCTGCTTCTTGCGCAAATCCCAGGCAATACCGGAACCGCGCAACATCGCTCCGGTAAAGCCCATCTGCCTGGCACGCTCGGGGGTCACCACACCGACGTTGACCAGACGCTGCTTCCAGATCCGGTTGTCGGTCAGCAACGTGTGATATTCGCTGTGATAGGTCGGGAAACGATCGGTGAAATCTTCGAGAAAATCGAGCAGAGAACCACTGCGATTCTCGTTGAGTTCCCCCGCCTTCTTGGCACTGGTCCAGGTCGAAGCTTCATATTGCGGCATGCGATCCGGCAAGTCGCGATAAACACCACCCGGCCGGTAATAGGCAGCATGCAAACGAGCCCCGGAGACCGCCTCATAGGCGTCCATCAGGTCCTCGCGCTCACGGAAGGTATAAAGCGCCATGGTCATCGCACCAACGTCGAGTGCGTGACAACCGATCCACAACAAGTGATTCAGGATGCGGGTGACTTCGTCAAACATCGTGCGAATGTACTTGCCGCGCTCCGGCACCTCGATACCGAGCAACTTCTCCGTCGCCAGACAGTAAGCGTGCTCGTTACACATCATCGACACGTAGTCGAGACGATCCATGTAAGGAACAGACTGAACCCAAGTACGGGTTTCCGCCAGTTTCTCGGTAGCACGATGCAACAGACCGATATGCGGATCGGCACGCTGAACGACTTCGCCATCCAACTCAAGCACCAGACGCAGCACACCGTGCGCCGCCGGGTGTTGCGGACCGAAGTTCAGGGTGAAATTACGGATGTCAGCCATGAGCAGTATCCCCGAAAGTGTCTTCGCGCACGATGCGCGGAGTGTTTTCGCGCGGCTCGATGGTCACCGGCTGATAAATAACACGCGCCTGATCGGGGTCGTAGCGCATCTCGACGTGGCCCGAAATAGGAAAATCCTTGCGGAAAGGATGACCAATAAATCCGTAATCCGTAAGAATGCGGCGCAGGTCATCATGCCCAACGAAAGCAATGCCATACAGATCAAAGGCTTCGCGTTCGAACCAATTGACACTGGTCCAGACCCCGGTTACGGATGCAACCGCCGGGAAATCATCATCCTCGGCAAAAACACGAACTCGCAAACGCCAGTTATTGGCAAGCGAGAGCAGATGCGACACAGCGGCAAAACGCTTGCCCTGCCAAGCCCCATCACCATAAGTGGAGTAATCGACGCCACACAGATCGATCAACTCTTCAAAGCCCAACTCGGCCTCGTCGCGCAGCGTCTGCATTACGGAAAGATAATCGGCAGCGGCAACCTCGATGGTCACCTCACCCAAAGCAAGCTTCTGCGACAAAATCTTGTCACCAAAGTGCTTCTGTAAGTTCTGGCTAAGCGTTTCCAGCTTGGCGGACATAGTGATCAGCCTTGGCAATTAACGGGCGATGGTATTGGTACGACGAATCTTGTTTTGCAGCTGAATAATGCCGTACAACAAGGCCTCTGCCGTCGGGGGACAACCAGGTACGTAAATATCAACCGGCACAATCCGGTCACAACCACGCACCACAGAATAGGAGTAATGATAGTAGCCACCGCCATTGGCACAAGAGCCCATGGAGATAACCCAGCGCGGCTCAGCCATCTGGTCATAGACCTTGCGCAAGGCAGGCGCCATCTTGTTGGTCAGGGTACCCGCCACGATCATCACATCAGACTGACGCGGACTAGGGCGAAAAACAACCCCAAAACGATCCAGATCGTAACGCGCACAACCCGCATGAATCATCTCGACCGCACAACAAGCCAGACCAAAAGTCATCGGCCACATCGAGCCGGTACGCATGTAATTGATCAGCTTGTCAGCCGTCGTGGTGACAAAACCCTCTTGGAGAATTCCCTCAATGGACATGCTTTATTCCCATTCCAGCGCACCCTTGGCCCAGGCATACACATAGCCAACGACCAGAATGGCGACAAAAACCAGCATTTCGATGAAACCGAACAACTTGATCGATTCGGTCGCGACGATATCTTTGAAAATCGTCGCCCAAGGGAAGAGGAAAGCGATTTCCAGATCAAACAAGATAAAAAGAATGGCTATCAGGTAATAGCGCACATCGAACTTCATGCGCGCATCTTCGAAAGCCTCAAAGCCGCACTCGTAGGGAGAAAGCTTCTCCGGATCAGGCTTGCTAGGCGCAAGCACAAAACCCATTGCAACGGGCAGAACACCCACTGCAACACCCACCAGAACGAACATCAGGATTGGAAAGTAGTTTTCCATGACCCGCCGCCAATATTCAGTTTCTTGTAAGAAACAGCAAACCTTTCGGTCACTGCCCATTTATTGGTGCCGACGGCGAGACTCGAACTCGCACAGCTTGCGCCACTACCCCCTCAAGATAGCGTGTCTACCAATTTCACCACGTCGGCACTGCATTTTTGACCCAACCGGCGAGGAAACTCTGCCAGGCAGACCATACTACTTACTTAGGTACGTCTTTCGCCTTGGAACCCGCGCCAGCAGACGCTGCCGAAGAATCCCCCGCAGCCGGAACCGGCTGCGAAACCGCCTGCGATTGTACCGTTTCTTCCATCACACTACCAGTCGTTTTTGGCTTGCTGGAAGCAACATAAGCCAACGCCAGACTGGTAACAAAAAACACCGCAGCCAAAACACCGGTCGTCCGACTGAGAAAATTAGCCGAACCCGACGAACCGAACAAACTACCGGAAGCTCCGCTACCAAAAGCAGCCCCCATATCGGCACCCTTACCATGCTGCATCAGCACCAGACCGATAATGGCCAGCGCAACCAGAATATGCACCGTCAAAACAACAGAGAAGAACCAGTTCATTTCACCGCCCATCAATTTGCCGCACGGCAAATCGCAAGAAAATCATCCGCCACCAACGCCGCCCCACCGATCAAACCGCCATCGATATTGGACTGCGCAAACAATTCCAGCGCATTCTGTGGCTTGACACTACCACCATAAAGAATGCGCAAGCCCTCAGCAACCACCGAATCAAGCCCGGCAAACTGCAGACGAATCGCCGCATGCACGGCCTCCGCCTGAGCAGGGGAAGCCGTCAAACCGGTACCAATCGCCCAGACCGGCTCATAAGCAACAACCATGCGGGCAAAACTCTCGACACCCACACAATCAATTACCACATGCAACTGCCGGGCAACCACGGCAAGAGTTTCTCCAGCCTCGCGCTCCGCCAGCGTTTCGCCAACACAAAGCACGGGCTGCATTCCCGCCGCCAGAACAGCCTGGCACTTGTGCGCCACCACCAGATCGCTTTCGCCATACAAGGCACGCCGCTCGGAATGCCCAACAATGACAAAAGAACAACCCAGCTCAGCCAGCATGAAGGCCGAAACCTCACCCGTAAAAGCACCAGCAGCATGCTCACTTACATTTTGCGCCCCAAGAGCCACTCGCGAATCAACAAGCCGCTCCGCCACCTGAGACAAATAAGGGAAAGGCACACAGACAAGCACATCACAAGCAACACCTGGCAAACCGTCAGCAATCTGATCGAGCAAAGCCGCATTCGCCTGGAGACCACCATGCATCTTCCAGTTCCCGGCAACAAGCTTTTTCCGCATAGATCAGTCAGCCTCGGTTGGCAAAAACCTTCGGATTATAGCTGCCAGCGTGAATTAGGGTCAAGGCAACACAGCCTCAAGAAGGATGCACCGCCTCGCGCACCACCGTCGCCAACTCTTCGGCGGCCGCGACAACCATCGCGGCATCTTCACCCTCAACCATGACGCGCAGCAACGGCTCCGTACCCGAAGCCCGCAACAACACCCGCCCTCTTCCTTCCATTCGCCGCTCGACCTCTGCCAGCGCAGACTGAATAGCGGGATCGTCGCGCCAGGGAAAACCTTTGACGATAGGCACATTGATCAGCTTCTGCGGATATAGCTCCAGCCCTGCCAGCAACTCTCGCAAGCTACCCCCTGCCTCGCGCAAGGCAGCCAGCACTTGCAATGCAGCCACGGTACCGTCGCCGGTCGTATGCCTGTCCATCGCAAGAATATGACCGGAGTTCTCGCCGCCGTACAGCCAACCACGTTCATTGAGCATTTCAACAACGTAGCGATCGCCAACTGCAGCCCTTCCGAAAGGTATCCCCATTTTTGCCAGCGCATGCTCAAGCGCCAGATTCGTCATCAAAGTCCCGGCAACGCCACTCACCCGGCCATGTCGCGCCCGGTTGCATACGATGGCATAGAGCAACTGGTCGCCGTCATACAGACGACCACCGGCATCAACCATCTGAATCCGGTCAGCATCCCCGTCAAGCGCAACGCCGAGATCGGCACGCTGCGCCAGCACGGCATCACATAGCGCCTGCGGCGCGGTTGCCCCAAAGCCATCGTTGATATTCAAGCCGTTGGGCTGCACCCCGATGCGAACCACTTCGGCACCAAGTTCGTGAAACACATCCGGAGCCGTGTGGTAAGCAGCGCCATGCGCACAATCAACGACAATTTTCAGGCCCCGCAAGTCAAGATCATTGGGGAAGGTGCTCTTGCAGAATTCGATGTAACGCCCGCGCGCATCATCGATACGCCGCGCCCGCCCAAGATCGGCAGGCGCCACACAGGCCATAGGCTGATCAATCGCCGCCTCGATCGCATGCTCGATAGCATCCGGCAGCTTGGTTCCTTGTGCCGAAAAAAACTTGATCCCGTTATCGTAGTAGGGGTTGTGCGACGCCGAAATCACGATCCCCGCCTGCAAACGAAGGGCGCGAGTCAAATAGGCCACAGCAGGGGTCGGCATCGGCCCAACCAGACAGACATCGACACCGGCCGCGGCAAATCCCGCTTCCAGGGCCGATTCGAGCATATAGCCGGAGAGCCGGGTATCCTTGCCGATCAGCACGGAAGGACGTTCGCCCACCGGCATCTTGGCACTCTCCGCCAGGACCTTGCCTGCCGCATAACCAAGCCGCATGACGAAATCGGGCGTAATCGGCGCAACCCCCACCCGACCACGAATACCATCCGTTCCAAAATATTTTCTAGACATTTTCTTCTCCCTATTCAACAACCGCGAGCACAGCCAAAGCGTCTCGCGTAGCAGCCACATCATGCACGCGCAATATTTTCGCACCCTTTTGCGCCGCCAGCATTGCCGCCGCCACACTCGCCGCCTGACGCTGCTCGACCGGACGACCGGTAATCGCCCCCAGCATGGTCTTGCGCGAAACCCCGACCAGCAACGGATAGCCCCCGGCCGCCATAGCGGTCAACGCACGAAAAAGGGCCAAATTGTGGGCCAGCGTTTTACCAAAACCGAAGCCGGGATCAAGCACGATACGATTCGCCCCGACCCCCGCCGCAAGGCAGCACGCAAGCTGCTGATCCAGATACATACCAACCTCGGCCACCACATCCGCATACTCCGGCGCCTGCTGCATCGTACCCGGCTCACCCTGCATGTGCATGATGCAAACCGCGCAATCGCTGCCCCGTACAGCAGCGAGCGCCTCCGGATGCCGCAAGCCCGAAATGTCATTGATCATCGTCGCACCGGCGGCCAACGCCGCTCGCATCACCGCCGGCTTGTAGGTATCGACCGAGATCGGCACCCCCCAATCGGCAATACGCTCAAGCAAAGGCAGAAGGCGACGCAACTCTTCATCTTCAAGGGTTGGAATGGCACCCGGACGCGAGGACTCGGCACCGATGTCGAGAATATCCGCCCCCGCCTCGAGTTGATGCCTGGCGTGATCAACCGCCCTTTCCAGATCGCCGACCAGCCCGTCGCTGGAAAACGAGTCTGGCGTCAGATTGACTATCCCCATGATCAGGGGACGCTCCAGGGATAGCCGGAAATGGCCGCATTGCAGAATTGACATGACTAGAAAAGGAAAAGCCGGGAGCAAGCCCCCGGCTGTATCAACAAATCAGAAACTCAGACCGCAGCTGCAGCACTCGGTTCGGCACCAGTAGAGTCGTCCGGCGCCGAGGAGCGCGGCTTCATCTGGGTCGGCTTGGGCGGACGCGGTGGCTTGCCGTTCATGATGTCGTCAATCTGCTCGGCATCAATGGTTTCCCATTCCAGCAAGGCCTTGGTCATGGCCTCAACCTTGTCGCGGTTCTCTTCGAGAATCTTGCGAGCCAGAGCGTACTGCTCATCGATAATGCGGCGAATCTCTGCATCAACCTTCTGCATGGTCGCCTCGGAAACGTTCTTGTGCTGCGTCACCGAACGACCAAGGAAAACCTCGCCATCATTTTCGCCGTAGACCATGACTCCCAGATCGGACATGCCGTAACGAGTCACCATGTCGCGCGCCATCGCAGTTGCCCGCTCAAAGTCGTTGGAAGCACCGGTCGTCATCTGATCCATGAACAATTCTTCGGCGATCCGGCCACCAAACAGCACGGCAATACGGCTCATCAGATACTGCCGGTCGTAGGCATAACGATCCTGTTCCGGCAATTGCATGGTCAGGCCAAGCGCCCGACCGCGCGGGATGATCGTGACCTTGTGCACCGGATCGGACTTCGGCATCACCTTGGCGACCACCGCATGACCGGACTCGTGGTACGCGGTATTCATCTTTTCTTCTTCAGACATCACCATGCTGCGGCGCTCGGCGCCCATCATGATCTTGTCCTTGGCTTTTTCGAAGTCATCCATATCAACCAGGCGCTTGTTGCCACGCGCTGCAAACAAGGCCGCCTCATTGACCAGATTGGCCAGATCCGCACCGGAGAAACCAGGCGTACCGCGAGCAATAATGTCAGCCTTGACGTCGCCGGAAATGGGCACCTTGCGCATGTGCACCTTGAGGATTTCCTCACGGCCGCGGATATCAGGCAACGGCACGACAACCTGACGGTCGAACCGGCCCGGACGCAGCAGCGCCGGATCGAGAATGTCCGGACGGTTGGTCGCGGCAATCACGATGATGCCGGTATGGCCCTCGAAACCGTCCATCTCGACGAGCAACTGATTGAGCGTCTGTTCACGTTCGTCGTTACCACCGCCAAGACCAGCGCCGCGATGGCGACCGACGGCATCGATTTCGTCGATGAAGATGATGCACGGCGCATGCTTCTTGGCATTTTCGAACATGTCGCGAACGCGCGCGGCGCCGACGCCGACAAACATTTCAACGAAATCGGAACCCGAAATCGAGAAGAACGGCACCTTGGCTTCGCCGGCAATCGCCTTGGCGAGCAGGGTCTTGCCAGTACCGGGGTTGCCGACCATCAGCACGCCCTTGGGGATGCGGCCGCCCAGTTTCTGGAATTTCGAGGGATCGCGCAGGAAATCAACGATTTCCTGAACCTCTTCCTTCGCCTCATCGCAACCGGCGACATCGGCAAAAGTGATGATATTGGTCGACTCGTCCATCATGCGGGCCTTCGACTTGCCGAAGGAGAAGGCGCCACCTTTGCCGCCACCCTGCATCTGGCGCATGAAAAACACCCAGACACCGATCAGCAGCAACATCGGGAACCAGCTGACGAAAAGATTCATCAGGAAGGAGGGCTCTTCCTCCGGCTTCGCCTCGATCTTGACGCCGCTCTTCAGCAGATCGGAAACCAGCCAGAGATCAGGAGGCGCGTAGGAAGTAATGCGCTTGCCGTCGTTGGTCGTCGCCTTCAGCGTGCGACCTTCCATGACCACCTTGCTGATCCGGCCCTGCTTCACCTCTTCGATGAACTGGGAGTATTCGACCGCCCCCGTCGCAACCTGACGACTGTTGAACTGATTGAACACCGTCATCAGCACCAGACCGATGACGAGCCAGATTGCGAGGTTTTTGAACATGTTGTTCAAGCTTGCTCTCCTTCGACGGCGTCGAACGACAAAAACGCCATTTTATACACAACTATCAGCGCAACACACGACCGAGCAAATAAAGCTCGGCACTGCGATCACGCGAGGCATCGGGTTTACGAACCACAACCGTCTTGAAAGCTTCGCGCATGGCGCGAAGAAAACTTTCATAATCCGTTCCCTGAAATACTTTGACCAGAAATGCGCCATCCGGTTTCAAATGGGCTTTGGAAAATTCCAGACCCAACTCCGCCAGATACATGATCCGCGCCTGATCGACGAGGGGCACACCCGACATGTTGGGTGCCATGTCCGACATTACAAGCCCCACCCGACGCCCGCCAAGCTTTTCTTCGAGTTGCTTGAGCACATCATCTTCACGAAAGTCGCCCTGGATGAACTCGACACAATGGATGGGTTCCATCTCAAGCAAATCGAGCGCAACTACCATGCCGCTCTCGCCGATTCGCTTGGCAGCCACCTGCGACCAGCCGCCAGGGGTCGCCCCGAGGTCGACAACAACCTCGCCGGCATGCAGCAACTTGTCCTTGTCGTCTATCTCCATCAACTTGAAAGCGGCTCGCGAACGCCAGCCTTCCTTCTTGGCAAGCTGCACATACGTGTCGTTGACATGCTCGCGCATCCAAGCTTTGCTGGTCCTGGTTCTCTTCATTCGGTAAAATGCCGTTTTTGAAAGGTTTACTATGCTGCAATTATCGTCTATCGAGCGCCGCGAACTGCGCGCCCGTGCCCACAACCTGAATCCCGTCGTTTCCATTGCCGAAAATGGCCTCACCGAGGCTGTCCTCAAGGAAATCGACGTCAATCTGACGGCTCACGAACTGATCAAGATCCGCGTTTATGGCGACAGCCGTGAAAACCGCCTTGCCTATCTTGAACAGATCTGCACCGAACTGGGCGCCGCTGCCGTACAACATATCGGCAAGCTGCTCATCGTATACCGTCCAGCCCCTGCCGGCAGCGCTGCCGCCAAGGCCGCCAAGCCTGCACCGGCGCGCCGCCCGGCCGCCGCGCCACGCAAAAGCAAGCGCGCCTTCCAGGGCTGATCATTTCAGCCCGCGACTGCTCCACAACACCAGCCACAGGCCCAGCAAACTCTGCAACAAGTAGAGAATGCTGGAAACCCCGTGCCAGACAACAAAGCGGTCGCGCAATACACTTTCCATGACTTCGCGCGGCAAGGCATCTGCCTTGAGCTGAACCATCAGCGGCTGGATACCGAACAGGCTGGCCGCAGTCATCAGCGCCATCACGACGACCACCCAGAATAACCCGTTCTTGCCTGCTCGCAGGCCGCTCCGGGAAAGCATGATAAGCAGCAGACTGGCCGCGCTTGCCAAACCGATCCAGCCAATCAGTGCAAACAGCTTGCCGGCAACCACACCGGCCAACTGACGGTCACCCAGACTGGCAAACAGGACGGGAGCCACCATGTAGCCGATGGCCCACAGACCACCGACCCATAGCGTAATCAGAAAAAAATAAACCGCTTCGGAAAGCTTGCGCACGAATTATTCGTAGCGAACGTCAATCACTTCATATTCACGAATCCCGCCCGGTGCCTGCACCTGGGCGATATCGCCGACGTACTTGCCGATCAGGGCGCGCGCCATCGGCGAATTCACCGAGATCTTGCGCAGCTTGATATCGGCCTCGTCTTCACCGACGATCTGATAGGTCGCCGCCCCCCCGGAATCCTGATCCTCGATATCGATCGTCGCGCCAAAAACGCAGCGACCATCTGCATCGAGCAGCTTCGGATCGATGATCTGGGCATTCGACAGCTTGCCTTCGACTTCCTGGATGCGCCCTTCGACGAAACCCTGACGCTCCTTGGCGGCATCGTACTCGGCATTCTCGGAAAGATCGCCATGCGAACGAGCTTCCGCAATCGCAGCGATTACCGAAGGACGCTCCACCGTTTTGAGGCGATGCAGCTCTTCGCGCAATTTTTCGGCACCGGCGACGGTCAACGGGATTTTATTCATCATTTATTCCAGCAAAAGCAAAACCGCCGGCGCCCGAAAAAGGGCCACCCGGCGGTTTCGGGTTTGTCTCAGTGCAACTGCTGATGCAGAGCCTGAATCGGATACACCACCAATTCACCCAGATTGCGGATACCTTCGGCAGCCGCCTCGGCACCCCAGATCGTCGTGTACATCGTAACCCGGGCCTGCAGGCCGGAGGTACGGATGTTACGCGAGTCATTCACTGCCTGGCGCTTTTCTTCAACCGTGTTGATGATCAGGGCAATCTCGTTGTTCTTGATCATATCCACGATGTGCGGACGACCTTCGGTGAACTTGTTGACCTGTTGCACCGGCAAACCGGCCGCTTCAATGGCATGCGCCGTACCGCGCGTCGCCACGATGTGGAAACCGGCGTCGACCAGATGGCGGGCGATCTCGATTGCCTTGGCCTTGTCGCTGTCCTTGACCGACATGAAGACGCGACCGCTGGTCGGCAGCTTGACGCTGGCGGCCAGTTGCGACTTGACGAAGGCTTCGGCGAAAGTCACGCCGACGCCCATCACCTCACCGGTCGACTTCATTTCCGGGCCCAAAATGGTATCGACACCGGGGAACTTGACGAAGGGGAAAACAGCTTCCTTGACCGAGAAATACGGTGGGATGACTTCGGCGGTTACACCCTGATCTTTCAGGCTGCGGCCCGCCATGCAGCGCGCCGCAATCTTGGCCAGTTGCAGGCCGGTCGCCTTGGAGACGAAGGGCACGGTACGCGAGGCGCGCGGATTGACTTCGAGCACGTAGACGTCGTTGTCCTTGATCGCGAACTGCACGTTCATCAGACCACAGACGTTGAGCGCCTTGGCCATCAGCTTGGTCTGGCGGCGCAGTTCATCCTGCACGGCAACCGACAGCGAATACGGCGGCAGCGAGCAGGCCGAGTCGCCGGAGTGCACACCAGCTTGCTCGATGTGCTCCATGACACCGCCGATGATGACTTCATCACCATCCGACAGGGCATCGACGTCGCATTCAACGGCATCGTTCAGGAAGCGATCGAGGAGCACCGGCGAATCGTGCGAAACCTTGACGGCTTCACGCATGTAGCGCTCCAGATCCTTCTGCTCATGGACGATTTCCATGGCGCGGCCGCCCAGCACGTAGGACGGACGGACGACCAGCGGATAGCCGATTTCAGCAGCCAGGCGCAGGGCGTCTTCTTCGGTGCGCGCCGTGCGGTTCGGCGGCTGCTTCAGGCCGAGTTCGTGCAGCAGCTTCTGGAAGCGCTCGCGGTCTTCGGCGATGTCGATCGATTCCGGCGTCGTGCCGATGATCGGCACGCCATTGGCTTCGAGGGCCAGCGCCAACTTGAGCGGGGTCTGACCACCGTACTGGACGATGACGCCGACCGGCTTTTCGATGGCGACGATTTCCAGCACGTCTTCCAGCGTCAGCGGCTCGAAATACAGGCGATCCGAAGTGTCGTAATCGGTCGACACGGTTTCCGGGTTGCAATTGACCATGATCGTTTCGTAACCGTCTTCGCGCATCGCCATCGCGGCATGCACGCAGCAGTAGTCGAACTCGATGCCCTGGCCGATGCGGTTCGGACCGCCACCCAGCACCATGATCTTCTTCTTGTCGGTCGGATTGGCCTCGCACTCGTCCTCGTAGGTCGAGTACATGTAGGCGGTATCGGTCGAGAATTCGGCGGCGCAGGTATCGACGCGCTTGTACACCGGACGCACGTTCAGCTCATGACGACGGGCGCGGAATTCGGACTCGCTGGTTTTCAGCAGATAAGCCAGACGACGGTCGGCGAAACCCTTGCGCTTCAGGAAACGCAATTCCTCAGCGGTCAACGAGGCCAGATCGCGCTTTTCCACTTCCAGCTCGAGATCGACGATCTCCTTGATCTGCACCAGGAACCACGGATCGATCTTGGTCAGCTCGAAAACCTTGTCAACCGACATGCCGACACCGAACGCATCGGCGACGTACCACAGGCGATCCGGCGTTGGCCGGGCCAGTTGTTCGTCGATGGTTTCCGGATCGACCGATTTCAGGTTGAAACCGTCGACACCGACTTCCAGACCACGCAAGGCTTTCTGCAGCGATTCCTGGAAGGTGCGACCAATCGCCATGACTTCGCCGACCGATTTCATCTGCGTGGTCAGCGTGTTGTCGGCCTGCGGGAATTTCTCGAAGGCGAAACGCGGCACCTTGGTGACGACGTAGTCGATCGACGGCTCGAAGGACGCCGGGGTCTTGCCGCCGGTGATGTCGTTCGACAGTTCGTCCAGCGTGTAACCAACCGACAGCTTGGCGGCGATCTTGGCGATCGGGAAGCCGGTCGCCTTGGAAGCCAGTGCCGACGAACGCGAAACGCGCGGATTCATCTCGATGACGATCATCCGACCGTCCTTCGGGTTGATCGAGAACTGCACGTTCGAACCGCCGGTATCGACGCCGATTTCGCGCAGCACAGCGATCGAGGCGTTACGCAGGATCTGGTATTCCTTGTCGGTCAGCGTCTGGGCCGGCGCAACGGTGATCGAATCGCCGGTATGCACGCCCATCGGATCGAGATTTTCGATCGAGCAGATGATGATGCAGTTGTCCGCCTTGTCGCGGACCACTTCCATCTCGTATTCCTTCCAGCCGAGCAGCGACTCTTCGATCAGCAGCTCATTGGTCGGCGAAGCTTCGAGGCCGCGCTTGCAGATGGTCTCGAACTCTTCCATGTTGTAGGCGATACCGCCGCCCGTACCGCCCAGCGTGAACGACGGCCGGATGATGGTCGGGAAGCCGATCACGGCCTGCACCTGGTAAGCCTCTTCCATGCTGTGCGCAGTGGCCGACTTGGCGGAACCGAGACCGATCTTGGTCATCGCATCCTTGAACTTCTGGCGATCCTCGGCCTTGTCGATGGCTTCCTTGGAAGCACCGATCAGTTCGACGCTGAACTTCTCGAGCACGCCTTCGCGGTCGAGATCAAGCGCGCAGTTCAGCGCGGTCTGGCCGCCCATGGTCGGCAGCAGCGCGTCCGGGCGTTCCTTTTCGATGATCTTGGCAACAACCTGCCAGGTGATCGGCTCGATGTAGGTGACGTCGGCCATCTCCGGATCGGTCATGATCGTCGCCGGGTTGGAGTTAACCAGGATGACCTTGTAACCCTCTTCGCGCAGGGCCTTGCAGGCCTGGGCGCCGGAGTAGTCGAATTCGCAGGCCTGACCGATGATGATCGGGCCGGCGCCAATAATCAAAACACTTTTTATGTCTGTACGTTTCGGCATCTTTATCTCTCTCTGTGCCGCTTATTGCGCGTTGTTGAGCGCGGCAACGCCACGCGTCATGGTGTCAAGGAAGCGATCGAACAGGTAAGCCACGTCGTGCGGACCGGGACTGGCTTCCGGGTGCCCCTGGAAGGAGAAAGCCGGCACATCGGTGCGGGCGATGCCTTGCAGGGAACCGTCAAACAGCGAGACGTGCGTGGCACGCAGGTTTTTCGGCAAAGAATCGGCGTCGACCGCAAAGCCGTGGTTCTGGCTGGTGATCAGCACCTGGCCGGTATCCACATCCTTGACCGGGTGGTTGGCACCGTGGTGACCGAACTTCATCTTCAGCGTCTTGGCGCCGGAAGCCAGGGCCAGCAACTGATGGCCGAGACAGATGCCGAAGGTCGGAATGCCACGCTCGAGGAATTCGCGAATCGCCGCAATGGCGTAATCGCAGGGTTCCGGATCGCCAGGGCCGTTCGACAGGAAGATACCGTCCGGATTGAGCGCCAAGACATCGGCAGCCGGCGTCTGGGCCGGCACGACGGTGAGCTTGACACCGCGCTGGGCGAGCATGCGCAGGATGTTCTTCTTAACGCCGAAGTCGTAGGCAACGACATGGAATTTCGGCGCCGGACCTTGCTGATAACCTTGCAGCGTCCATTCGCCTTCGGTCCAGGCGTAGCTTTCCTTGGCGGAAACCACCTTGGCCAGATCCATGCCGGCCAGACCGGGGAAAGCCTTGGCCAGCGCCTGCGCCTTGGACTCGTCGATTTCGCCGGCCAGAATGCAGCCAGCTTGGGCGCCCTTTTCCCGCAGGATGCGGGTCAGCTTGCGCGTATCGATGCCGGCAATGGCGACGATACCGTGCTTTTTCAGATAGGACGACAGGTCGTCCTGGGTACGCCAGCTCGACGCAACCAGCGGCAGATCACGAATGACCAGACCGGCAGCGTAATTGGCGTTGGACTCGAAGTCCTCCGCATTGCAACCGGTGTTGCCGATATGCGGGTAGGTCAGCGTGACGATCTGGCGGCAATAGGAAGGATCGGTAAGGATTTCCTGATAACCGGACATGGCGGTGTTGAACACCACTTCGCCACTGGTAACACCATCAGCGCCGATGGACTGGCCCTTGAATACCGTTCCGTCGGCGAGGGCGAGAATGGCGGGTATGAATGAGGGCAGCAATGACACGACCGGCTCTCCTAAAATTTCTATTTATTCATGTGCCAAGCGGGAAGGCTCGCGCCCTCCCGCTTGTGCTTTTTAACCTTCCTATTTTAGCCGAAAAGTAGCTTTTCAGGCAAATTCAAGGGATTACACGAGTTCTCACATAGTCCTCAAGGAGCGGTCGCAGACGGGTCATTTCTTCGGCGAGGCCAGCGAAAATCAGCTGACAACTCGGCCAATCAACGCTTTCAACCGACATGGCAGCCTGCTCAAGATCCATCGCCCGGCGCCGCGCCGATTCGGCATGGAACATGGCGAGCAGACTCTTCAGGGTATGTGCATGCATGCGCAACTCGTGCGCATTGGCCGCCTGCAGCGCCGCAGCAACCCTGGCAACATGCTCATCCCATTCGGCGACCAGCATACCGGCCATGGTTGCGAACAAATCGGCGTCGCC
Organism: Quatrionicoccus australiensis; assembly: GCF_020510425.1. Classification (NCBI taxonomy): domain Bacteria; kingdom Pseudomonadati; phylum Pseudomonadota; class Betaproteobacteria; order Rhodocyclales; family Azonexaceae; genus Quatrionicoccus; species Quatrionicoccus australiensis. The sequence continues at coordinate 1,125,290 of NZ_JAHBAH010000001.1, forward strand.
GATGTCCCGCAGGGCGCTGCGCAGATCAAGCTGCACGCCAGCAACAAGCTCGGGCTCCGCCACCAGCACCTCAAGCACGTCACCGGCCTCACCGGAGGCTCTGGCCAGGGCCGCATAGAGCATGTCCGAACGCAAGGGCTTGGCGACATAGTCATTCATGCCCGCTTCCAGGCAGCGATCACGGTCACTGGACATCACGTTGGCGGTCATCGCGACGATATAGACCGGCTTGAATGCGTGCGAGACCACCCAGCTGCGCCGCATTTCGCGCGAGCGTATCGCCTCCGTGGCTTCGATACCGCCCATCACCGGCATCTGCATGTCCATCAGGATGACGTCAAAGTGCTTCTCGTCAAACTGCTCCACCGCCTCGGCGCCATTATTGGCGACCACCACGCGGTGCGACTTGTGCTGCAGCAGACGTAGCGCCAGTTCCTGATTGACCGGATTATCCTCAACCAGCAACACATTCAGGACGCGCCCCCCCTCGTCCTTCCCGAGATCCTCATTGAAATCGGCCAAAGCAAATTCGCCAGCAACTTCCGGCTCCTTGCTGACCAACTGCAGAGCATCCAGCACATCGCCCGGCCCGAGCGGCTTGACCAGATGCGCGGAAACACCAAGCTCGCGCAAACGCACCAGATCCTGCCGCTGATTCTCGGTAGTCAGCATCATCAGGAGCTTTTCCGGACGCCCTGCCTGACTCCAGCTCTCAGCCAAAGCCAGACCGGCAGGAGCCGCCATGCCGGCATCAGCAAAAACATAGTCAAAAGGAAAGTCGACCGAACGGGAGCGCTCAATCGCCGCGAGCGCCGCCCCGGCATCCGCCAGCATGGAAACCTGCATGCCAAGCGCCTCAAGCAACTGGACAAGATAACGCCCGGCGACCGCATTATCCTCGACGACCAATACCCGCTTGCCCTTGAAACGCCCATCAGGCACTACCATGCCCGCGGCGGCAGTTTCGACGCCAAGCCGGACCGTAAAGAAGAAGGTCGAACCCTTCCCGACTTCGCTCTCCAGCCAGATCCGGCCATCCATCAACTGCACGAGGCGAGCTGAAATAGCCAGCCCCAGCCCGGTACCACCAAAGCGCCGGGTGGTGGATACGTCAGCCTGGGAAAAAGCCTCGAAAATTGCCTGCTGCTTGTCCGGGGGAACGCCAATCCCGGTATCGCGAATGGCAAAGCGCAGGAAGACCGAGCCGCTCGCCGCCTGCTCGACACTGACGACCAGAACGACTTCGCCCTTTTCAGTAAATTTGATGGCATTGCCGATCAGGTTGATGATGACCTGACGCAGGCGGTTCGGATCGCCAACCACACGCAGCGGCACATCCGGCCGCACATCGACGATCAGCTCCAGGCCTTTTTTGTGCGCGCTGACCGCGAGTACACGGGCCGCTTCGAGAACGATATCCTGGGCAGAAAACGCCAGCGATTCGAACTGCATCTTCCCGGCCTCGATCTTGGAAAAATCGAGGATGTCATTGACGATGACCAGCAAGGCTTCGGCAGACGACTTGACCGTTTTCAGGTAGTGCCGCTGCTCGGCATCGAGTTCTGTATCGAGCGCCAGTTCGGTCATGCCGATGATGCCGTTCATCGGTGTGCGGATTTCGTGGCTCATGTTGGCCAGGAACGAGCCGCGCGCCTTGTTGGCAGCCTCAGCCGTTTCCTTGGCAGCAATCAGCGCTGCCTCGGCATCCTTCACCGCGCTGATGTCGCGCAGCAGGACCAGCATGCGGATCGGCTCGCCCGCCGGATCACGCGCCGCCACCGCGCCGCGCACCAGCAACCAGCGCCATTCGCCACTTTTCGCCCGGAGACGGCATTCGGCCTGGAAATAGCGCTCCTTGCTCCGGGTGTGCGCGGCAATCCGGGTCTGCAACTCGCGCAGGTCCTCCGGATGCAGCAGTTTCTGCCACTGGGAAATCGAGTTTTCCAGCTCGTCGACCGTATAGCCGAGCAATTCCTTCCACTGCCGGCCAGATTCGATATGGCCGCTGCGCAGATTCCAGTCGGTCAACGCATCGCCGGACAGCAAGGCCTGCCAGTTGTTCAGCCCGGCATAGGCGCTGTAGGCCGAATCAACCAGCCCGACAAGTTTTTCAACCCCCTGGGCCAACGCATTTTGATCACCACCAGCATCGCCAATCAACTGCCTTAATTGCGACTCACCTTCGCCGCCGAAGACTTCTTGTAACTGACGTGCCAGCAGACGTGATTTCATGGCGGCTAGCGCAAACCGAGCACATCCTGCATATCGAACAGGCCGTTCTTGCGCCCGGCAATGAAGCGCGCGGCACGCAGGCTGCCCAGGGCATACGGCATGCGGCTGCTCGCCTTGTGCGTGATTTCGACGCGCTCGCCGAGACCGCAGAACATCACCGTATGGTCGCCGACGATATCGCCGCCGCGCACCGTGGCAAAGCCGATGGTCGACGGATCGCGCTCGCCGGTCACGCCTTCGCGACCGTAAACCGCACACTCGGCAAGATCGCGACCGAGCGCCGAGGCCACCACCTCACCCATGCGCAGCGCCGTACCGGACGGCGCGTCGACCTTGAGGCGGTGATGCGCTTCGACGATCTCGATGTCGTAACCCTGGTTCAGGATACGTGCAGCTTCGTCGAGCAACTTGAAGACCAGATTGACGCCGACCGCCATGTTGGCGGCGAAGACAACGGGAATATCCTGCGCGGCCGCGGCAATCGCCGCCTTGCCTTCGGCATCGAAGCCGGTCGTGCCGATAATCATGCCGACCCCGGCCTTGCGGCACAGCGCGAGATGCTCGAGCGTGCCTTCCGGGCGCGTGAAGTCGATCAGGCAGTCGATATTCTTGAGACCGGCCGCAACATCGTCGATGACCACGACGTCGCACGCCATGCCGACCAGATCACCCGCCGTCTTGCCGACTTCCGGGCTGCCCGGCAGGCCGAACGCCGCCCCCAGCACGACCCGCTCATCCTTGAGCGTCGATTCGATCAACATGCGGCCCATCCGGCCGCCGGCACCGACGATGCCAATACGTGTTGCACTCATTGCTTAAAATCCCATTGCGTTCATGAAGCGCCGGTAGAGGCTCGGCGGTTCGCGCGGCGGCAACGGCACATCGGCCGCTTCGCCCGAAATCGAACCGAGATCAACCAGCCGTGACTTGTTCTGCGGCGTCGTCAGATCCTCGACCGAGGCGACCTCGACATCGCCGGCAACGCGCTCGAGGCGGCCGGCAGCATCGAAGAAGACGACAAACTTGCGCTCATCGACCCGATCGGTCTGACCGTTCCGGTAACGATAGACATAATCCCAGCGCTGCTGGTGAAAGATGTCGGTAATCATCGGCGAACCGAGCAGGAAGCGAACCTGGTCGCGCGTCTGCCCCGGCTTGAGCTGGGCGACCATTTCCTGGGTCAGCACATTGCCCTGCTGGATGTCGATCTTGTATTCGTTAATGAAGGCCGGCTTGTAGGTACAAGCGGTCAGAAGCGTGCAAAAGGCTGCAACGAGCAGTAGCGGGTAACGAGGCATGCGGCTTTCCGGAGTTTCTCAAACACCTTTGAAGCGGTATATCATACCCGAAATCCCCTCCGGCCCCGCCGCAACACCTTCTGGAAATTTTACCGATGAGCGATCCCCAAAGCCTCAAGAACATGGGCCTGAAAGCCACCTTTCCGCGCCTCAAAATTCTTGAGCTTTTCGAGAGAACCACGGTGCGGCACATGACGGCGGAAGACGTCTATCGCATGCTCATCGCCGAAAACATGGACATCGGGCTGGCCACCGTCTATCGCGTCCTGACCCAGTTCGAACAGGCCGGGCTGCTCGAGCGGCATTTCTTCGAATCCGGCAAGGCCGTCTTCGAAATCAATCACGGCAAGCACCACGACCACCTGGTCTGCATCGATTGCGGCCGCGTCGAAGAGTTTTACGACCCGGAAATCGAAAAGCGCCAGAACGCGATTGCCGAGGAGCGCGGTTTCGCGATCCAGGATCACGCGCTCTATCTCTACGCCCAGTGCACCAAGACCAACTGCACGCACCGCAACAATCCCGACGACAAGTCCTGAGCGGCAATGCCTGATTTCGCAGTACTGGCGCCGGGGAGCTGGTTTTCCTCGGCGGGGACCACTTTTTTGCTGATCGCTCTCGCCGAGTTCGGCGACAAGAGCCAGCTTGTCTGCATGACCCTCGCCGCACGCCATCGCGGCTTGCCGGTCGTGCTCGGCGCGATTGCCGCCTTCGCCATTCTCAACCTGCTTGCCGTGCTGTTCGGCGCCGCCGTTGCCGCCTGGCTGCCGGCTTGGGTCATCACGCTGGCGGTGGCCGTGCTGTTTGCCGTGTTCGGCGTCAGCGCCCTGCGTTACGAAGAAGAGGATGAGGACGAAGCGATCGAGGAAAAGCCGGGGCACGGCGTTTTCGCAACGACTTTCCTGCTGATTTTCCTGGCCGAATTCGGCGACAAGACGCAGATCGCCGTCGCCGGCCTCGGCAGCACCACCGCAGCCGCCGCCGTATGGACAGGCGCCACCCTCGCCCTGGCCTGCACCTCGCTGCTCGGCGTCTTCGCCGGCCGCAAGTTGCTGCAACGCCTGCCGCTGGTCTGGATCCACCGCATCAGCGGCGCGTTCTTCATCCTGCTCGCGCTGCTCGCGCTCGGCAAACTGGCCTACGGCGAAATCTGATTTTTGCCTCTGGACGGACGTCGACCGTCCGGGACGACCGGCTTACTGGAAGCGCAGCAGTTCGCGGGCGTGCTGGCGGGTGATCTCGGTAATTTCGACACCGCCCAGCATGCGGGCAATTTCCTGCACCCGACCGCCCTCGTCGAGCGGCGCAATGGCACTCAGCGTCACCCCGTCGCGCGTCGCCTTGCTCACCTGCCACTGCCAGTTGGCCTGCGCCGCAACCTGCGGCAGGTGCGTCACGCACAGCACCTGACGCTCGCCGCCGAGTTCATGCAACAGGCGACCGACGATCTCGGCGACGCCGCCACCGATGCCGACATCGACCTCGTCGAAAATCAGGGTCGGCACACTGGCCGAACGCGAGGTCAACACCTGGATGGCCAGGCTGATCCGCGACAGCTCGCCGCCGGAAGCCACCTTGGCGAGCGGCTTCGCTTCGTTGCCAGCGAGACCGCCAACGCGGAACTCGACCTGCTCCAGCCCGTAGGCCTGGCCGTTCTCGATGGGCAACAAAGCCACTTCGAAACGCCCCGACGACAAGGCCAGCTGCCGCATCACTTCGCTGACCGCCAGCCCCATCTCGGTCGCGGCTTTTTGCCGTCCGCTGGAGAGTTGACCGGCCAGCGCCAGATATTCCTTCTGCGCCACCGCCGCGCGTGCCTGCAGCGCAGCCAGATCGGCGGCCACTTCGAGTTCGCCCAGACGGCGCTGCCAGCCGGCCAGCAAGGCCGGCAGCTCAGGCGGCTGGACGCGATATTTGCGGGCATTCGCCATCACCGCGTCCATGCGCCGTTCGACCTCGGCCAGGCGGGCCGGATCGAGATCCGCACGATCGGCGTAACGGCGCAGGGTCGAGACGGCTTCCGACAATTCGGCCTGAACCGATTGGACCAGTGCCGCCACTTCTTCCAGCGCCGGATCGTACTCGGCCAGGCTGGTCAGACGTGTCGCCACGCTGTCGATCTGGCGCTCGCAGGCGCCCTCGTCTTCGGCCAGCACGCCGAGCGCGAACTGCGCACCGTCGATCAGGCTGGCGGCGTGTGCCAGACGACGGTGCTCGACATCGAGCCCGGCCCATTCATCTTCGCCGAAGGACAAGGCGGCCAGTTCGCGCACCTGCCATTCGAGCTGTTCGCGTTCGCGCGCCAGCGCCTCGGCGCCCTCGCTGGCTGCCATCAGCGCCTGCCCGGCTTCGCGCCAGATGCGGAAGGCGCTGCCAACTTCGCGCACTAGAGAACCCAGACCGGCATGGGCATCGAGCAGGGCGCGCTGCGCATCGCTGCGCAACAGGGATTGATGCGCATGCTGGCCGTGAATATCGACCAGCCATTCGCCGACTTCGCGCAATTGCTGCGCAGTGGCCGACGAACCGTTGATGTAGGCGCGCGAACGGCCGCCGGCATCGACGACACGGCGCAGCAGCAACTCGCTGTCGGCGTCGAAATCGTTGGCAAGCAGCCAGGCGCGCACCTCGGGCAAAGCAGAAATATCGAAGGTCGCCGCCACTTCAGCCTTGTCGCAACCGGAACGGATCACGCCGGCATCGGCGCGCTCGCCGAGCGCCAGGGTCAGCGCATCGATCAGGATGGACTTGCCGGCCCCGGTCTCACCGGTCAACGTGCCAAAACCGGTCGAAAACTCGAGTTCCAGGCGGTCGACGATGACAAAATCGCGAATAGTCAGGTGGCGCAACATCGGAAATCAGGGGCCTTTCGGGCGCTCGCTCCAGTGCAGCTTCTGGCGCAGCATGGCGAAGTAGCTGTAACCGGGCGGATGCAGGAAACGGATGGAATAGCCGGAACGCTTGATGCGCACGCAATCGTCGCGCGCCAGATCGAGCGTGACCTGGCCGTCGAAGTGCACGCGCGGATCGTCGGCATTGGCGATGCGCAGTTCGATATCGGCACTGTCATTGACGATGATCGGCCGGTTGGTCAGCGCATGCGGGCAGAGCGGCACGAGCGCGATGCCGGCCAGGGTCGGATGCATGATCGGGCCGCCGGCCGACATCGAATACGCCGTCGAACCGGTCGGCGTGGCGACAACCAGGCCGTCCGAACGCAGGTTGTAGATGAATTCGCCGTCGATGAAGAGTTCGAACTCGATCATGCGGCCGATCGCCCCCTTGTCCACAACGACGTCGTTGAGTGCCAGGTTGGACGCGATTTCCTTGCCGTCGCGGATCACCTCGGCGGCCAGCAGCATGCGGTTTTCCGGCATGAAGCGCCCGTCGAGCAGATCGTCCATGCAGGTCAGCATGTCGTCGCGCGCGATATCGGTCATGAAGCCGAGCCGGCCCTGATTGACGCCGACCAGCGGCACGCAGTAGCGCGCCAGGCGGCGCGCTGCATTGAGCATGGTGCCGTCGCCGCCGAGCACGATGGCGAGGTCGGCATGCGCACCGATGTCGTTGAAACCGCAGGTCACCCAGCGCGACAGATCGACCTTGCGCCCGATGTGCTCCGCCGTCTCGCGTTCGATGAAAACGCTGACGCCCCGCTCGTGCAGGTATTCGGCCAGACGACGCAAGGACTCGGCAATTTCCATACTGTGGTATTTGCCGACCAGAGCAATCGTCCGCGGCGCGCGGATGGACGCGAAGCTTCTGTTCATGGCCCGAATTCTTGCATAAAAATCGCCGCGCGCGCTTGCTCGATCTCCATCTCCCTGAAGCGGAAGGCGCCGGCAACGCTTGAGCGGCAAAGCGCAGTAAGATTCCCTCTCCCTTTCCTCCCGGCAAAACCCATGCATCTCCCCGACCACCAACTGAGCATGACCGTCCTGATGACGCCTGACATGGCCAATTTTTCCGGCAATGTGCACGGCGGCACCATCCTCAAGCTGCTCGACCAGGTTGCCTATGCCTGCGCCAGCCGCTACGCCGGCGAATATGTCGTCACCTTGTCGGTCGACCAAGTGATGTTCCGGCAATCCATCCACGTCGGCGAACTGGTGACCTTCCTGGCCAGCGTCAATTACACCGGTCGCACGTCGATGGAAATCGGCATCAAGGTGCTCACCGAGAACATCCGCGAACACAGCGTGCGCCACGCCAACAGCTGCTTCTTCACGATGGTCGCCGTCGACGAACAGGGCAAGGCGACACCGGTGCCGCCACGCCAGCCGCAAACGGCCGAAGAAAAGCGCCGCTTCCAGGCCGCCATCCTGCGCCGCGAACTGCGCCAGGAGTTCGAATCGCGCCGCCAGGCCCTGCATCCGGTCGACATCGCGTAAATGCCCTTTTTCATGGCGCTGCCCGCATAAATGAAGGGCAGCAGCAACGCCGGTTTTTTGTACAATCCCCAGCCATGATTGATGATCGCTCCCGCTCCCTGCTCAAGACGCTGGTTGAACACTACATTGCCGACGGCCAGCCGGTCGGCTCGCGGGCACTGTCGAAGTTTTCCGGGCTCGACCTGTCGCCGGCCACCATCCGCAATGTCATGGCCGACCTTGAGGAAGCCGGCTTCGTCTCCAGCCCGCACACCTCGGCCGGCCGCGTCCCGACGGCACGCGGTTACCGCCTGTTCGTCGACAGCCTGCTCACCGTGCGACCGCTCGAAGCACGCCAGATGGGCGCCATGGAAGAAGCGCTGAACGGTCAACCGGCCAGCCAGATCATTTCCAGCGCCTCGCACCTGCTCTCCGGCCTGACCCATTTTGCCGGCGTCGTCATGGCGCCGCGCCGGGGTGCCAGCCGCATCCGCCAGGTCGAATTCCTCAGCCTTTCTGAAAAGCGCATCCTGCTCATCATCGTCACCATGGATGGTGACGTGCAGAACCGCATCCTCAACACCGACAAGAACTATTCGCCATCCGAACTGGTGACCGCCGCCAATTACCTGAACCAGAATTTCGGCGGCATGGATTTCGAGCAGATCCGCCATCGCCTGACCCAGGAAATCCAGCAGTTGCGCGACGACATCAGGCCGCTGATGACGCTGGCCCTTGAAGCCGGCGATGCCGCCTTGTCGGAAAATCCGGCGCCCTATGTCATTTCCGGCGAAAAGAACCTGCTCGACGTCGAGGAACTCTCTTCGAACATGAAACGCCTGCGCGAACTGTTCGACCTCTTCGACCAGCGTTCCAGCCTGATGCGCCTGCTCGACGTTTCCAACCGTGCCGAAGGCGTGCAGATCTACATTGGCGGCGAATCCGGCATCGCCCCGCTCGACGAATGCAGCGTCATCGCCGCCCCCTACACCGTGGACGGCCAGATCGTCGGCTCGGTCGGCGTCATCGGCCCGACCCGGATGGCCTACGAACGGGTCATCCCCATTGTCGACATCACCGCCCGCCTGCTCTCCAGCGCCCTTTCCTACCAATCGGACAACTGATGCCACGCTTTCTCACCGAGCCGCCGCACCGTCACGGCACGGCGGCCACCACCGCCGTCGTCCTCGTCAACCTGGGCACCCCGGACGCGCCGGATGCGCCGTCGCTCAAGCGCTACCTGCGCCAGTTCCTGTCCGATCCGCGCGTCGTCGAGATTCCCAAGCCGATCTGGTGGCTGATCCTGAACGGCATCATCCTCAACATCCGGCCAAAGAAATCGGCCGCCAAGTACGCCTCCGTGTGGATGCCGGAAGGTTCGCCGCTGCGCGTCCATACCGAACGCCAGGCCAAGCTGCTCGCCGGCTACATCGGCGAACGCGGTCATCACCTGACTGTTACCTGGGCGATGCGCTACGGTTCGCCATCGATTCCCGATGTGCTGTCCCGCCTCAAGGCCGGCGGTGCGACACGCATCCTGCTCGTCCCGATGTATCCGCAGTATTCGGCAAGCACGACGGCTACCGTCATCGATGAGGCCTGCCACTGGCTGACGCAAATCCGCAACCAGCCGGAACTGCGCTTCATCCGCAACTTCCACGACGACGCCGGCTACCTTGGCGCCCTCGAGCAAAGCGTGCGCAAGCACTGGCAGGCCAGCGGCCAGTTGACTGCCGATGCCCGCCTGATCATCAGTTTCCACGGACTGCCCAAACGCAGCCTCGACCTTGGCGACCCCTACTACTGCGAATGCCAGAAGACCGGCCGCCTGCTCGCCGAACGCCTGAAGCTGCAGCCCGAGCAATACAAGGTCTGCTTCCAGTCGCGCTTCGGCAAGGCAGAGTGGCTGCAGCCCTACACCGCACCGACCCTGCAGGCACTGGGCAAGGAAGGCGTGCGCCGCGTAGACATCATCTGCCCGGGCTTCACCGCCGACTGCCTGGAAACACTGGAAGAAATCGCCCAGGAAGGGCGAGACGACTTTCTCGCCGCCGGCGGCAAGGAATACCACTACATTCCGGCACTCAACGAGAACAACGACTGGCTGCACGCCCTGACCAGCCTCGTCGAGCAACATCTCGGCGGTTGGCCGAGCAAGGCGGAAATCGATCCGCGGGCACAGGAGCTGACCGCCAGCCTGGCCGTCAAGCACGGCGCCCACTCTTGAAAAGCGGGGCACCGGCCCACACATCAGGAAAACCTGATTAACCGGAGCCCCCGATGAGTGAAAGCCTGCATGTCGTCTGCCCGCACTGCGCGGCAGTCAACCGTCTTCCCGCCGCCCGCTTGGGCGAGCACCCGAATTGCGGACAATGCCGGCAGGCGCTGTTTTCGGGCTCGCCGATCGAGTTGACCGCTGGCAATTTCGAACGCTAGGTCGGGCGCAGCGATCTGCCGGTCGTCGTCGACTTCTGGGCCCCTTGGTGCGGCCCCTGTCGCAGCATGGCCCCGGCCTTTGCCCAGGCCTGCGCCGAATTCGAACCGCAGGTTCGCTTCGCCAAGCTCAATACCGAGAACGAACAGCAACTGGCCGCCCACTTCAATATCCGCAGCATCCCGACCCTGGCCGTTTTCAGGAACGGTCGCGAAATTGCCCGCCAGAGCGGCGCACTTGACGCGAACTCCCTCAAACACTGGGTCCGCGCCAGTCTTAACAAAACTTAACTTTCCGGGCTGGGGGCCGTTAACCAAGGAACATATTCCCCCCGGAGGCCCGCCATGAAAATCGCCAGCGCCCAGCTGCAAATGAGTTCATCGCACAACAGCACGCAACGCCACGAAGTTCGCGAATCGACACAGATGTGGGTTGGTCAGCGCCGGCCCAACAGCGAGCCGCAAGTCCGCCAGCCGGCCGCGAACAGCAGCCTCGTGACACTCTCCGATGCGGCAAGGCAGGGCAGCCAATCTGCGGAAGCGATCAACTCGGAGGTCGATGCAGCGGTCGACAATGATCCGATGCTGAATTTGATCCGCAGCATGCTGGAATATCTGACCGGCAAAAAAATTCACACGTTTGACAGCAGCCAGCTGCACGGCAGCAATGGCTCGGCAACCAGCAACACAGCACCGGCAGCAAGCGGCAGCCCAGGCAACACACCAGCGCCGGCGGCCGGCTATGGCATGGCTTACGACTACCACGAATCCTACAGCGAAACGGAGCAGACCAGCTTCTCGGCCACGGGTAGCGTACAGACCGCCGACGGGCGCAGCATCAACTTCAATGTCGAATTATCGATGTCGCGCAGCTATTACGAAGAGAGCAACGTCAGCATCCGCCTCGGCGATGCAGCCCGTCAGGTCGATCCGCTGGTCCTCAATTTCGCCGGCAATGCCGCCCAGCTGACTGACCAGCGCTTTGCCTTCGACCTCAACAGCGACGGCAGCGCGGAACAGATCAATTTCGTTGCCCCGGGCAGCGGCTTTCTCGTGTTTGACCGCAACCACGACGGCGTCATCAACAACGGCAAGGAAATGTTCGGCCCGAGCAGCGGCAACGGTTTCAGCGAACTCGCCGCCCTCGACGATGACAAGAATGGCTGGATCGATGAAAACGATGCTGCATTCGGCCAACTCCAGGTCTGGACACGCAACGCTGATGCAAAAGAGCAACTGCTTTCACTGGGCGATGCCGGAGTGGGTGCTATCGCCCTGGCGAACGTCGCTACGCCATTCAGCCTGAAAAATGACAGCAACCAGCTACTTGGCAAAATTCGCAGTTCCGGTATTTTTTTGCAGGAAGACGGAAGCGCTGGCACAATCCAGCAAATCGACCTGACAGCCTGATAAGATGGTCGCTATTGAGGGGACACAATGCCGAGGTTTGGTGACATGAAAATATGGATACGCCTGACGGCTGCCATCTGGCTGACACTAGCCATCATCTGGACGATCATCATCGTCTGGGCTACGCAAGTTAATCGCGACACGGCCATCCGACAGGCCCAGGATTTCTCGCAAAGCATCCATGAAATGACCATGGCCGGCCTGACCGGCATGATGATCACCGGCACGGTTGGCCAGCGCGAGGTATTCCTCGACCAGATCAAGCAACTGTCGATCATCAAGGATCTGCACGTCGCCCGTGGCGAGGCCGTCGTCAAGCTCTACGGCCCCGACACCAAGGAGACCCGCCAGCTCGACCCGCTGGAAAAGCAGGTCATGTCTACCGGCGTACCTTATCTTTCGGTCGAGTCCGGCAACGGCAATTCCTACCTGCACGTCATCAACCCGACCAAGGCTTCCAAGAACTACCTCGGCAAGGATTGCGTGCTCTGCCACCAGGTGCCCGAAGGCACGGTACTCGGCATTGTCAGCATGAAGGTATCGCTCGACTCCGTCGAAGCCGATGTCTCTGCTTTCCGCATCAAGATTGCCGGCGTTGCTCTGGCGGCGGTCGGCATCCTGCTCGTCATCATCTATCTGCTGACCAACCATTTCGTCACCGTACCGCTCGACGAATTGCGCAAGGGGCTTTCCGACATCGCCCGCGGCGAAGGCGACCTGACCCGGCGCCTGCCGGTCAAGGGCAAGGATGAAGTCGGCCAGGCTGCGCTCGTCTTCAACGAGATGATGGAGAACTTCAACCAGTTGGTCCGTCAGGTACGCGATTCCGCGGCCCAGGTCTCGGCCCGCGTCGCAGCGCTTTCCGACAACGCCGACCGCGTTTCGCAAAGCTCGCATCAGCAGAATGAAAAATCGAACGACGCTGCTGCAGCGGTCGAACAACTGGTTTCCAGCATTTCCTCGATCGCCCAGAGCGCCGAGCATGTCCAGCACCAGTCGCAGGAAAGCCTGCTGCGCGCCAACGAAGGCAGCCGCAACCTCAAGGTACTGCTCGGCGAAATGGATGTCGTCGAACAGGCCGTCAAGGAAATGGCCGGCTCGGTGAACGAATTCGTGCGCAGCACCGAGGCGATCACCCACATGACCCGCGAGGTCAAGGACATCGCCGAACAGACCAACCTGCTGGCGCTCAATGCCGCCATCGAAGCCGCTCGCGCCGGCGAGCAGGGTCGCGGCTTTGCCGTGGTCGCCGACGAGGTACGCAAGCTGGCCGAAAAATCGTCACGCTCGGCCAGCGAGATCGATTCGATTACCGCCACGCTGAGCGCCCAGTCGGTCGCCGTCCGGCGCAGCATCGAAGAAGGCCTGGAACATCTGGAAAGCAGCCAGACTGCCGTAGCCACGGTATCCAGCGTCTTGCAGGCCACCAATGGTTCGGTGACCGAAGTCGGCCATGGCCTGGATGCTATCGCTGCAGCAACCGACCAGCAGCGCCGCGTCTCCGGTGATGTCGAAGCCAGCATCGAAGCCATTGCCGGCATGGCACGCGAAAACAACGGCACGGTGGAACAGACCACGGGCGCCGCACACGACCTGAAACGTCTGGCCGAAGGCCTGACAGCGATGGTGGGCCGCTTCAAGGTCTGAACATAAATCAGCCACAAATAAAAACCGCCTCGATCGAGGCGGTTTTCACATCGGCGTTTTGCCGGCCGTCCAGCGCGACAGCTATTACATCGGCGCCAATTCCAGATCGAGCCCACCGCCCGGACGGGAACGCGAAAAGGTGTTCACCGAACCAGTACCGGCTTCGACAGCCGGTTGCCCCTGCGCCGCCGCGATCTTGTTGACCTCGCGCAAGCGCTTGATCATGCGTGCCAGCAAGGCATTGCGCAGGCGACTCAGCAGCTCCTCCGAAGACAGCGCCAGGGCCGCGGCATTGATCTCGAGAAAGAGCGTTGTTTCAAGCGTGATCGCCGTCGCGCTGCGCTGATCGCTGGCCGGATGCAGGAAAGCCACCTCGCCGACCGGCTCGCTGACGCCGAGGCGACACAGGGCGCGTCCCTCGATCGAAATCTCGACACTGCCGGACAGGATGATGCCGAACACCTTGTTACGCTCACTTTCGCGCACGATGGCGACATTCGGGGCAATTTCGCGCCAGACGGAAACGCGCAGCACTTCCCACAATTCGATATTTTCGAACTCGGTGAAAAAGTCGAGCTTGCGCAACATCTCGAAATGCCGGCTGTCCTGGGCCGTTTCGTCCTCTTCGAGTATCTGGTAACGCACCGACGACAAATCCTTGGCGAACTCGGCACCATTCTTGTAGCGGCTGTAGAGATCCTTTTCCAGCGCCCGCCGCATGATCGGATTGAGGCCCTCGGGCAGATTCGGATTGAGCGCAGTCACCGCCGGCGCGTCGGTATTGATGATGCGATAGATCAGGGTTGCCTGATTTGCGGCCCGAAATGGCAGTCGACCGGTAAGCAGCTGGAACATCACGACACCGAGCGAATAGAGGTCGGTTTTCTGGTTGAGCGGGTAGCCCTTGATCTGCTCCGGCGACATGTAGGCTGGCGAGCCGACGCCCATGATGAAGGTCGAGTCGCGGTCCATGTCCTTGTTCATGTTCAGGGCCAGACCGAAATCGGCGATCTTCGGCTCGTCATTGGCGGCGACCATGATGTTGGCCGGCTTGATGTCGCGATGGATGATGCCCTGCCGATAAGCCGAATCAAGTGCCATGCAGCACTTGAAGATGATGCCGATGACGCGGTGCATGGGCAGCAGCTTGTCGATGCGGCAATGCTCTTCAAGGCTGAAACCGTCGATGTACTCCATCGCCAGATAGGCGTAATCGTCCTCGACAACGGCGTCGTAGACCTGCACGATGTTCGGGTGATTCATCCGGCGCGAAACCATGCCTTCATTCTGGAAAAGCTTGCGCATGCGGCGCGACATCGCCGCGCTGTCCTGACCAAAACTGATCACTTTGACAGCGACCTGACGCCCCGCCTCGGGATCGTCACAGAGATAAACCGTCGCCGTCGCCCCCTTGCCGAGTTCGCGAACAACGCGGTATTTGCCGATTGTTTCCATTCAGGCTGCAGAAAAATGAATCATCAGACGATCGTAGCACGCAGACGAAGTGATGGCAGCAGTTTTGCCTGCGCAAGAATATTTGTCGAAGGCTCTTGAAACCATCATTCACGCCCCCAGATAGCGAAAAGATTTTTGGGAGAAATACGCATGTCGAACAACGAAACCACCCAGGAAGACCTGCTGGGTAAGCAAACCATTACCGAACCCGTCGTCGAGCCGGCCGTTGCCGCAAACACGGACACCCTGCCCAGCATCGAGGAACAATTCCGCCAGCTGGAGCTGAAGGCCGCCGAGCACTACGACGCCTGGCTGCGTGCCAAGGCCGAGGGCGAAAACATCCGTCGCCGTGCACAGGAAGACATCAGCAAGGCGCACAAGTTCGCGGTCGAAAAATTTGCCGGCGAACTCCTCGCCGTCAAGGACAGCCTGGAAGCCGCCCTGGCCGTGCCGGAACAAACCGTGGAAAGTTTCAAGTCCGGCGTCGAGCTGACCTTGAAGCAACTGGTCGCCGCTTTCGAAAAGAACGCCCTGATCGAGGTCAACCCGGTCGGCGAAAAGTTCGATCCGCACAAGCACCAGGCCATCGGCATGGTCGACGCCGAGCAGGAAGCCAATACCGTCGTCACCGTGCTGCAAAAAGGCTATCTGATCGCCGAGCGCACCCTGCGCCCCGCACTGGTCATGGTCACCAAACCGAAGTCTTGAAATCCGGGGCAACGCCCCCAACTCCAGAACATCGCATTCATTCGTATTCAGTAAAGGAATAAATCATGGGCAAAATCATTGGTATTGACTTGGGCACCACCAACAGCTGCGTCGCCATCATGGAAGGCGGCACGCCGAAGGTTATCGAGAACTCCGAAGGTGCACGCACCACGCCGTCCGTCATCGGCTATGCCGAAGATGGCGAAATCCTCTCCGGCGCCCCGGCCAAGCGCCAGGCCGTGACCAACCCGATGAACACGCTGTATGCCGTCAAGCGTCTGATCGGTCGCCGCTTCGAAGAGAAGGAAGTGCAGAAGGACATCTCCCTGATGCCCTACAAGATCGTCAAGGCCGACAACGGCGACGCCTGGGTTGCCGTGCGCGACAAGAAGATCGCCCCGCCGCAGGTTTCCGCCGAAGTGCTGCGCAAGATGAAGAAGACCGCCGAAGACTACCTCGGCGAAGAAGTCACCGAAGCCGTCATCACCGTACCGGCCTACTTCAACGACAGCCAGCGTCAGGCGACCAAGGACGCCGGCCGCATCGCCGGTCTGGAAGTCAAGCGCATCATCAACGAACCGACCGCAGCCGCCCTTGCCTTCGGCATGGACAAGGCGCCGGGCAAGGACCGCAAGATCGCCGTGTATGACCTCGGCGGCGGTACCTTCGACATCTCGATCATCGAAATCGCCGACGTTGATGGCGAAAAGCAGTTCGAAGTTCTCGCCACCAACGGCGACACCTTCCTCGGCGGCGAAGACTTCGACCAGCGCCTGATCGACTACATCATCGACGAATTCAAGAAGGAATCCGGCGTCAACCTGAAGGCCGACGTTCTCGCCCTGCAGCGCCTCAAGGAAGCCGCCGAAAAGGCCAAGATCGAGCTGTCCTCCAGCCAGCAGACCGAAATCAACCTGCCCTACATCACCGCTGACGCCTCCGGTCCGAAGCACCTGGCCCTGAAGATCACCCGCGCCAAGTTCGAATCCCTGGTCGACGAACTGATCGAACGCACCATGGCGCCTTGCGTCATGGCGCTCAAGGATGCCGGCTGCAAGATCGGCGACATCGACGACATCATCCTGGTCGGCGGCCAGTCGCGCATGCCCAAGGTGCAGGACAAGGTCAAGGAAATCTTCGGCAAGGAACCGCGCAAGGACGTCAATCCTGACGAAGCCGTTGCCGTCGGCGCGGCCATCCAGGGCGGCGTGCTGCAAGGCGAAGTCAAGGACGTGCTGCTCCTCGACGTCACCCCGCTGTCGCTCGGTATCGAAACCCTGGGCGGCATCATGACCAAGCTGATCCAGAAGAACACGACGATCCCGACGAAGGCTTCGCAGACCTTCTCGACCGCCGACGACAACCAGAACGCCGTGACCATCCACGTGCTGCAGGGCGAGCGCGAAGTCGCTTCCGGCAACAAGAGCCTCGGCCAGTTCAACCTGGAAGGCATCCCGCCGGCCCCGCGTGGCACGCCGCAGATCGAAGTCATTTTCGACATCGACGCCAACGGCATCATGCACGTCACCGCCAAGGACAAGGCGACCGGCAAGGAAAACAAGATCACGATCAAGGCCAACTCCGGCTTGAGCGAAGCTGAAATCCAGGCCATGGTCAAGGATGCCGAGCTGCACGCCGAAGACGACAAGAAGGTGCATGAACTGGCCGATGCCCGCAACCAGGCCGACGGCATGGTGCACATGGTCAAGAAGTCGCTGACCGAATACGGCGACAAGCTCGACGCCGCCGAGAAGGAAGCCATCGAAGCCGCGATCAAGGATGTCGAATCCGTGCTGCGCGACGGCGACAAGGACACCATCGTCGCCAAGACCGAAGCCCTGAGCCAGGCCGCCCAGAAGCTGGGTGAAAAGATGTATGCCCAGCAACAGGCGGAAGGTGCTGCTGCCGGTACCGCCGGTCAACAAGCCGAAACGGGCGAAAAGACCGTCGAAGGTGACGTGGTTGATGCCGAATTCACGGAAGTGAACAAGGACAAGAAGGCTTAAAACGGACACAGATGTGCCGTTTTAAGTGGCCGGATCGAAGCGGACGCCCCGGCGCCGCCTCGATCCGGCCTTTGTGCAGCACCTGTCGGAAACAGCTATGTCAAAACGCGATTTTTACGAAATTCTTGGCGTCAACCGGGACGCCAGTGAAGACGAGATCAAGAAGGCCTACCGCAAGCTGGCCATGAAGCACCACCCCGACCGCAATCCGGACAATCCGGCGGCCGAGGAAAAATTCAAGGAAGCCAAGGAAGCCTACGAGATCCTGTCGGATAACCAGAAGCGCGCTGCCTACGACCAGTACGGCCACGCGGGCGTCGATCCGCAAGCAGGCATGGGCGGCGGTTTTGGCGGTGGCGGCGGCGGTGGTTTTGCCGATGCCTTCGGCGGCATTTTCGACGAGATCTTTGGTGGTCGTGGCGGCGGTGGTGGCGGCGGTGGCCGCTCCAACATCTACCGCGGCGCCGACCTGCGCTACAACCTCGAAATCACGCTCGAGCAGGCCGCGCACGGCACGGAAACCAAGATCCGCATTCCGACCATGGAAGTCTGCGAACCGTGCAGCGGCTCCGGCGCCAAATCCGGCACCCAGCCGAAGACTTGCCCGACCTGTGGCGGCTCCGGCCAGGTCCGCCTGCAACAGGGTTTCTTCTCTATCCAGCAGACCTGCCACAAATGTCACGGCACCGGTCGTTTCATCGCCGACCCGTGCAAATCCTGCGGTGGCGCCGGGCGCATCAAGCAGCACAAGACACTGGCCGTCAAGATTCCGGCCGGGGTTGATGAGGGCGATCGCATCAGGCTTGCCGGTGAAGGCGAACATGGCGTCAATGGCGGCCCGCCGGGCGACCTTTACGTCCAGATCCACCTCAAGCAGCACGCTGTATTCACCCGTGACCACAACGACCTGCATTGCGAAATGCCGATTTCCTTCACCACGGCAGCGCTCGGTGGCGAAATCGAGATTCCGACGCTGGACGGTGCCGCAAGCATCAAGATCCCCGGTGAAACCCAGTCCGGCCGGGTCTTCCGCCTGCGCGGCAAAGGCATCAAGGGCATCCGCAGTCACGCCCATGGCGACCTGATGTGCCATGTCGTGGTCGAAACCCCGATCAACCTGACCGACCGCCAGAAGGAACTGCTCAAGGAGCTGGAAGAATCCAGCCGCGACAGCGGTGCCAAACACAACCCCCGCGCCAAGTCCTGGATGGACAAGGTTAAGGAGTTTTTTGAGGACTGATGCTTGACCTTGCGGTGCAGGCTAACCTGCTCCAGCAGGTTAAGGAGCAAAGCTCCGGCCGAAACCACAAGGTGAAGGAATTTCTCGAAGATTGACCAAGGCGCAGCCTGCCCTGCCAGCCCGCAAATTGCCCCGCGCATGCCACATGCCCGGGGCAATTTTCATTTTGGCCACTTCCGGACGGTCGACCGCTGGCCGGACGCGATTCCCAAACTCACGCGGCAAGACTTCTCGGGGCGCGCTTTCGACTGTTAGAATCGGTGAATCATTGATGGGGGAGACCACACATGCAAGTCCTGAAGAGACTGGCCACTATTGGCGCCATTGCCTGTTCAGCCCTGAGCTGGGCGAGCGACCCGGGCATCACCGACAGCAGCATCACCCTCGGCATGTCGGCACCCCTGTCGGGCCCGAACGGCGCCTACGGCCTCGACATGCGGCAAACCATCCAGGCCTATTTCGAACAGGTCAACAAGGCCGGTGGCATCAACGGTCGCCGACTCGAACTGATCGCCCTCGACGACGGTTACGAGACCGACCGCACGGTTGCCAACACCAAGATCCTGCTCAACGAAAAACGCGCCTTCGCGCTGCTTTCCTACTACGGCTCCAGCCCGACCACCGAAGCCATGAACGGCGTTTTCGGTCCGGCCCGCGTGCCGCTGGTCGGCACCATTTCCGGTGCGGCCAGCCTGCGCGAACCGATCAGCAGCAATGCAAATGCGCGCTACATGTTCAACGTCCGCGCCAGTTATGCCGACGAAACGGAAGCCATCGTCAATCAACTGGTTTCTCTGGGCCTGAAGAGCATCGCGGTGTTCTACCAGAACGATGGTTTCGGCAAATCCGGACTGGAAGGCGTCACGACCGCGCTGCAAAAACACAACCTGAAGCCGTCGGCAGTCAGCACCGTCGAGCGCAATTCGGTCGACGTCGCCAAGGCCGTCGAACCGATCGCCAAGGCCAATCCGCAGGCCGTGATCATGGTCACGCTGTACAAGCCGACCGCCGCCTTCGTCAAGGCGATGAAAAAAGCCGGCCAGGCGCCGATGTTCATGACCCTGTCGCCGGTCGGCACCGAGCAGCTGGTCCAGGAACTCGGCCCCGATGCCCGCGGTCTCGGCATCTCGCAAGTCGTGCCCTATCCCTGGAACGACGTCGTGCCGATCGTGCGCGATTACCAGCGCCTGACCAGCAAGACCAACCCGCCGTCCTACTACGGCATGGAAGCCTATCTGATGGCCCGCACCATGGTCGAAGGCCTCAAGCGGGCCGGCAAGGACCTGAGCCGCGAAAAACTGACCTCGACCCTGGAAAGCATGGGGCCGGTCGATTTCGGCGGCTACCGCGTCAATTACGGCAGCAACAGCCACCTCGGCTCGCGCCATGTCGAACTGACGGTGATCGGCGCCGGCGGCAAGGTGCTCAAGTAAGCCGGACGGTCGACACGAAAAAAAGGCCCTTTTTCAGGGCCTTTTTCATTTCCGTACGGTGACTCAGGCGCGTCGCCAGGTCGTTCCCTGGGCACTGTCGTCGAGCACGATGCCGGCCGCTTTCAGCGTGTCGCGAATGCCATCGGCCGCGGCAAAATCGCGCGCCTTCTTGGCGGCGGCACGATCGGCAATCAGTTGCTCGATGGCGGCTTCATCAAGACCGCCGGCCTTGGCCGCACCGCGCAGATAAACGGTCGGCTCGCGTTCGAGCAGGCCGATGATGCCGCCCAGCGCCTTGAGCAGACCGGAAAGCTCGCCGCTCTTCTGGCGGTTGACCTCGCCGGCCAGCTCGAAAAGGACGGCGATCGCGCCGTGCGAATCGAAATCTTCGTCCAGCGCCGCGGCAAAACGGCTGGCGAAATCATTGCTCCAGTCGATGTCGACCGCCTGCGGCGGCACGTCGCGCAGGGCGAAGTAGAGGCCGTCCAGGCTGTTCTTCGCATCGTCGAGATGCGCGTCCGAGTAATTCAGCGCACTGCGATAATGCGCGCGCAGGATGAAGAAGCGCACCACCTCGGCATCGTAGCTCTCGAGCACGGTGCGGATAGTGAAGAAATTGCCCAGCGACTTCGACATTTTCTCGTTGTCGACGCGCACGAAACCGTTGTGCATCCAGTAATTGACGTAGGAGCAGCAGTTAGCGCCCTCGGACTGGGCAATTTCGTTCTCGTGATGCGGGAACTGCAGATCCTGGCCGCCGCCGTGGATGTCGAAATGCTGGCCGAGAATGCTCGAGCTCATCGCCGAGCACTCGATGTGCCAACCCGGTCGACCTTCGCCCCAGGGCGATTCCCAGGCCGGCTCACCCGGCTTGGCGTGTTTCCAGAGCACGAAATCGAGCGGATCCTGCTTGGCCGAGTCGACCTCGACCCGTTCGCCGGCACGCAGATCGTCGAGCGACTTGCCGGACAGCTTGCCGTAACCCTCGAACTTGCGCACCGCGTAATTGACGTCGCCATCGACCGCCCGATAGGCCAGGCCACGCGCTTCCAGCTTGCCGATCAGATCGAGCATCTGCGGCACGAACTCGGTCGCGCGCGGCTCGTGATCGGGACGCAACACGCCCAGCGCATCGGCATCCTCATGCATGTAGGCGATGAAGCGATCGGTCAGTTGCAGAATGGTTTCACCGTTTTCAGCGGCGCGACGAATGATCTTGTCATCAATGTCGGTGATATTGCGCACATAGGTGACGTCATAACCGCTAGCTTTCAACCAGCGATAAACCATGTCGAAGACCACCATGACCCGGGCATGCCCGAGGTGGCAATAGTCGTAAACCGTCATGCCGCATACGTACATGCGGACCTTGTTGGCTTCTATGGGCGTAAAAACCTGTTTTTCCCGCTTCAGGGAATTGAAAATCTTGAGCATGCCGGGATAAATTCATGGAGCCGCCGGGCTTGAGAAGCCTATGGGAAGGGCAGCATTTTTGATAGAATCTTGGGATTGTAAAACTCTGGAAATTATAGCACAGCGATGAACACGACCTCTCTGCCCCAGCCCCGTTTCCAGCAGCTCAAAGCGCTGCGTGCAATTGCCCTTGGCCTGGCCATCGGTTTTGCAGCACCGGCCTTTGCCGACAACCTTCCGGAAGTGCAGCGTCTGATCAAGCAGGGTCAGCTGCCGCAAGCCATGGAGAAGGTTGACGCCTACCTGAGCAGCAAGCCCCGCGATGCCCAGGGCCGCTTCCTCAAAGGTCTGATCTATACCGAAATGAACAAGCCGGCCGAGGCCGTCGGCGTTTTCACCAAGCTGACCGAAGACTACCCGGAACTGCCCGAACCCTATAACAACCTGGCCGTGCTCTACGCCCAGCAGAAGCAGTACGACAAGGCCCGCACGGCGCTCGAAATGGCCATAAGGACTCACCCTTCCTACGCCATCGCCTATGAGAACCTCGGCGACGTCTACGCCAAGCTGGCCAGCCAGGCCTACGACAAGGCGCTGCAACTCGACAACTCGAACGCCACGACGCAAAACAAGCTGGCCCTGATTCGCGACCTGATCACCACCGGCAAGGGCAATGTCAAACCGACCATGCCGGCTGCACCGGTCGCTGCCGCGCCGGCACCGGTTGCCGCACCTGTCGCAGCCAAGCCGGCTGTCGCACCGACCGCCAGCGTTGTCGCCACCACGCAGGGCGCTGCTTCGACCGCCCAGGCCAAGCCGGCAGCCGCCCCGGCACCGGCAGCCGCCCCGGTTGCCGCACCGATGCCCGCCGTAGTCAAGACCGATGCAGCACAGGACGACGTGGCAAAAGCCATCAACAACTGGGCCAATGCCTGGTCGCGCAAGGACATGAAGGGCTATCTGGGCGCCTATGCGGCTGACTTCAACACGCCGAAGGGCATGGCCCGCAAGGCCTGGGAAGCCGAACGCGAAGACCGCATTGCCGGCAAGCCGGGCAAGATTTCGGTGAACATCGATGAGCCGACCATCACCATCAACGGTGACAAGGCAACCGCCAAGTTCCGTCAGCACTACAAGGCCGGCAGCCTCGACTCCTCGTCGACCAAGACGCTGGTTCTCGTTCGCTCCGGCAGCAAGTGGCTGATCAAGGAAGAAAACGCTCGCTGATGCTCGTCCGCAAGTTAGCAATTATCGGATTGGCAAGCTGTTTGGCCGGCCATGCGCTGGCCAAACAGCAAAAAGCACCGAAGCAGGCAAACGCAACATCGTCGCAGAAGTCCGCAAAAATCGTATCGCGCGTCGCGAAAACCACGCTCGTCGCCGCACCGCTCGTCCTCGCCCGCAACAGCACGGCGGCCACCGCTGGCCGCCTGCCGGCAACCGTTTCGGATAGCGGCCCGGAAGCCCAACTGGCGAGGATTTTCAAGGAAATCGAGGCCAATCAGCTGGGGCGCGCCCTGGAGCTGACCGAAGCCCTGCTCCGCCAGCACCCCAACTACCGCCTCGCCAACCTGATCAAGGGCGATCTGCTGCTGGCACGACGCCAGCCGATCCAGACCTTCGGCGCGCTGAGCGGCGCCCCGGCCGACAAGGTGGCCGACCTGCGTGCCGAGGCCATCGTCCGCCTCAAGGGCTATCGCGAAAAGCCGGAGGCCAACTTCGTCCCGCGCTACCTGATGCAGATGCCGGCCGATCAGCGCTACGCCATCGTCGTCGACACCAAGCGCTCACGCCTTTACGTTTACGAAAACGATGTCGCCAATGGTGGCCGGCCGCGCTTCATTGCCGACTACTACGTGACCCAGGGCAAGCTCGGTGCCGAAAAGGTTTCCGAAGGCGACAAAAAGACACCGATCGGCGTCTATCACGTCACCTCCAACCTGCCGCGCCAGAAACTGGGCGACCTTTACGGCAACGGCGCCTACCCGCTCAATTACCCGAACGAATGGGACAAACGGCAGGGACGCAGCGGCAGCGGCATCTGGCTGCACGGCACGCCGTCCGACACCTTCGCCCGGCCACCGCGCGCCTCCGACGGCTGTGTCGTGCTGACCAATCAGGATCTCGACACCGTCGCCAAGAATCTGCAGATCGGCCTGACTCCGGTCATCATCAGCAATTCGATCGAATGGCTGTCGCTCGACGACTGGCACAAGGAACGCAACGAACTCAACAAGACCATCGACGCCTGGCGCGCCGACTGGGAAAGCCGCGACACCGACCGCTTCATGAAGCATTACTCGAAGCGCTTCAAGTCGGCCGACCAGAGCTTCGACCAGTTCGCCGCCCAGAAGAAGCAGGTCAACGCCGGCAAGGAATGGATCAAGGTCAAGCTCGACAATCTCTCCGTCTTCCGCAACCCCGGCAAGGAAGAAATGATCGTCGTCACCTTCGATCAGGACTACCGCAGCAACAACCTCAACAACCAGATGAAAAAGCGCCAGTACTGGTTGCGTGAAGATGGCCGCTGGAAAATCATTTACGAAGGAAGTGCCTGATGCTCAAGAAAATCTCCCTGCTTGCCGCCGGCCTGCTTGTTTCGCTTGCCGCCTGGTCTACGCCCACGGTCGAAATCACGACCTCGCTCGGCAAAATCACCGTCGAACTGGCGGCTGACAAGGCCCCGAAAAGCGTTGCCAATTTCCTGCAATACGCCAAGAGCGGCTTCTACAACGGCACCGTCTTTCACCGCGTCATTCCCGGCTTCATGGTCCAGGGCGGCGGTTTCGATGCCAAGATGACCCAGAAGCCGACCGGCCCGGCCATCGAAAACGAAGGCAAGAACGGCCTGAAGAACCTGCGCGGCACGCTCGCCATGGCCCGCAAGCCGGACCCGCACTCGGCCACCGCCCAGTTCTTCATCAACCATGCCGATAACGCCTTCCTCGACTACCCGAGCCAGGACGGCTGGGGCTACGCCGTGTTCGGCAAGGTCACCCAGGGCATGGATGTCGTGGACCGCATCGCCCAGGTGCCGACCGGCAATGCCGGCCCCTTCCAGAACGTGCCGGCCACCCCGGTCATCATTCAAAACGTCAAAATCATCTCTGAAAAATAAGGATTACCCCATGATCAAGCTCACCACCAACCACGGTGTCATCACCCTCAACCTGGACGCCGAAAAGGCCCCGAAGACGGTTGCCAACTTCATCTCCTACGTTGAAGCCGGCCATTACGACAACACCATCTTCCACCGCGTCATCAAGAACTTCATGATCCAGGGCGGCGGCATGGAGCCGGGCATGAAACAGAAGGAATGCCAGGCCCCGATCGAGAACGAAGCCGCCAACGGCCTGAAGAACAAGCGCGGCACCGTCGCCATGGCACGTACCAACGATCCGCACTCGGCCACCGCCCAGTTCTTCATCAACACCGTCGACAACGATTTCCTCGACTTCAAGGCACCGAGCGGCCAGGGCTGGGGCTACTGCGTTTTCGGCGAAGTCGTCGAAGGCCTGGATGTCGTGGACAAGATCCGCGCCGTCAAGACCGGCAACAAGGGCTTCCATCAGGACGTACCGGCTGAAGACGTGATCATCGAAAAAGCTGAAATCGTTTGATCCTCTTCATTTCCGATCTGCACCTGTCGCCCCGGTCACCCGGGGCGACTTGTTTGTTCCTCCAGTTTCTCGCCGGGCGCGCCCGGCAGGCGACGGAGCTGTACATCCTCGGCGATTTTTTCGAGGCCTGGATCGGCGATGACGACATCGACGATGCCTATAACGCCGAAATCGTCGCCGCCCTGCGCGCCGCCAGCGATGCCGGCCTGAAGATCAGCCTGCTGCACGGCAACCGCGACTTCCTGCTCGGCGACGGTTTTGCCGCCGCCAGCGGCATCAAGCTGATCAGCGATCCCTACATTCTGTCCACGCCGGAATGGCAGTTCGTGCTCTCGCACGGCGATGCGCTTTGCCTCGACGACACGGCCTACATGGCCTTTCGCGAGCAGGCGCGCAATCCGCAATGGCAGGCTGCCCTGCTTGCCAAGCCGCGCGCCGAACGCCGGGCGATTGCCGCGCACATGCGCGAAGTCAGCGAAGCCGGCCAGCGCGGCAAGGAAAACCCCTACACCGACCTGCAGCCCACCGCGACCGACGACTTCCTGCGCCAGCACGGCTACGCCACCTTCATCCACGGCCACACGCACCAGCCGGCCCGGCATGACCACATCGTCGACGGCATCCACGTCGAACGCTGGGTGCTCGCAGACTGGCACGAAGCCTGCGGCGAATGCCTGGTCTGGGATGGCGAAACGCTGCAACGCGAAGTCATCCTGCCGGAAAAACGGGCCTGAAATGGCGTCGACCGCCTGCCGCCAAAATCTGATCTGGAAAGCGCAATGAGCCACGCAGCAGCACTCGACATCCTGCGCGATGTCTTCGGCTATCCCGCCTTCCGCGGTGCCCAGGCCGAGATCATCGACCATATCGGCAACGGCGGCGACGCCCTGGTCCTGATGCCGACCGGCGGTGGCAAGAGCTTGTGCTACCAGATTCCCGCCCTGCTCCGTCCGGGTTGTGCCGTCGTCGTCTCGCCACTGATCGCGCTGATGCAGGACCAGGTCGACGCGCTAATCCAGCTCGGCGTCAAGGCGGCCTGCCTTAATTCGACGCTCGACTGGCGCGAGGCGCAGGCAGTCGAGCAGGCCATCTTCAGCGGCAATCTCGACCTTGTTTACATCGCGCCGGAACGCCTGCTGCTCGACCGCACGCTGGCCATGCTCGACAGCCTGTACGAGGCCGGCAAGCTCGCCCTGTTCGCGATCGACGAGGCGCACTGCGTCTCGCAGTGGGGCCACGATTTCCGGCCGGAATACCTGCAGTTGTCGACACTGCACGAACGCTACCCGAACGTCCCGCGCATTGCGCTGACCGCGACCGCCGACCAGGCGACGCAAAGCGAAATCCTGACCCGTCTCGGCCTCAACGAGGCGCGCGTCTTCCTGTCCAGCTTCGACCGCCCGAATATCCGCTACACCGTGGTCGAGAAGGACACGCCGAAGAAGCAGTTGCAGGCTTTCCTGGCCGGGCGCAAGGGCCAGGCCGGCATTGTCTATTGCCTGTCGCGCAAGAAGGTTGAAGAAACCGCCACCTGGCTGTCCGAACAGGGCTTCCCGGCCCTGCCCTACCACGCCGGCCTGCCCGCCCCGGAGCGCGCCGCCAACCAGCGCCGCTTCCTGCGCGAGGAAGGCCTGATCATGTGCGCGACGATCGCCTTCGGCATGGGCATCGACAAGCCGGACGTGCGCTTCGTCGCCCACCTCGACCTGCCGAAAAGCATCGAGGCCTATTACCAGGAAACCGGCCGTGCCGGCCGCGACGGCGAACCAGCCGAGGCCTGGATGACCTACGGCATGCAGGACGTCGCGCTGCAACACGCGCGCATCGCCGAATCGGGCGCTGGCGAAGGCCAGAAAATCCTCGAATCGCAAAGGTTGACCGCCCTGCTCGCCTATTGTGAAGCACCGCGCTGCCGGCGCCAGGTCCTGCTCAATTATTTCGGCGAGGAACGCCAGCCCTGCGGCAATTGCGACGTCTGCCAGGACCCGCCGGAACTGTGGGACGGCACGCAGGCGGCGCAAAAGGCGCTATCGGCCATCTTCCGTACCGGCATGCGCTTTGGCGTCAGCCACCTGACCGACATCCTGCGCGGCAAGGCGACCGACAAGGTCAAACAGTGGAACCACGACCAGCTGCCGACCTTCGGCGTCGGCGCCGACCTCGACGATCATGCCTGGAAAAGCGTATTCCGCCAGTTGGCTGCCGCCGGCCTGGTGCACGTCGACATGGCCGAGCACGGCGCCCTGCAACTGACCGATGCCGCCCGCCTGGTACTCAAGGGCGGCCAGCGCGTCGAACTGCGCCGGCCGGTCAAGCGCAAGAGCAGCAGTCCGTCGCGCAGCAGCAGTGCGGTCGTGCGCAGCGAACTGGCCCCGGCCGATGAAGCATTGTTCCAGCTATTGCGCGGCTGGCGCGGCGACACCGCCCGCGAGCAGGGCGTGCCGGCCTATGTCATCCTGCACGACAAGACCCTGCGCGAACTGGCCGAAGTGCGTCCGAAAAGCCATGGCATGCTGGCCGGCATCACCGGCATGGGCAGCGCCAAGATCGAGCACTACGGCGAAGAACTGCTCACACTGATCCGCAACGAGGGCTGACATGGAAAACCGCAATCTGCTGACCGCCGGCCTCGCCATCCTCGTCGGCGGCGCCCTGCTCATTTCCGGCATCGCACCTTTCGACCGTCTGACCTGGGTCATGGAGGTCGCGCCGGCGGTGATCGCACTGGTATTGCTCGCCGCGACACGCAAGACCTATCCGCTGACGACACTGCTCTACATCCTGATCGCCGTGCATGCACTGGTCCTGATTGCCGGCGGCACCTGGAGCTATGCCCGCGTGCCGCTCGGCTTCTGGCTGCAGGATCTGCTCGGCACGGCGCGCAATCCCTACGACAAGATCGGCCACCTGTTGCAGGGCTTCGTGCCAGCGTTGGTGGCCCGCGAAATCCTGCTGCGCGGCACCTATGTGCGCGGCCGGCGCATGTGCGCCTTCCTCTGCATCTGCATCGCCATGGCGATCAGCGCCAGTTACGAACTGATCGAATGGGGGGCCGCGCTGTGGCTTGGCCAGGGTGCTGACGAGTTCCTCGGCACCCAGGGCGATCCATGGGACACCCAGTCCGACATGCTGATGGCGCTGATCGGCTCAAGCGCCGCGATGCTGCTGCTCGCCGGCTGGCACGACCGGCAACTGGCGAAATCGCCCGCTGCCTGACGATCGACCGCCCGGCGCGGGCATTTTTCACATACCGAGTGAATTCAGGAAGTCGTCCTGTTCGCTCGCCCCGACACTCTTGGCCGGCGCCGCCTCGGCGGGCTTGGCATTGGCCTGCTCCATCAGCACATCCGGATCGAGCTCTTCGCTCTCGAAGTCGTTGAGCTTGATGAACTCGGTACGGTCGATCGCCAGTTCGAGATAGAAGATGTTGTTGCGACCGGTGAAGAAAGTGACGCGGCGGGCTTCCGGCTTGTCGAGATTGGTGTCGACGCTGAGCATGACCTGCTTGGTCAGGGCGAGCATCTTCGGCTGGTTCTGCGTGATGTGGGTCTGCAGTTCGCGCGCCACTTTGCCGGTAAAGTCGCCGACGATCTGGTTCATCAGTTCGCCCATGACATTGCCGACTTCATCTGAGGTGTGCGAGCTGGCCAGTTCATCCTTGGCCATGCCCATGCTCAGCATGTAGCTCTCGTAGAGTTCCATGGCGGCGGCCGCCGAGAAATTGGTCACCACAAGGCCGGAAAAACCGCCGTCGAACAGCACGAAGCAGCCGATGTCCGGCTTCAGGCAGGTCTTGGTGATGCGCTGGACCATGCCGGAATAGTGGATATTGCTCTGCGTCGCGAAGGACAGGACCTTGGTCACCGAATTGCACAGGCTGCGCAGGATGTCTTCCGTACCGTATACGACCGGGCTTTCTTGTTGGCTCATGATTTTTGCTCTTCTGCTGGAAATGAACAGCTCTCTATATAACACGGGCACGGCCAGGCCGCGCCCGCCACGAAATCACATGCGCAAGGCTTCGGGGTCGGCCCGCATCAGGCGCTTGTTCATCTTGCCGACACTGGTCTTGACCAGGGTCTTGACGAAACTGACCTGGAGCAGCACGCCATAGCGCGAAATGCCCGCCGCCTCGATGGCATGCGCGGCGTAATTGCGCAATGCATGCTCGGTGATCTGGTCGACATGCTCCGGCTTGAGCACGACCAGCGCCAGCGGCCGTTCGCCCCACTTGTCGTCGGGCACGCCGATCACCGCCACTTCATGTACCGCCTCGTGCTTGCCGATGATGTCTTCGAGTTGCAGCGACGAAGTCCATTCGCCACCGGTCTTGATGACGTCCTTGATCCGGTCGGTGACCTTGAGATAGCCGGCCGGATTGATGTTGCCGATATCGGCGGTATGCAGGTAACCGCCGGCCCACAAGGCTTCGGAGGCTTCCGGCGCGCCCAGGTAACCCTGGGTCAGCCAGGGCGTGCGCACGACTACCTCGCCGGTCGTCTTGCCGTCGTGGGCGACGCCCTGCATTTCCGGATCGACGACGCGCAGGTCAACCAGTGGCAATGGCAGCCCAGTCTTGGCGCGCAGCACGGCCTGCTGTTCGAGCGGCAGATCAAGATCGGCGCTCGACAGGTGCGCGATGCTGAGCACCGGGCAGGTTTCCGACATGCCGTAACCGGTGAACAGGTCCATGCCCTTCTTTTGCGCCGCGATCGCCATCGCTTCGGGCAGCGCCGAGCCGCCGATCAGGATCTTCCAGCCGGAGAAATCCTTGTCCCGGGCATGCGGGTGGGTCAGGATCATGTGCAGGATGGTCGGCACGCAATGCGAGAAGGTGACCTTTTCCTCAGTGACCAGGCGACAGATCAGATCCGGCTGGTAGCGGCCGGGATAGACCTGCTTGAGACCGAGCATGGTCGCCAGGTAGGGAAAGCCCCAGGCATGCACATGGAACATCGGCGTGATCGGCATGTACACGTCTTCGCGATGGATGTGCCCCTGGCGGTTGGCGCCGCCCAGCATCGCTGCACAGCCCAGGGTATGCAGCACGAGCTGGCGGTGGCTGAAATAGACGCCCTTCGGGTTGCCGGTCGTGCCCGTCGTGTAGAAGGTTGTCGCCTGCGCGTTTTCATCGAAATCGGGGAAGTCGTAGGCGGTCGACGCTTCGGAAAGTAGCATTTCGTACTCGGCGTCCATCGTCGTCGGCACGGCCGGCATTTCCGCTTCGTCGGTGAAAAAGACGAAACGCTTGACGGTTTCGAGACCGGCCGCGATCTGCGCGACAATCGGGAAGAACTCGCTGTTGACCAGCAGGACATCGGCCTTGGCGTGGTTCAGGGTGTACTGGATCTGTTCCGGGCTGAGGCGGACATTCACCGTCTGCAGGATGGCGCCCATCATCGGCACGGCGAAGAAGCATTCGAGATAGCGATGGCTGTCCCAGTCCATCATCGCCACCGTCTGCCCGGCTTCGACGCCGAGCTTGCCCAGGCCGTTGGCGAGGCGTCCGATCCGCTCGTTGAGCGTGCGGTAGCTGTAGCGCAGCTTGCCCTGGTAGGTGATTTCCTGGTCCGGCGCGATGGCCAGCGGCGTCAGCAACAATTGCTTGATGAGCAACGGGTACTGGTAAGCAGAAGCCGTCGATTGAACGAGTTTTACCGGCATGACTCTCTCCCTGATCTGTCTTTTTATGGCGCGTCTGTGCGCGAACAGGGAGTTTACAACCGGGGCGCCCCTTTGGGGCGCCCTTTATTACTTAACGATGACGGCTGCCGGTGCGGTGCTGTTGCGGTCCACCGGGTTTCTGGGCCGTTTTCTGTCCTTGCGGCCGACCCGGCTGCGGCTTGCGCGCGCCACGCGGCGGCTGCACCGGACGCGGTGCGGCGGTCGCCGACGGCTCGAAGCCTTCGATCACTTCACGCTCCAGCGTGCGTTTGATCAGGCGCTCGATGTCCTTGAGGCTGCCACGCTCGTCGTGACAGACCAGCGAAATCGCCTCGCCTTCCATGCCGGCCCGACCGGTACGGCCGATGCGGTGCACGTAATCTTCAGCGATATTCGGCAACTCGTAATTGATGACGTAGGGCAGCGCATCGATATCGATGCCGCGCGCCGCGATGTCGGTTGCAACCAGCGCCACCAGCTTGCCGTCCTTGAAATCACCAAGGGCGCGGGTACGCGCGCCCTGCGACTTGTCGCCGTGGATCGCCGCCGACTTGATGCCGGCCTTGTCGAGCGTCTTGGAGAGGGCATCGGCACCGTGCTTGGTGCGCGCAAAGACCAGCACCTGGTGCCAGCCACGCGTTGCAAAGAGGTGGCAGAGCAGTTCTTTTTTCTGTTCGCGATTGGTTTCGATGACGCGCTGGGTGACCGTTTCGGCCGCCGTATTGCGCGCGGCGACATCGACCGAAGCCGGATTGTGCAGCAGGCCGCTGGCCAGTTCGCGAATTTCCGGCGAAAAGGTCGCCGAGAACATCAGGTTCTGACGCTGCTTGGGCAGCAGGGCGATGATCTTGCGGATGTCGCGGATGAAACCCATGTCGAGCATGCGGTCGGCTTCGTCGAGAACGAAAATCTCGATGGAGGAGAGGTCGACCGTGCGCTGTTGCACGTGGTCGAGCAGACGGCCCGGCGTTGCGACCAGAATATCGACACCGCGGCGCAGGTTGGCGATCTGCGGATTGATGCCGACGCCGCCGAAGACGGCCAGCGAATTGATCGGCAGATACTTGCCGTAGGTGCGCACGCTTTCCTCGACCTGGATGGCCAGTTCGCGGGTCGGGGTCAGAACCAGGACGCGCGGCGTCTTGGAAACGCGGGTCAGGCGGTCGTTTGGGCCACCGGCCAGACGATGCAGGATGGGCAGCGTGAAGCCGGCCGTCTTGCCGGTGCCGGTCTGTGCCGTGGCCATCAGGTCCTGGCCGGTCATCACGGCGGGAATGGCTTGCTGCTGGATCGGGGTCGGGGTGTCGTAACCCTGTTCGCTGACGGCGCGCAAAAGTTCGGCGCGTAGGCCGAGATCGGTGAAATGCATGGGGGGTTCTCCTGGAACGTAAGCCCGGGGCCTTTCGTGCGGACACGAACCAGTCGAGGCAAGGCGGAAATCGGATTGAAATGACGGGAAATCCGCCTGACGCCGCAAGCCATGACTGATTCCAGCCTGCGACCAAGGCATTTTACCACGCCGGGCGCGAATGCCGCCGGCAAAGAAATCGGGCAGGAATTGCCCGGACCGACACAGCGGCCCGGGCCAAAGGATCAGCCGAGGCCGCGCGCCAGATCGGCTTGCAGGTCTTCGACGGCTTCCAGGCCCACCGCAATGCGCAGCAGCCCGTCGCTGATGCCGGCCGCAGCCCGGGCTTCGGGCGAAATCCGGCCGTGAGTGGTGGAAGCGGGATGGGTAATCGTGGTCTTGGTATCGCCGAGATTGGCGGTGATCGACAGCAGATGGCAGTTGTCGACCACCTGCCAGGCCTGCTCGCGACCGCCCTTCACTTCGAAGGAAACGATTGCGCCGCCGCTCTTCTGCTGGGTTTTCGCCAGTTCATGCTGCGGATGCGACGGCAGCCCGGGATAGAAGACGCGCGCCACCTTGGGATGTGCTTCGAGCCAGGTCGCCAGTTGCAGCGCGTTGGCAGCTTGCGCCTCGACGCGGATCTTCAACGTTTCCAGGCCCTTGAGCAGGACCCAGGCGTTGAACGCCGACAGGGTCGGCCCGGCCGTACGCAGATATTTGAAGACTTCCTCGGTCAGTTTCTTCGCACCGCAGACGGCACCGCCGAGCACGCGGCCCTGACCGTCAAGATACTTGGTCGCCGAATGAACAACCAGATCGGCGCCCATCTCGAGCGGACGCTGCAGGATGGGCGTGCAGAAACAGTTGTCGACAGCGACCAGGATGCCCTTGGCGTGAGCGATAGCGGTCAACGCGCGAATATCGGCAATTTCGGTCAGCGGATTGGAGGGCGTCTCAAGGAAGAAAAGCTTAGTCTCGGGACGAATCGCCGCTTCCCAGGCCGCCGGGTCGGTGTGCGACACGAAGGTGGTCGAGATGCCGGTGCGCGACAGGATGTTGTTGAACAACTGCACGGTGGCACCGAACAGGCTGTTCGACGCGACAATGTGATCGCCCTGCTTGAGATGCGCCAGGCACAAGGCCATGATCGCCGACATGCCGCTCGCCGTGGCGACGCAATCCTCGGCCCCTTCGAGAGCGGCAAGGCGCTCCTCGAACATGGTCACCGTCGGGTTGGAGAAGCGGGCGTAAACATTGCCCTCTTCCTCACCGGAGAATCGTTTGGCCGCCTGTGCCGCGCTCTTGAAAACGAAGCTCGACGTCAGGTACAGGGCTTCGGAATGTTCGCCGAACTGGCTACGCTCCTGGCCGGCACGTACGGCCAGGGTTTCCGGACGGTAGTTCGGCCGATCCTGATCGATCTCGCTCATCAGTCCTGGGCCTCGGATGCCAGTTGCAAAACCAGTTGCTGCGAAGCCTTGCCGTCACCATCCTCGTCGTTCTTGCCCGACTTGTTGCCGCCGCGCTTGCCTTCGACGGCATCGAGGTAATACTCGTCGATGTCGCCGGTGATGTAGCAGCCGTCGAAACAGGAGGCGTCGAACACGGTGAGGTCGGCGCGCAGCTTGGTCACCGAGTTCTTCAGGGCATCGAGATCCTGGTAAACCAGCGCGTCGGCGCCAATTTCCTCGGCGATGCCGGCATCGTCACGCCCGGTGGCGATCAACTCGGCGCGGGTCGGCATGTCGATGCCGTACACATTGGGGTAGCGCACGGGAGGCGCTGCCGAGGCGAAATAAACCTTGGTTGCACCGGCGGCACGCGCCATTTCGACGATTTCACGACTGGTCGTGCCACGCACGATGGAGTCGTCGACGAGCAGGACGCGCTTGCCCTTGAATTCCTGACCGACGGTATTCAGCTTCTGGCGCACCGATTTCTTGCGCATCGCCTGGCCGGGCATGATGAAGGTGCGACCGACATAGCGGTTCTTGACGAAACCTTCACGGAACGGAATGCCCAGTACCTGCGCCAGCTGCATTGCCGACGGACGGCTCGAATCGGGAATCGGAATGACGACATCGATTTCATCGACCGGAATATGCAGCTTGACCTTCTCGGCCAGCGACTCGCCCATCGCCAGACGCGATTCGTAAACCGAAACGCCATCGATCACCGAATCCGGACGGGCGAGATAGACGTATTCGAAAATGCACGGCGCGTAGGTCGGCTGCTGCGCGCACTGGCGGCTGTATAGCTGGTGATCGAGACTGACGAATACGGCTTCGCCGGGTTCGATATCGCGCACCATGTCGAAACCCAGGGTATCGAGGGCAACCGACTCGGAGGCGATCAGGTATTCCATGCCTTCCGGCGTTTCGTTCTGGCCATAGACCAGCGGACGAATGCCGTAGGGATCGCGGAAGGCGAGCAGGCCATAACCGGCAATCAGCGCGACGACAGCATAAGCACCACGGCAACGGCGGTGCACGCCGGCCACGGCCTGGAAAATGCTATCCACGTCGAGTTCATAACCATGCGAAGCCGATTGCAGCTCGTGTGCCAGCACGTTGAGCAGCACTTCGGAATCGGAATTGGTATTGATGTGGCGGCGGTCGAGGCGGAACATCTCGCCCTTCAACTGCTCGGCATTGGTCAGGTTGCCGTTGTGACCGAGCACGATGCCGAACGGTGAATTGACGTAGAAGGGTTGCGACTCGGCAAAGTTGTAGGCCGAACCGGCGGTCGGGTAACGCACATGGCCGATACCCCAGTTGCCCGGCAAGGCACGCATGTTGCGGGTGCGGAACACGTCGCGGACCAGACCCGGCCCCTTGTGCAGATGGAAAGTATTGCCTTCTGCCGTTGCAATCCCAGCCGCATCCTGCCCGCGATGCTGAAGCACCATCAGACCATCATAGAGCAACTGGTTAACCGGTGATGTCGCCATCACGCCAAGAATCCCGCACATAGTTTCTTCCTGCCTAGCTAAATCGAATTCGTTTTGCCAAATCGTCCGGCAGCCAGGGTTTGACTGCCATCACGGCTATTTCCAGAGGCTGCGCCAGCGTTGCTTCCTTCCACCAGGCCTGCTTCGGCGCCGCGGTCATCCCGCCCAGCCCGACCAGCACCATGGTGACCAGCATGCCGCGCACTAGCCCAAATACCATTCCCAACAGGCGGTCCGACACGGACAGCCCCAACGCCTTGACCATGCTGCGTACCGCCATGCGCACCAGCGCCATCGCCAGCAGCACGCCGACAAAGACCAGCACGCAACCGGCCAGCATCCGCATCGACGGATCGGCGATACCGCCGAAAGCCATCTGCCCAACCTGGGCACCGAATTCCATCGCGGCAAACAGACCGACACCCCAGGCGACCAGGGCGAGAATCTCGCCAACCACGCCACGCCACAAACCAAACAGCAGCGACAGGCCGACGATGCCGATCACGACATAGTCAAAAATCGTCATTGCTTGGCCGCGACAACCCCGGAGACACCGATATGCTGCATCTTTTCCAGCGCCTTGGCGGCCGCTTCACGATTCGGGAACGGCCCGGCGCGCAGGCGCGTCTTCTTGCCCTGCGGCGTATCAAGCGGTTCGCTGAAAGTCTTGATGCCCTGCTCGCCCAGCTTGGCTTTCAGGGTTTTGACATTGGCTTCGTTGGAAAATGCCCCGATCAGCACCAGATATTCGCCGGACTTGGCGGCTGGCTTGGTGTCAGCCGGCTGACCAGCCAGGATGGCGGCTGCGCGCTTGGCGTCGTCATTCTTGGCAACAGGCTTTTCCGCCGCCTTTTCTGCTGGCTTCTCGCTCTTTGCTGGTGGTTTTTCCGGGGCTTTTTCCGGCTTGGCGGCAGGCTTTTCTGCCGGCTTTTCAGGCGCCTTGGCCGGCGCCGGCTTGTCCTTGACGACTTCAGGCTGCTTGGTGCTTGGCACAACAGCCGGTGCAACTGCGGGAGCGGCAACCGGCTCGGCGACGGGCTTGACTACCGGCTCGACGGCTTTTTCAGCAGGCTTTTCGCCAGCCTTTTCAACCGGAGCGGCAGCAAACTTGGGCGCGAAGGGCTTTTCGTCCTGGCCCGGGATGCGGATTTCGACATCCTGCACCGCCTGGCGCGGCTCGTGATCCATGACCACGGGCAGCACGACGGCAACCACGGAAACGAAGGCGACCGCGCCCACCAGCCGGCGTCGGGCACGTTTTTTCATTTGCAGCTGAGCGTCGTTATCTTCCATGACCTAGGGCTTTTTACGCAGCACCAGAAGGGCTCCGGCAACCGTGTAGAACGATCCAAAGGCGAGGATTCTATCACTTTCGCCGGCTTGCCCCTTGGCCGCCTGCATTGCCGCCTCCGGCGAAGGGTGGCAAATCACCTCGCCGCCCAGGCCGGCCGCGGCAATCAGGGCGCCTAGCGCTTCGGCCGTCGTACCGCGCGGACCGGTCAACGTCGCGGCATGCCAGAAATCGACCTTGTCCTTGAGCGGCGCCAGCGCACCGGCAATATCCTTGTCGTTGAGCATGCCGACGACCGCGTGCGTATTGGCGAAGAATCCCATCCCCGACAGATTGTCAGCCAGCACCTTGACCGCCTGCGGATTGTGCCCGACATCGAGCACGATGGCCGGCTTGCCGGGCAACACCTGGAAGCGGCCAGCCAGTTCGGTTTCGATCAGGCCGGGCCGGATCGCCTGCATGGTCACCGGCAACTTGTCGCCGAGCGCTTCGAGTGCGGCCAGCACGACACTGGCGTTGAACAGTTGGGTCGGGCCGCGCAAGCCGGGGTAAGCCAGTGCCCGCTTCAGGATGCGCTCGCCGGAACGGCACCACCAGCGCCATTGCAGGCGGTTTTCATTGCTTTCCGCAGGTGGTCGCTCGAAACCGAAATCGCGCCCGATCAGGCGCAAGTCGGCGCCGATGGCCGCTGCGCGATCGAGCAGGCTGTGCGGCGGATTCGGGTCGGCACAAAAAGCCGGCTTGCCGGCGCGATAGATGCCGGCCTTCTCGAAGCCGATGCTTTCCCGGTCATTGCCCAGCCAGTCGGTATGATCGAGCGCCACGGTGGTGACAATGGAAATATCCGGTTCGTAGGCGTTGACCGCATCGAGGCGCCCGCCCAGGCCGACTTCGAGAATCGCCGCCTCGACACCGGCCGCGGCAAAGACTTCCCAGGCGGCCAGCGTACCGAATTCGAAATAGGTCAGCGCGACATCGCCGGCCTGCTGACGCGCCGCTTCAACCCGCGCGAAGGCAGCACACAGCGCGATATCATCAACCGACTGGCCATTCAGGCGAATCCGCTCGTTGTAATCGAGCAGGTGCGGCGAGGTATAACAGCCGACCTTGTAGCCGGCGCGATCGATGATGTTTTCCAGGTAGGCGCAGGTCGAGCCCTTGCCATTGGTGCCACCCACGATAATGACCGGACAATGCTGCGTCTGGCCGAGCGCATCCTTGACCAGGCGAATGCGGTCGAGGCCCAGCACGATGCCGGCCTGCCCCTTGGGATGCAGGCCTTCAAGATGGGCCAGCCAGTCGTTTTTAGTCATTTGTAATCAGTCATTAGTCGCCAGCTGCTTGTCCTTGGCCTGCAGCCAAGGACAAAGAACCAGCGACTCGCAGCCATCAGGCGGCTGCGGGCAGCTTCTGCAACAGGGCCAGGACGCGGGCAACCTGGTCGCGCATTTCGCGGCGGTCGACAATCATGTCGATGGCGCCCTTTTCGAGGATGAACTCGGAACGCTGGAAGCCTTCCGGCAGTTTTTCGCGCACCGTCTGCTCGATGACGCGCGGCCCGGCAAAACCGATCAGCGCCTTCGGTTCGGCAATCACCACATCGCCGACGAAGGCGAAGGAAGCGGAGACGCCGCCCATGGTCGGATCGGTCAGGATGGAGATGAAAGGCAGACCGGCTTGCGACAGCTTGGTCAGCGAAGCGGTCGACTTGGCCATCTGCATCAGCGAGAACAGGCCTTCCTGCATGCGCGCACCGCCGGACGCAGTAATGCAGATGAATGCCGCCTTTTGCTCGATGGCGGCATTGACGCCGCGCACGAAGCGCTCGCCGAGCACGGACCCCATCGAGCCGCCCATGAAGTCGAACTCGAAAGCTGCACCGACCACCGGCATGTTCTTGATGGCGCCCTGCAGGACCACCAGCGAATCGGTCTCGCCGGTCGCCTCATTGGCATCCATCAGACGATCCGGATACTTTTTGGAATCCTTGAATTTCAGGGTGTCGACCGGTACGACTTCGGCACCGATCTCGAAGCGGCCTTCCGGATCGAGCAGCAGATCGAGACGATCGCGCGCGTTGATGCGGTTGTGGTGACCGCACTTCGGGCAAACCTGCAGATTCTTCTCCAGGTCGGTGGCGTAAAGCACCGCCTCGCAGGACGGGCACTTGCTCCACAGGCCTTCCGGCAACGCGCCGCGGCGCTGGGTACCTTGCTCGCGTTTGATTTTCGGGGGCAGCAGTTTGTCTAGCCAACTCAT
Organism: Quatrionicoccus australiensis; assembly: GCF_020510425.1. Taxonomy (NCBI): domain Bacteria; kingdom Pseudomonadati; phylum Pseudomonadota; class Betaproteobacteria; order Rhodocyclales; family Azonexaceae; genus Quatrionicoccus; species Quatrionicoccus australiensis. Next base: position 1,164,070 of record NZ_JAHBAH010000001.1, read on the forward strand.
GATTTCACCTCGTCTACACCACGGCGAATGTCTGCCACCAACGCCTTGACGTTGGCGCAGGCAGTTTCTGCCGTCGATTTTTCAATTTCTTCAATGATCCGGCTGCCGACGACAACCGCGTCGGCAATGCCGGCAATGCGGGCCGCCGTCGCTGCGTCACGAATGCCGAAACCGACGCCGACCGGCAGGCCGGTCTTTTCGCGGATCAGCGGCAGGCGTTCAGCCACCGCCTCGACATTCAGGGCGCCGGAACCGGTCACGCCGGCCAGCGACACGTAATAGACATAGCCGGAGGCAATTTCAGCCACCTGTTCGATGCGTTCGACACTCGAGGTCGGCGCCAGCAGGAAGATCGGATCCATGCCATGGGCTTTCATCGCGGCGCCAAAACCGGCCGCCTCTTCCGGCGGGTAATCGACGACCAGCACGCCGTCGACGCCAGCGGTCGACGCCGCCAAAGCGAACTTTTCCAGGCCCATCGCCTCGATCGGATTGGCGTAGCCCATCAGCACGATCGGCGTTTTCGCATCGGTCTGACGAAAGTCGATGACCAGTTGCAGCACCTTGCGCAGCGTCATGCCCTTGGCCAGGGCGCGCTCGGAAGCGCGCTGGATGGTCGGACCGTCGGCCATCGGGTCGGAGAAGGGCACGCCGAGTTCGATGACGTCGGCGCCGGCTTCGACCAGCGTGTGCAGCAGCGGCAGGGTCAGCGCGACATCGGGGTCGCCGGCCGTGATGAAGGGAATCAGTGCCTTGCGGCCTTCGCCATTGAGGCGTTCGAAAGCTTGTTGGATGCGCGACATGATCAGAACTGGATCCCGGATTTTTCGGCCACGGTATGCATGTCCTTGTCACCCCGACCGGAGAGGTTGACCAGCAGAATCTTGTCTTTCGGCAGCGTCGGCGCCAGCTTGGCAGCGTAGGCCAGGGCGTGGCTCGACTCGAGCGCCGGGATGATGCCTTCGAGGCGACACAGGTTGTGGAAGGCGGCGAGCGCTTCGGCATCGTTGATCGGGACATACTCGGCGCGACCGAGATCCTTGAGCCAGGCATGCTCCGGCCCGACGCCGGGGTAATCCAGACCGGCCGAGATCGAATGCGTCTCGATGATCTGGCCATCCTCGTCCTGCAGCAGGTAGGTGCGGTTGCCGTGCAGCACGCCGGGCACGCCGGCGGTCAGAGAAGCCGCGTGACGACCGGTTTCGACGCCGTCACCGGCGGCTTCGACGCCGATCAGGCGGACGTTTTCTTCATTGATGTACGGGTAGAAGATGCCCATCGCGTTGGAACCGCCACCGACCGCGGCAATCACCGCATCCGGCTGGCGCCCGGCCATTTCCGGCATCTGCACCAGGCATTCTTCGCCGATCACCTTCTGGAAGTCGCGCACCAGCATCGGGTAGGGGTGCGGACCGGCGACCGTGCCGATGATGTAGAAGGTGTTGTGGATGTTGGTCACCCAGTCGCGCATCGCTTCGTTGAGCGCATCCTTGAGCGTCTTCGAGCCGGATTCGACCGGCACCACGGTGGCGCCGAGCAGCTTCATGCGATAGACGTTGGCCGCCTGGCGACGCACATCCTCACTGCCCATGTACACCACGCATTCCATGCCGTAGCGGGCAGCGACCGTGGCCGTCGCGACGCCGTGCTGGCCGGCGCCGGTTTCGGCGATGACGCGCGGCTTGCCCATGCGCTTGGCGAGCATGGCCTGGCCGATGCAGTTGTTCACCTTGTGGGCACCGGTGTGATTGAGGTCTTCGCGCTTGAGATAAATCTGCGCGCCACCCAGCAGGTCGGACCAGCGCTTGGCGTGATAGATCGGCGACGGCCGGCCGACGAAGTGCTTGAGTTCGTATTCGTATTCGGCACGGAAGGCCGGATCGGCCTGCGCCGCAGCGTAGGCTGCCTTCAGTTCATCGAGGGCGCCAAACAGCGTTTCGGCAACGAAGACGCCGCCGTAAGGGCCGAAATGGCCGCGCGCGTCGGGAAAATTGTACGGGGTATGGGACATGGCAAGACTCCTGGAAAAATTGGACGAAAAAGGACGAATCGTCCGTCTTCAGGGATGATTTGCCAGGTGATGCCGCCAACAGGTTCGGGTGATGCCACCCGCCGATTCCCGCATATTCCTATCCTTCGCTGACTGCCTGATCGGCCGCGCGCACCGCGGCGACGAAGGCAGCGATTTTCGCGTGATCCTTGATGCCCTTGCCCATTTCCACGCCCGACGAGACGTCGACCGCTGCCGGGCGCACCCGGCGCACGGCATCGCCGACATTCGCAGCGGTCAACCCGCCCGAAAGCAGCAAAAAGCCCGGCAAGCCCGGCGGAATCAGCGTCCAGTCGAAAACATGACCGCCACCGCCATAGCCTTCAACGAAGGCATCGAGCAATAAACCGCGACTCTCGGGAAACGCGCCGGCGAATTCTACCAGATCGAGCCCCGGCCTCACCCGCGCCGCGCGCAGATAGGGGCGGGCGAACTGGCGGCAATAGGCGGGATCCTCGTCGCCGTGGAACTGCAGCAGGTTGATCGGCACCTGACGGCACACCTCCTCCACGCTTTCCGGCGCCTCATTGACGAACAAACCAACCACATCAACGAAGGGCGGAATGCGCCGAACCAGTTCAGCGGCACGCGCCGGCGTCACGTAGCGCGGGCTGGGCGGATAGAAGACGAAACCGATCGCGTCGGCACCGGCCGTCACGGCGGCGTCGACATCCTCTTCGCGGGTCAGGCCGCAGATCTTGATGCGGGTTTTAGTCATTTGAGCATGCCATCGAGAAAATCGTCTTGCGGATCGGGCAATTGCCAGTGCGCCTCGTAGATCGGGCCGCGGAAATACAGCCCATCCGGCGAGAAGGTTGGCGCCGCCGCAGTGCGGTCGCGCGCCTGCAGCAATTCGTCCATCCATTCTGCCGGCTGCGCCCCCTTGCCGATGTAAACCAGGCTACCGACCAGGTTGCGCACCATGTGATGCAGAAAGGCGCTGGCCTCGAAATCGAAGACCAGCAGATTGCCCTGCTGCTGCACATCGGCACGCCACAAGGTCTTGACCGGTGTTTTGGCTTGGCAGCCGGCAGCACGGAAGGCAGAGAAATCGTGCTCGCCGAGCAGTCGACCGGCCGCCGCCTGCATCGCCGCCAGATCGAGCGGCAGATGGAACCAGCCGACCCGCCCCTGCCACAGGCCGGGGCGCTGCGGCCGATTCATCAGCAAATAGCGGTAACGCCGGCCGCGCGCACTGAAACGGGCATGGAATTCGGCGTCGACCGACTGCGCCCAGCGCACCGCCACACCGGCCGGCAGATGTGAATTGACGCCGCGCACCCAGGCGCTCAGCGGCCGCTCGACCGGCGCATCGAAATGCACGACCTGGTGCGTCGCATGCACGCCGGCATCGGTCCGCCCGGCGCAGATGACGCCGACCGGCTGCCCGGCAATCGCCGCCAGCGCAGCCTCCAGCGCATCCTGCACGGTATTGCCGGAGGGCTGGCTCTGCCAGCCGTGGAAATGTGTACCGCAATACTCGATGGCGAGGGCGATTCTCATGACAGGATTGCCCCCAGCAACAAGCCGGCACTGGCGAGGACCAGCAGCGTATCGCGCGCCACCCAGAGCGGCAGGCTCAGATGCAGCACGGCGGGGCCGCCGGCGAAATCGGGGTCGCCAGCCAGCATTTTCTTCCAGGCGCCCTTCTCCGGCCTGACCTGCAGATTTTCCAGAACCAGCGACAGGCGTACGACAAGGCGCGCCGTATCGAAACCGAAGCATTGCAAGGGCCGCAACAGTCCCCACAAGGCGCTGACCAGGCCGTCCCGCCCGAGATGCTCGAACAGCCAGGCCAGACAGCCGAGCATGGCAACCAGGCGCGTCGCCTGCAGGGAGGCTTCGGCCATGCCTTCGTAAGTCGGCGCCCAAGGCAGATCGGCGAGCGCCTCGCCGGGCGTGTTGTAGGCGAGGATCAGCCACAGGCTGAGCAACAGCCAGCGGCCGCGCCGGATGTAGGCGAACCAGGAACGCCACAGGGTCGGGCGAGCCAGCATCAGGCCGAGCACGAGCAAGGCGAGCCCGGCATAGGCGAGAAACTGGGTGGCCAGCACGGCCGCCAGCCAGGCAATCAGGGCAGTAGTCGGATGCAAGTCGGGCTCCAAAATGCACATGGCCCCTTGCGGGGCCATGTGCCGATCACAAGCCGTGATTTTACTCGCCTATGCGGCCGAGAATCGCACGTGCCTGCTCAACGAGATCAGCAGAACCTTCGCCGACCACTTCCTGGAGCAATTCGCGCGCGCCTTCGAGATCGCCCATTTCCTCGTAGGCCTTGGCCAGATCGAGCTTGGTATTGACCTGCTCCCAATGACTGTCCTTGGCAACATCTTCCTCGGCCTCGAGCTCGGCTGCCGGCGCGGCGGCTTCAAGCGGTGCCGGCGACGGTTCGGCCGACAGATCGAGATCGATCGAGCCAATGTCGAACTCCGGCGGAATCATCGGCTGACCAAGGAATACCGAATCCGTCAGCTTGACGTCGAATTCCAGCGAATCGGCATCCGAACCCACCGTGGTTGCGGTCAATTCCGGATTATCGATTTCGATCCGGGCCGGACTTTGCGCAAACTCCTGCGCTGCAGCAGCCAGCTCCTCGTCGATCATCGGATTGACGATGGTCTGCGTCGCCGACGAACCGATGTCGAAAGCGAAATCCGCCATCGGCGGCTCGACCGGTTCCGGTTCTGGAGGTTCAGTCATGAATGCAGCCGGCGAACCGTCAACACCGACAAAGGTCGATACTGCGGCATCCTCGTCCATCCCGGACGGCATCACCATCGTGCCTTCCGGTGAAAAGTCGGGACTGGCATCAGCCACTTCCTGCGCATCGATTTCTTCGGTAGCCGGCTCTGCGCCGAGATCAAAACCGAAATTGGCATCCTCGGCCAGCATCGGCTCGTTAGCAACGACAGGCTCAGCTGCCGCGGCTGTTTCGGCCGCCGCAGCGGCATCTGCCCCAAGATCAAAATCGAGAGCATTCGGCTCGCCGGTCACGACGGTATCGACATACGGCTCTTCGAAAACCGGCGCTTCCGCCACAACCGGCACCTCCTCCGGAGTTGCTGCACCAACCGTTTCAACCACCGGCAAACCGATGTCGAAATCAAGGCTCATTTCATCGTCGACCGTATCCGGCTGAGCCTCTTCCGCGACAACCTCGGCCTGCGGCTCGACAACCGGAACGGAGAGAACCAGCGCATCCGGCACAGGCTCATCGGCCGGCTCGTCAAGCGCCATTACAGCAGGCAATTCGAGCTCGGGCGGCACATCGCGGGCCAGTGCTTCCGGCGTCACGATCATCGTTGCATCCGCATCAAAAGCAGACGGCTCAGCGGCATGCCCACCCGAATAAAGCGGATTGGCCGGATCGAGGCTGGCGCCCAACTCGGAAACCTTTTCCCACTCCGGACCAACACCGCCGGTCTGGGCATAGAGCTCGCTCGCCAACGTTTCGAACTGTTTCAGGCTCTTGCGATTGGCGTAGATTTCGAGCAGCTTGGCGTGAATTGCCGTGCGCTGCGGATCCTTCTGCAAGGCCTCGAGCAGGATTTCCTCAGCTTGGGTATCGCGCCCATAGGCCATGTACACATCGGCCTCGGCCACCGGATCAACCTCATCGGTATCGATGCTACCCGGCCCGGTCTGGCTGAAATCGCCGGTCTGCGGCGCGGTGTTACCGGTGTCAATACTCTGCCCGCCGGTCATCCGGAACACCGAATTCGGGCCCAGGCTGGACGGCGAAGGGGCCGTCGTGGTTTCCGGCGAGACAACCGGCTGACGCCGGCGCTTGGCCAGGAAGTAGGCAGCCAGCAGGGCCAGGATACCGCCGCCACCAACCAGAGTCAGCGGGTTTTCAGCCAGTGCATCGATAAAGCCCGGCTCTTCCGGCTCGGGTTCCGGCGCAACAACCGGCTTGGGCTCCGGCGGCTTGGGGGCTTCGACCGGCTTTTCGGCAACCGGCTTCGGTGCTTCTTCCGGCTTGGCCTCTTCCGCAGGCTTGACTACCTCGACCGGCTTGACCTCTTCCTTGACCGGCTCGACCGGCTTGGCAACCTCGACCGGCTTGGGCGGCTCAACTGCCTTGACCGGCTCCGCCGGCTTGGCCTCTTCCTTCTTGCTGCCCGCCTGCTGCAACTCGGCCAGCTTCTGGGTCTTCAACTCGAGCAGCTTTTGCAGCTCGCCAACATTCTTTTCCAGCGAAGCCAGACGACCCTGTGCTTCCTGCAGGGCCTTGTCCTTGGCAATCAGATCAGCCTCGCTGGCAGCAGCCTTGCCGTTTGCCGCGCCCTTGGCGGGCAGCTCGGTACGCGAAACCTTGACCTGATCCTTGCTTTGCTCGGCAGGCGTGGCCTTGTCTTCAACCTTGGCGGTAATCTTGCCCGTTACCCCCTGCTGACTGGCGGACTCTTCACGCGCCGGCGCCTTGGCCGTCGCTGCAGCCAGTTTCTGGCGATAGGCATTCCAGTCGGTCGACTGGGTCACATAGACCTTTTTCGCTTCGGCATCCGAAACCGCTTCGACCGCGCTCTTTTCCGGGATCCCGAGAATGGCACCAGCCTTCAGACGATTGATGTTCTTGCCGATGAATGCATCCGGATTATTCTGGAACAGACCAACCAGCATTTGCTCAAGCGACACGCCCTCGTATTTGGTTTCGGACGCGATCTTGCGCAAGGTATCGCCCGACTGGACGACGCGCGAATCCGCAGGCTCCGCCTTGCGTGATTCGGCCACCGGTTTGGCTGCAGGCGCTTGCCGCACCTGCGGCTGCGCCTTGACCGGAGTCGGCGCACGATTCAGGGCCGCATTGCCCCCCGGAATGGTTTCGATCACTTTGGCCTCGGCCACGGAAACCGGGCCAACCGCGCCCTTGGCGAGCATCTCGGGAGGGTCGAGCAGGAAGGTGTATTCGCGGACCAGACGTCCGGCGGGCCAGTTCAGCTCAACCAGCATATCGAGAAAAGGTTCGTTGACCGGCCGCAACGAGGAGACCTTGATGACGGGCTGACCATTGCCGCGTTTCTCGACGACAAAGCGCAGATCACGCAAAGCCTGGGGGTAATCGACACCCGCCTGGGAAAAGGATTCCGGCGACGCCAGTCGCGCCGTCATGCCAGCCAGCTCATCGCGATTTGCGGCGATTTCGAGCTCCGCTCGCAGAGGCTGACCCAGCCCGGAAAAAACGGTAAGTTTTCCGAGGCCTGCCGCTTCGGCAAACCAGGGAGCAACGGACAAACATGAGGCGACAGCAAGTACCACCGCACGTTTCTTGAATTTGGAGCAGCTAGTTTCGGTCACGGCGAAACCCTGAGCATCGAATTTGGGAGTTTCAAATTAACATCATGGACTTAGCAATGCAAGCTAAACCTGCTTCTCAGAACATGACCTTAGACATAATTCCAACATGTTAAAAACGGGGCCGCAGCCCCGTTTTGCATGTCATAACAAGATCAGGCGTCGAGCAGGATGCGCAGCATGCGGCGCAGCGGCTCGGCAGCCCCCCACAGCAGCTGGTCGCCGCAGGTGAAGGCAGCCAGGTATTCCGGACCCATCGCCATCTTGTGCAGGCGACCAACCGGCACGGTCAGCGTACCGGTGACGGCAGCCGGCGTCAGTTCACGTTCGGAAATCTCGCGATCGTTGGGCACAACCTTGGCCCATGGATTGGCCTTGGCGAGCATGTCGCTGATCTCGTCGAGCGGCACATCCTTCTTGAGCTTGATGGTCAGCGCCTGGCTGTGGCAACGCATCGCACCGATGCGCACGCACAGACCATCGATAGGGATCGAACCCGCCGTGCGGAAAGCCGGCTTGCCGAGGATCTTGTTGCATTCGGCACCGCCCTTCCATTCCTCCTTGGACTGACCGTTTTCGTAGGGCACGTCGATCCACGGAATCAGCGAACCGGCAAGCGGCGTATTGCGGAAGTTCTTCTTCGGGAAGGCATCGGAACGAATGGTTTCGGCGACCTTGCGATCGATGTCGAGAATGGCGGAAGCCGGATCGGCCAGCAGGTCGGCAACCGACGAATGGATCGCACCCATCTGGGAAATCAGCTCGCGCATGTTCTGCGCACCGGCGCCGGAGGCGGCCTGATAGGTCATGGACGTCGCCCATTCGATCAGGTCGTTCTGGAACAGGCCACCGAGGCCCATCAGCATCAGCGAAACCGTGCAGTTGCCGCCGATCCAGTTGTTGCCGCCCTTGGCCAGCGCATCCTTGATGACGTGCATGTTGACCGGGTCGAGCACGATCACTGCGTCGTCAGCCATGCGCAGCGACGAGGCCGCATCGATCCAGTGGCCGTTCCAGCCGGCAGCACGCAACTTGGGAAAGACTTCCTTGGTGTAGTCCCCACCCTGGCAGGTGATGATGATTTCGCAGACCTTCAGGGCCTCGATATCGGAGGCATTCTGCAGGGGCAGCGAGGCCTCCTTGCCGCCGAATACCGGCGCCTTGCCGCCAGCGGCAGACGTCGAGAAATACACCGGATCGATATGGGCGAAATCGCCCTCTTCAACCATGCGCTGCATCAGCACGGAACCAACCATGCCACGCCAACCGACCAGACCAACCTTCTTCATGTCATCACTCTCCGAGTCAAACCTGTTTAACGCGCCGAGGCGCTTTTGGTATTACACCAGCGCCGCAAGAACCGCGTCGCCCATTTCCCTGGTGCCGACCTTGTTGGTACCGCGCTCATAGATGTCGCCGGTACGGAAGCCCTGGGCGAGCACCTTCTTGACTGCATTCTCGACACGAACGGCCTGCTCTTCGAGACCGAAGGTGTAGCGCAACATCATCGCGACCGACAGGATGGTCGCCAGCGGATTGGCGACGCCCTTGCCGGCGATGTCCGGCGCCGAACCGTGCGACGGCTCGTACAAACCCTTGTTCTTGTCGTCGAGCGAAGCGGACGGCAGCATGCCGATCGAGCCGGTCAGCATCGAGGCTTCGTCGGACAGGATGTCGCCGAACATGTTGCCGGTGACCATCACGTCGAACTGCTTCGGCGCCTTGACCAGTTGCATCGCGGCATTGTCGACCAGCATGTGGCTGAGTTCGACGTCCGGATACTCCTTGCTGATTTCGATCATCACGTCGCGCCAGAGTTGCGTGCATTCGAGCACGTTCATCTTGTCGACCGAACAGAGCTTGCGGTTGCGCTTCTGTGCAGACTGGAAGGCGACATGACCGATGCGGCGGATTTCCGACTCGCTGTAGACCATGGTATTGAAACCGACGCGCTCGCCGTTTTCCTCGCGGATGCCGCGCGGCTGGCCGAAATAGATGTCACCGGTCAACTCGCGCACGATCAGGATATCCAGACCGGCCACGACTTCCGGCTTGAGCGTCGAGGCATTGGCCAGTTCCGGGTAAAGGATAGCCGGACGCAGGTTGGCGAACAGGTTCAGATCCTTGCGAATACCGAGCAGGCCGCGCTCCGGACGCTTTTCGCGCGGCAGCGTATCCCACTGCGGGCCGCCGACCGCGCCGAGCAGCACGGCATCGGCTTCACGCGCCAGCTTCTGGGTGGCTTCCGGATAGGGGTTACCAGTCGCGTCGACCGCGCCCCCGCCCAGCAGGGCTTCTTCCATCTCGAACTTGAGATCGAGGGAGTTCAGAACACGCACGGCCTCGGCCGTAATTTCGGGACCAATGCCGTCACCCGGCAGAACACAGATCTTCATCGCTTTTCCTTGTTACGCAAACAGCCAGGGCTGGTTGATACGGCGCTTCTCTTCGAATTCGCGGATTTTTTCGGCATGACGCAGGGTCAGGCCGATATCGTCCCAACCGTTGAGCAGGCATTCCTTGCGGAAGGCATCGACCGCGAACGGAATGCCATAACCGTCAGGACGCACCACCAGTTGCGCCTGCAGGTCTACCACCAGTTTGTAGCCGGGCGTCGCCTCGACCTGCTGGAACAGCGCCTCGATTTCAGCGGCCGGCAGCACGATCGGCAGAATGCCGTTCTTGAAGCAGTTGTTGAAGAAGATGTCGGCGAAAGACTCGGCGATGATCGCCTGGAAACCGAAGTCGAGCAACGCCCAGGGCGCATGTTCGCGCGAACTGCCGCAGCCGAAGTTGGCGCGCGTCAGCAAAACCTGCGCACCCTGATAGCGCGGCTGGTTGAGCACGAAATTCGGGTTCTTCGGACGGCCCGAATTATCCTGCCCGGGTTGGCCGACATCCATGTAACGCCATTCGTCGAAGGCATTCGGACCGAAACCGGAACGCTTGATCGACTTCAGGAACTGCTTGGGGATGATCGCATCGGTATCGACATTATTGCGGTCGAGCGGCGCCACCAAACCATCCAGACGAACGAACTTATCCATTACTCCACCACTTTCTGTACGGCTTCACCGGACTTCTTGAGTGCCGTACCCACGGCCTCACCGCCCTTGTGCATGGCGCCGCCGACGACTTCACCTGTCTTGTTCAAGGCGTGGCCGACAGCCTCGCCCCCTTTTTCCAGTGCTTCACCGGTCTTTTCAGCACCGATGGCGACATCTTTTTTGACACCCTGAGCGGTATTGCAGGCAACCAGGCCAAAGACCGCGAGTGAAATCAGCAAAATGCGCATGACAACTCCTTACAGCACTTCCCGCACGTCGGCGAAACGACCGGCAATCGCCGCCGCTGCTGCCATCGCCGGGCTAAGCAGGTGGGTACGCCCGCCCGGCCCCTGACGACCTTCGAAATTGCGATTGGAGGTTGAGGCACAACGCTCACCCGGCTCCAGACGGTCGGCGTTCATCGCCAGACACATCGAACAGCCCGGCTCGCGCCATTCGAAACCGGCGGCGACGAAAACCTTGTCCAGCCCCTCTTCCTCAGCCTGGCGCTTGACCAGCCCGGAGCCCGGCACAGCCAGTGCCAGCTTGATGTTGGCGGCAATATGCCGGCCCTTGAGGACGGAAGCGGCTTCGCGCAGGTCTTCAATGCGGGAATTGGTGCACGAACCGATGAAGACCTTGTCGACTGCGATGTTCTGGATCGGCGTGTTCGGGTTGAGGCCCATGTATTGCAGCGCCCGCTCCATGCCTTCGCGCTTGACCGGATCGGTCTGCTTGGCGGGGTCCGGAACCACGGCATCGATGGCGACAACCATTTCCGGCGAAGTCCCCCAGGTGACCTGTGGCCGGATGTCTTCGGCACGCAAGGTGACGACGCGATCAAACTGCGCGCCAGCGTCGGAATGCAGGGTGCGCCAGTAAGCCACGGCATTTTCCCAGACTTCGCCCTGCGGCGAGAACGGACGGCCCTTCAAATAATTGATCGTGGTGTCGTCGACCGCCACGAAGCCCATGCGCGCGCCGCCCTCGATCGCCATGTTGCACAGCGTCATGCGGCCTTCCATGGACAGGCTGCGGATCGCGCTGCCGCCGAACTCGATGGCGTAGCCGGTGCCGCCGGCCGTGCCGATGGTGCCGATGATGGCCAGCGCCACATCCTTGGCGGTGACGCCCTTGCCAAGCTTGCCTTCGACGGCAACCAGCATGGTTTTGGATTTCTTTTGGACCAGGCACTGCGTGGCCAGCACGTGCTCGACTTCCGAGGTGCCGATACCGTGTGCCAGACAGGCGAAGGCGCCGTGCGTCGAGGTATGCGAGTCGCCGCAAACGACGGTCATGCCGGGCAGTGTCGCGCCGTTTTCCGGGCCGACGACATGGAGAATCCCCATGCGCTGATCCTTGAACGGGAAATAAGCCAGGGCGCCGACCGCACGGATGTTGCTGTCGAGCGTTTCAACCTGCTGCCGCGACACCGGGTCCTTGATGCCTTCTTCCCAGTGATCGGTCGGGGTGTTGTGATCCGGTGTCGCCACGATGGACGACACGCGCCACGGCTTGCGCCCGGCCAGGCGCAGGCCTTCAAAAGCCTGCGGACTGGTCACTTCGTGCACCAGGTGGCGATCAATATAAAGGAGTGCCGTGCCGTCCGCTTCCTGATGGACAACATGGTTCTCCCAGAGCTTGTCGTAAAGGGTCTTCGACATGGAGTGCTTTATTGAGGCGGGAAAGCTGGGAATTATGGCACAGGATCAGCGGTTTTTGCCCGTACCGGACCGTCGACCGCTGGATCAGCACGCACCCAGCGCCAGACCAGCAGAAAGCCGGCCAGCGCAAAGGCCGAACCGAGCGAGAAGGTCCAGCCCGCCCCCCAGTCATCCCAAGTCCGGCCGCTGATCAGGGCACCGAGCAAGCCGCCGGCACCGAAGGAAATACTCGAGTAAAGCGCCTGCCCGCGCCCCTGCGCCCGCCCGGCAAACCACTGGTTGACGGCGGCAATCGCCGAGGCGTGATAGGCACCGAAAGTCAGGCCGTGCAGGACCTGCACGAACAGCATGACAAGCAGCGATTCGACGCCCCACCCCATGAGCAGGAAGCGCAGCACCGCCGCGGCAAAGCTGGCGAGCAGGATATGGCGCAGGGAAAAACGCCGGACCAGTCGCGCCATGAACATGAAAACGACGATTTCGGCGACCACGCCGAGCGACCACAGCGCGCCGACTTCGGTCTTGCTGTAGGCATGACCGGCCAGATGAATGGAGAAAAAGACGTAGAACGCGCCATGCGCCGCCGACATCGCAAAGCAGGCCAGCATCAGGGCGCGCACCTGCGGCCGGCGCATGATTTCGCCGATCGGCAGGGCATCCCGGGCCGGCGCCATGCTCGGCGCCTCGGGCAGGACCAGGGTAACCAGCGCCATGCCGAGCAGGATGCCGGAACACACCCAGAGCACACCGACCGGCGGCGCGACATCGAGCAGGGCGCCGGTTCCCATCACCGCCAGGATGAAACCGATCGAGCCCCACAGACGTATCCGGCTGTAACGTCCGCGCTCCTCGCGCAAATGATCAAAGGTCAGCGTTTCGACGAGCGGCAGGGCGGCGCTCCAGAAAAAGGCAAGTACTGCCATCGCGACCAGCATGGCCGGCAGTTGCTGCAACCAGAAAAAGGCAGTGATGCCGGCCAGGCCGATGCTGCCGGCCAGGCGGATGATCGCCATGCGATGCCCGAAACGATCCGCCAGCCAGCCCCAGAGATAAGGGCCGAACATGCGCATCAACTGCATCTGCGACATCAGTAGACCAATATCCCAGGCAGAAAAACCGAGGGATTGGAGATAGAGCCCGAAATAAGGCGAAAAGGCGCCGATGAAGGCGAAATAGAAAAAGTAGTAGCCCGCGAGGCGCCAGTAAGGCAAAGGATGCATCCGGCGATTTTACCGGATGCAGGTGCGGACGGCGGCCCGGATCAGGCCTGGGCGGCTTGCTGGCCGGCGCGGAAGGCAAGCAGCATGTGATAGAGCTCGTCCTTGAGCTTGATGCGCTGCTTCTTCATGTCTTCGATGGTGAAATCGGCCACCGGCATGTCGTGTTCTTCCAGATCCTCAACCCGTCCGGTCAGGCGCTGGTAACTCGCATACAGCTTGGCAAAGTGCGAATTGCCGGCCTTGAGGGCGTTGATGGCATCATTGAATTCCGGAAATTCATGATGGAGGTCGTGATGTTCGATCTGCATGCTGCTCTCCCTGAAGCAAAAGCCGCCGACTGGCGGCAATAAAAAATCTTGCGCCGATCAGCCCGGAATGCGCGGCATGCTGCAAACGACATCGCCACATTGCGCCCGATGGCGCAGGGCATGATCGATCAGCACCAGCGCCAGCATGGCTTCGGCAATCGGCGTCGCGCGGATACCGACACAGGGATCGTGCCGCCCCTCGGTCGCCACCAAAATCGCATTCCCCTGGCCGTCGACCGAGTGGCGCGCTTGCGCGATCGATGACGTCGGCTTGATCGCCATGTTGACGACAATTTCCTGGCCGGTCGAAATGCCGCCCAGGATGCCGCCAGCGTGATTGCTGGCAAAGCCCTGCGGCGTCATTTCATCGCCGTGCTCGCTGCCCTTCTGGGCAACCGAAGCGAAGCCGGCACCAATCTCGACGCCCTTGACCGCATTGATGCCCATCATCGCGTAGGCGATTTCGGCATCCAGACGATCGTAGACCGGTTCACCCCAACCCGGCGGCACACCGGTTGCCGTGACGGTGATTTTGGCGCCAACCGAATCAAGCGATTTGCGCAGGCTGTCCATATAGGACTCCAGCTCCGGCACGATGGCGGCGTTCGGCGCGAAGAAGGCGTTGCCGTCGATGTCGTCGGCCGACACGAAGGGAATCTCGAGCGACCCGAGCGCGCTCATCCAGCCACGGATTTTGACGCCGTAACGCTCGTCCAGCCACTTGCGGGCAATCGCCCCTGCCGCAACACGCACCGCGGTTTCGCGCGCCGAGGAGCGACCGCCACCGCGGTAATCGCGGAAACCGTACTTCTGGGTGTAGGTGTAGTCGGCATGACCGGGCCGGAAGGTCTCGGCGATATTGCCGTAATCCTTGCTGCGCTGGTCCTGGTTGCGGATCAGCAGGCCGATCGGCGTGCCGGTCGTCTTGCCCTCGAAAACACCGGAAAGAATCTCGACGGTATCCGGCTCGCGGCGCTGCGTCACATGCCGCGACGTGCCCGGCTTGCGTCGGTCGAGCTCCGCCTGGATATCGGCAGCACAGAGCGCCAGCCCGGGCGGGCAGCCATCGACGACGCAACCGATCGCCGGGCCATGCGATTCGCCAAAGGAAGTAACGGTAAACAGGGTGCCAAAGGTATTGCCGGACATGGAGCGCTACAGTCTAAAATGGATACAGGAGTTTACCATGCCAAGCAAAAAGCCCCCGGTTGGCGCGTCGACCACCAGCAAACCGGCCAATCGCCCACCCCAGAGCCAGCGCACCGCACCGAATGCGCCGAATGCGCGCCAGCAGCCCGACAATCGCTGGCAGCGCAGTAAACGCTACGGCTGGGATGGCCGCTGAAACAACATGAAAAAAGGCGGCCGCAGCCGCCTTTTAGGCATACGCCGAATCAGATTTGCGGCTCGTCCGGCCAGTTCTTGATGTAACTCTTCAGCATCTGGTTCTCGAAACCCTGCTCATCGAGCACCGCCTTCGCAACGTCGAGGAAGGAAATGACGCCCATCAACTCCTCGCCATTCATCACCGGCATGTAGCGCGAGCGCTTTTCAATCATCAGGCGACGCAGGTCATTGGCCTCCATCTCCGGGAAAACGGTGACCGGGTTCTTGAGCATGACATCGCCCACCTTGAGGCCGTCGCTCGGGCACAAGCCCTGTTGCTTCAAGGCAACCAGCACCTCGCGAAAGGTCAGCATGCCGGCCATTTTGCCGCCTTCCATGACGACCAGCGAGCCGACATCGAACTCGGCCATGGCATCAATCGCCGAGGCCAGGGATTGTTCCGGCGTCGTCGTATAAAGCGCACCGCCCTTGACGCGAATGATTTCCCGCACCTGCATTGCAGTCTCCCGACAAAATTATATTCAACGCGTCGATCTTAGAGCATCCCTCTCTTTTACGAAAGACCAAATGCCGAAAACCGCTCAGGCACTGCATCAAGCGCCATCAACCCCATGAATGAAATGGTTTTCCGGGAAAATTTCCAAAAAAATTATGGCATTGGCACTTGCACAACCCGATCAGCATCTATACACTAGGTCATATTACCTAAGTCATACACCGCTAGGATGCTTGGGTAGCCTAATTACACTAGCGTATGGAGAGTGGATAATGACTACCGTCAAAACCATCGAAAAAATCGACGCTCGCGAGATCCGTCGCAAACTTGGCCTCAACCAACAACAATTCTGGTCCACTCTGGGCGTCACCCAGAGTGGCGGTTCCCGCTACGAAAGTGGCCGCAACATGCCGAAGCCGGTGCGTGAACTGCTCCGCCTGGTGCACGTCGAACAGATCGACATCAAGTCGATCAAGCGCGACGACTGGGAAGTTGTGGAATACCTCAAGGCCAACGAACCGGAACTGTTCAAGTCCCTGAAGAAGTCAGCTCGCGGCCGCGCCAAGAAGGCAGCCTGAATCAAGACCTGAAGCGGTCGTCGACCGCTTGAACGGGCATCACGGGGAAACCATCACCCGGATGCCCGTTTTTTCATGGATTTCCTGCGCGAACGCTTCAAGTTCCGCAGCCGGCAAGCGACTCAGTCGCGGTGCCGCAGGCTGCAGCGAAGGCCGCGCCAGACCATAGAGATGCACACCGGCCAGACTCGCCGCCAGCGGCTTGAGCAATTCACAATAAGCATCACGCGCCATTGCCGCCGGCGCCTTGCCATCCAGCCCGAACCAGCAAGTCTGTACCCAGGTTGCCGCCAGAGCACTGCAGGTTTCCAGATTGCGGGCAATTTTTTCCGGCGACATCGGCACACCGTTCACTTCGGCAACAGCGACAGCATCAACCCGGTCAACCTTGAACCAGACCTCGCCACCGAGTTCGCCGAGACGGCGAATACCCGCCTGAACTTCCGGACGATGCAGGAAACTGCCATTGGTGATCAGCCGCACGGTCAACTGCCCCACCAGGCCAAATTTACCGAGCACCTTGCCGACCCGGTCAACGGCCGCGGCAAACTCCGGCGCACTCGTCGGCTCGCCGTTGCCGGAGAAAGCGATATCCATCAGACGCCGCGCTTCCGACGGCACCTGCCGCTGCATGAAATCGCCGTGCAGCACATCCGTCAAAAAACCGGCCAGTTCGCTCTCAAGAAGATCGAGATCGATCGGCGGCGGCCCGCCGCGCGTCAGATTATCGACCTGGCAATAAAGGCAGGCCCAGTTGCAGGCATTGTTGGTATTGAGGTTGATCCCGATCGAAACGCCGCCGGCGCGGCGCGACACGACCGGATAGACATAGCGCAGGCCGGCGCTGTCGCGGCGATGATCGTCTGTAGTGAGCATGCTGCATTGTATAATCCGCGACCGTCTTGCTGAGCAAAACCGCCATGTTTATCACCCGCCGCCTCGAGTTCGATGCCGGGCATCGCATCCCCGACCACAAAAGCCAGTGCCGCCACCTACACGGGCATCGCTACGTCATCGAAATCACCCTTTCCGGCGGCGTCATCGACAAGGCTGGCGATGCCGCCAACGGCATGGTGATGGATTTCTCGCAAGTCAAGGATCTCGCAAAAGCCCACCTGGTCGACGCCTGGGATCACGCCTTCCTGGCTTACGCCGGCGATACGGCGATTGTCGAGTTCCTGAATTCCCTGCCCGAGCACAAGACGGTTGTTCTCGACCGCGTACCGACCGCCGAAAACCTGGCCCGCATCGCCTTCGAACGCCTCGACGCGGTCTATCGCGACACTTACGGCAATCACCTGCAACTCGAGCAGGTCCGTCTTTACGAAACGCCAAACTGCTGGGCCGACGCAGTACGCACCCGTCTCGATTGAACCGTCAGGCCGCCACCCCTATACTGCCCTGAAAACAAGGACAGACAACAAGGGAGGCGGCCATGAGTGAATCTGCAGCACCAGCAGGCAAGGCAAAGACCGCCCTCATCCTGACCGGCGGCGGCGCCCGGGCGGCTTACCAGGTCGGCGTGCTGCTTGCCATTGCCAAACTGTCGCGCAAACGCCGACAGAACCCCTTCCCGATTCTCTGCGGCACTTCGGCCGGCGCCATCAATGCGGCCGGTCTAGCCTGCATGGCCGACAACTTCGGCAAGGGCGTCGGCATACTCGCCAGCATCTGGCGCAACATGCAGGCCGGCGACATCTATCGCGCCGATGCAATCGGCGTTGGCGCCTCCGGCGCCCGTTGGCTCTCGGCCCTGGCTCTCGGCTGGCTGATCGGCAACCCGCCCCGCTCCCTGCTCGACAACAGCCCGCTCCGGGACTTGCTCAGCCGCAACCTGGACTTCACCGGAATCGAGCGCGCCATCAACAGCGGCGCCCTGCACGCGCTGAGCATTTCCGCCTCCGGCTACGAGTCCGGCGAAAACATCAGTTTCTTCCAGGCACACCCAGCGGCCAAACCATGGAACCGGGTGCAGCGTCTGGGCATCCGTTCGGAAATCGGCGTAGACCACCTGCTCGCCTCAAGTGCCATTCCGTTTATCTTTCCAGCCACCCGGATTCACCGCGAATACTTCGGCGACGGCTCGATGCGCCAGCTCGCCCCCATCTCGCCAGCCATCCACCTCGGCGCCGAACGGGTGCTAATCATCGGCGCCGGCCGCGCCAATGAACACCAGCCACGACGCAGCAGCGAAGACTATCCATCCCTGGCGCAAATCGCCGGCCATACGCTGTCGAGCATTTTTCTCGACGGCCTGGCGGTCGACATCGAAAGAATGCAGGGAATCAACCAGATGCTGGCGGCCAGCGAAGGGCAAGTACACGCCGCCAGGGGCATGCGCCCGATCAGGACACTGGTCATTTCCCCCTCGCAACGCCTCGACCGGATTGCCGCCGAGCATGCCGACGCTCTGCCCTGGCCGGTCAAACTACTACTGACCGGGCTCGGTGCCATGAATCGCCAGGGCGGCGCCCTGACCAGCTATCTCTTGTTTGAAAAACCCTTTACCAGAGCCTTGATCGATCTGGGCTACGCCGACACCATGGCGCGCAGCGTAGAAGTCGGCAGCTTTCTCGATCTCTGAGACAGGCCGGGATCACCCGGCCCCGCGCTCAGTAGTCCGACTCGCCGAACTCTTCGTCATCCGCCGCATCAGCGTCTTCATCTTCCTCTTCGCTGGCCCGGAATACGGCTTCTGCATTGCGCTCAAAGAACAACTCGATCGCCTCGCGCAGATTCGCCAGGGCCTCCTCTTCGGTATCGCCATCACTGGCGACATCGATATCCAGGCAACGGGCGACAAAAATCCCGTCTTCCGGATAAACCTCGTATTTGATCTTGTACGGTACAGGTTGGTTCATAACGGCAATTGCGCAGTCTGGCTGGGAATTTGAAGTAGTGACTGGCGGAACCGGGCTTGCGGCCGCTTCGGGCTGACGCCCGGAAAATCCACCATCCCGGCAAAACCGGGGATTCTGGCGGGTCCGGTGAGATTCGAACTCACGATGGATTTCTCCACGCCGGTTTTCAAGACCGGTGCATTCAACCGCTCTGCCACAGACCCACAGGGCGCGCATGATAGCACAGAGCTATCCGGAGGCATCTATTCCAGACACTCACTCCGGCTCTTGATTGAAACTTTCAGCCGGCTCCGTTAGTCTTAACCTTCGTTACATCCAGAAAAGGGAATATCCCACATGAACACCAATTTTGACATTGCTGGCCAGCACTCGCCGCAAATTGCCCAGCAGCAGAACCGCGTCTTGCGCAACACCTATATGCTGCTTGGCCTGTCCATGGTGCCGACGGTACTTGGCGCCCTGCTCGGCATCCAGATGCAGTTCAGCTTCATGGCAGGCAGCCCGTTCATTTCCTTCCTGCTGTTCATGGGCATCGCCTTCGGCTTCATGTGGGGCATCGAGAAAAACAAGAACAGCAGCCTTGGCGTTGCCCTGCTGCTCGCCTTCACCTTCTTCATGGGCCTGATGCTGTCGCGCATCCTGCAGGTCGCACTCGGCTTCAGCAACGGCGGCTCGATGATTGCGCTGGCTGCAGGTGGCACCGGCGCCATCTTCTTCACGATGGCCAGCATCGCTGCAGTCAGCAAGCGCGACTTCAGCAACATGGGCAAGTTCCTGTTCATCGGCATGATCGTCGTGCTGCTGGCAGCCGTTGCCAACATCTTCTTCCAGATCCCGGCCTTGTCACTGACCATCGCCGCTGCGGTCGTCGTGATTTTCTCGGCCTACATCCTGTACGACATCAGCCGCATCGTGCAGGGTGGCGAAACCAACTACGTCAGCGCCACCCTGGCGGTCTACCTCGATATTTACAATGTTTTCGTCAGCCTGCTGCAGCTGATCATGGCACTGACCGGCGAACGCGACTAAACCGCCAACTTGCCAATGAAAAAGGCGGCTACGGCCGCCTTTTTTACGTCATGCCCGCTCAAACACCGCAATCGACTCGACATGCGAGGTATGCGGGAACATGTTGAATGCCCCGGCCGAAACAAATCGATAGCCATGCGTATTAACCAGCACCGCCGCATCGCGCGCCAGCGTCGCTGGATTGCATGATACGTAGACGATGCGGCGCGGCCCGTCTGCCCCTATCGCCTTGACCAGTTCCATGGCGCCTTCGCGCGGCGGATCGATCAGCATCTTGTCGAAATGACCGAGCGCCGCAAGCGAGGCTTCGGTACATTCGAAGAGATTGGCAACCCCAAATTCGACCAGCCCGGCCAGGCCGTTGGCTTCGGCATTTTCGCGCCCGCGGCGAACCAGGGCCTCACTGCCTTCGACGCCGACAACGCTGGCCCCCGAACGCGCAATCGGCAACGTGAAATTACCCAGACCGCAGAACATGTCGGCAATCCGCTCCCCCGGCTGCGCATCGAGCAGGCGCAACGAACGACGCACCAGGACACGATTGACCGCATGATTGACCTGGGTAAAGTCGGTCGGCCGGAAATCGAGTTCGAGATCGAACTCCGGCAAGGTGTAGGACAGGCGCGGACCGGGCAACGGATAAAAACGATAGGCGGTATCCGGCCCCTTCGGCTGCAGGTAGAGAATAACGTTGTGCTGATCGGCGAAGGCGCGCAACAACTTTTCGTCCGCCGCTTTCAGGGGCTCGAGAATGCGCAGCAACAAGGCTGTGCAATGCTCGCCGACAGAAATGTCAATTTGCGGCAAGCGATCGGCAATCGACAGTGAGTCGACCAGTGCACGCAGCGGCATCAGCAATGCCGAAACATGCGGCGCCAGGACGGCGCAGGTCTTGATATCGGCAATATAA
Organism: Quatrionicoccus australiensis; assembly: GCF_020510425.1. Classification (NCBI taxonomy): domain Bacteria; kingdom Pseudomonadati; phylum Pseudomonadota; class Betaproteobacteria; order Rhodocyclales; family Azonexaceae; genus Quatrionicoccus; species Quatrionicoccus australiensis. The sequence continues at coordinate 1,184,875 of NZ_JAHBAH010000001.1, forward strand.
CTGCTGCGCCATTCGTGGAAGCCGACCAGCACGCCCCCCTTGTTGCCCAGCCGGCGCACACCAAGGCGCGCCCGGTGACGGTAGCCCCAGGGCGCACCATGCACAGGCGGCAGCACGCTTTCCGGGCGGACCCGACCAACGTGCCAAAGACTATTCTCGAGAACCCGCTGCTTGGCCGCCACCTGAGCCGAGTGATCCATATGCTGCATGGCGCAACCACCGCAAATGCCGAAATGCGGGCAACTCGGTTCAACCCGCGCGTTCGAGGGTTTCAGGACGCGAACCAGATGCGCCAGTTCATAACTGGATTTCCGGCGAAAACTGGCGTATTCGACCGTCTCGCCAGGCAGGGCGCCGTCAACAAAGACAGTCTTGCCCTCCAGGCGGGTAATTCCTCTCGCCTCATGGTCCAGCGACTCAATGATCCCGATTGGCACGGTCAACTCCGGAAAAAGCGCGAATTCTAACAATCGGCTAAACTGAACGCCATGGCACGCGAACTAATCACCTCCTGGGGCGACTACCAGTCAGCCATCGACCGCCTGCTGTCGATGGCCGAACATCGCATCTGCATCTATGACGAAGACCTCGCCCAGCTTCGCCTTGAATCCAGCGGCCGTCACAGCATACTGAAACACCTGCTGCGCGCCGAAAACTCGACCGCTTCCATACGCCTGGCGTTACGCAATGGCGAACCACTGCGGCGACAAAACCCGCTGACGATGGGACTGCTCGCCAGCTTCGACCACAAGATCTCAGCCCTGGAAACACCGCCCGGGCTTGCCCACTTGCGCGACTCGATGATCCTGGTTGATGACCGCTACGGCCTGATCCGCTTCGAACGCGACTTGCCGCGCAGCAAACTGCTGATTGATGAACCGGAAGAACTGCGCTCCTACCTGACGCGCTTCGAAGAAATATGGCGCGAGGAAGGCAGTTCGATCAGCGCCACCACACTGGGCCTGTGATAAGCGCATATTGCTGCATAGCAACACCAACAAAAATTTATTTTATTGCTATAATCCGCGACTGATTAGGTCGTTCCTGATCTCTAAATTTTGGCGTATACCGCTTCTTGTCGATAAGGAAATCTCATGAATAAGTCTCTTCTCGTTGCTGCTCTGCTTGCTGTTGCCCTGACCGCTTGTGGCAAAAAAGAAGCCCCGGCTCCTGAAGCCGCTCCGGCTGCTGCTCCGGCTGCTGCCGCTCCGGCCGCTGCCCCGGCTGCTGAAGTCAAGCCGGCTGAAGCCGCTGCTCCGGCTGCTGCCCCGGCTGCTGAAGCCAAGCCGGCTGAAGCCGCTGCTCCGGCTGCTGCCCCGGCTGCTGCCAAGTAATAGCTTTACAGCACAGCAAAAACGGAGCTTCGGCTCCGTTTTTTTATTGCCTGCTTTTTTATTGCCGGCTCAATTCTCGCCAGGCAAACCCGGCATCCTGCATGGCCACGCCGATCCACTCCTGCGCACAGCCCAGCACCTCGGCCAATGCCCTTGTCGCAAGCTCAGGCAAGTTATTCCGCTCACTCAGGTGAGCCGCCACCAGACACTGCAGCCGCGAGCAATCGATCTGCGCCAGCAAACCGGCCGCCATCGAATTCTCCAGATGACCGAGACGACCGGCAATGCGCCGCTTGAGCGACGCCGGATAGGACGAGTTGGCAAGCAGGCCGGCATCGTGATTGCACTCAAGAACCAGGCCGTCACAACCCGATAGAAGTTCGCAAACGTGCGGCGTGATTTCACCGATATCGGTCAAAACTCCCAAACGAAAACCCGCGCCGGCAAAGACGTACTGCACCGGTTCGCGCGCATCGTGCGGCACCGGAAAGGGCTGAACCTCAACTTCGCCGACCGAAAAGGAAGCATGGCTATCGATGATGCGCAGATCAAGCCCGGCATCATTTTCCCGGCAGGCCGCCCAGGTACCGTGCGTCAACCACACCGGCAAGCCATGCCTGCGGGCAAGGCGAAAAACGCCCGCCACGTGGTCACCATGTTCATGCGTCACAAGAATGCCGGACAGATCAGCCGGCGTTCGCCCGAGACTTTGCAGCCGGGCTACGGTATCCCGCAGCCCGAAACCGCAATCCAGCATCAGGCAGCTTGCCCCCGACTCGACGAGCAGCGCGTTTCCCGCACTGCCACTGCCGAGCGAAGCAAAGCGGATCACTGCAACTGCTGATAGAGCAGCGCGAGAATCTTCTTGGCGGTATCCGAACGATCCGTGCCACCTTCGCTGGTCAGCACCTGCACCACCGTAATGGAGCCGACGTCGTTCAGGTGCACGCGATACTGCACCTTGCTGGAAGCCGCTGCGTCCTTGCCCTTCCAGAAAGCCAGCTTCGAGAAGAAACCGTCATCCTTCTTGGTGTTGTCGGCATCCGGGTCGACATAGCGCACGAAGTACAGGCCGCGCGAACGATCCCTGTCCTCGACGGTGAATCCAACGCGATCAAGCGCCAGACCAACCCGGCGCCAGGCGCGATCGAAACGCTCGAGAACTTCGAGCGTACCGGCGCCATCATCGGCCTTCGCCATCTTGGCACGCGGCTCGGCCTTGGCGGCGGCAATCGAGACTTCAGCACGCTTCTCCTCGGAGCCCAGGCGCACCATCAGGCGGCGCAGCATTTCAGCTTCGAGTTCCGGATCAGGCTGACGCGGCTGCCAACGGGTCTCATCCTTGGCAGAAGAGGTATAGACCTCTTCCATCGCGCGGTGGCTGATGAAAATGTCCGTCGTACCAGGCTCAGCACCTGCTTCAAAACGGGTACGGAACTTGTCGCGCTCACCGGTCGAATACAGCGAATCGAGCAAGCCACCCAGGGTATTGCGAATGAAATCATCGCCGATCTTGGCACGATTTTCGGCCCAATCGGTTTCCATCACGCCAGCATCAGGAAGCTCCTGCTTGATGATGAAGCCGGTTTCCTGCCAGAAATCCTTGACGGTATCCCACAGCTTGTCGGCCGGCACCGCAACAACCAGCCAGCGCTGATTGCCGGAGCGCTCGACACGAACCTTGTCCACTTGCGGCAGGACGACGGAATTCTGAGCCTGGCCGGCAACCGAACGATCTGCGGTGTAAGCGGAGAAGGTGGCACTTCCCTTGCCATTGGCATCCGGCACGGCATAACGGTCATCACGCGCCACCTGCGACAGGTCGGGCGGCACTTCAAGCGTCGGGACCTTGCCCGCCGACTTGTAGTCGATCTTGCGGGCTTCGGGAATCATGCTGCAGCCGGTCAGGGCCAGAACCAGCAGGGAAAGGGAAAGGCTGTGCAGCCGACGATTCATGGTTACTTCGCTCCGCTCAGGCAATGACACCAGCCAGACGCATGGCGGCAAGCACACGCGGCTGGTTGGCTTCGGACAGGGTGGTCAGGGGCAGGCGGATGGCGTTGGCGGTAAGGCCCAACTTGTGCACCGCCCACTTGACCGGAATCGGATTGGCTTCGCAGAACAGATCGCGATGCAGACCAAGCAGCTTGAAATGGATTTCACGTGCCTTGGCAACATCACCGGCAGCAGCGGCAACGCACATTTCATGCATCAGGCGCGGCGCGACATTGGCGGTCACCGAGATATTGCCGTGGAAGCCGAGCATGATCGAGGCGATGCAGGTCATGTCGTCGCCACTGTACAGCGCGAAATCCTTCGGAGCGCGGGCGATCAGATCGCTGGCACGATCCAGGTTGCCGGTCGCATCCTTGACACCGACGATACCGGGCACTTCGGCCAGGCGCAGAATGGTGTCGTTGCTCATGTCGGCAACGGTACGGCCCGGTACGTTATAGAGCAGGACCGGCAGTTCGACGGCTTCGGCGATCGCCTTGAAATGGCGGTAGAGACCTTCCTGCGTCGGCTTGTTGTAGTAAGGCACGACCGACAGCCCCATGGTTGCGCCGGCACGCCGCGCAAACTCGGTCAGTTCGATGGCTTCCGCCGTCGAATTGGCGCCGGTTCCGGCAATCACGGGAATACGACCAGCCGCATGATCAACCGTCACGCGGATCAATTCGCAGTGTTCCTCGACGTTGACCGTCGGCGACTCACCCGTCGTACCGACAACGACGATCGCATCGCTTCCTTCTTGCACATGGAAGTCGACCAGGTTGCGCAGGGCGTTCAAATCGAGGCTGCCATCCTCGTGCATGGGGGTGACAATGGCGACAATGGATCCAGTAATCATGGCCTTGTTTGCGAGATGATAATTTGTCGATTGTAACTGAAGGGTCGGAACTGCGGATAGCAGGCTGGGTAACAGATTGTTATTTTTGCGGCAGCCAGTGCAATTGCCGATCGGCAACCCGCATGACGCCATCCGGCAGTTGCAGCACAGGATGACGGTCGGGGGCCGCGGCAAGCAGTTGCCGGGCAAATTCGTCGAGACGCGAGGCAACCGGCACCTGCCAGCCCAATGTACGAAGACGATGGCGCAGCAGGTTTTTCAGACGCGGCACTGGCAATTGCCGCAAACGCGACATGGAAGCAGAAGACCCGTTGATTTCGCGGACATTTTGCCAGTCGACCGCTGCCAGCTCGGCAAGCAGCTCATCCGCCTCGCCGAAGTGCGTCGCCGCCTGCGCCAGAGTCGCCTCGACCGCTGGAAAGCGCTGCCGCAGCAACGGCACGACCTCGTGCCGCAAGAAATTGCGCGAATACCGGGTATCCGCATTGCTCTCGTCTTCAATCCAGCGCAAACCATGTTGCTGCGCATAACCCTCCAGCACACTGCGATGGACACCGAGCAAGGGGCGCAACAGATTCACGCCGGCCACGCGGCGCACGGCTGGCATGCCGGAAGCACCGGTCACACCGGCACCGCGCAACAGATTAAACAGGAGGGTTTCGGCTTGATCGCCCTGATGGTGGGCAAGCACCAGATTGTCCGCACCACACTGAGTCAGGGCAGCATAGCGTGCAGCCCGCGCCGCAGCCTCAAGACCGAGGCCGCTCTGCCGGTCGACGCTGACCCGGACAATTTTGAGCAAAACCGGGAGTCGACCGCAAAAATCGCTGCAGAATCCGGCCCAGGCATCGGCATGCGCTGACAAACCATGGTGAACGTGCATGGCCGTCAGGCGTTCGCCCAGCCCCAGGCGACTCAGGACATGCAACAGGACAACCGAGTCGCAACCACCGGACAGGCCGACACAAAGTGATTCGGCCGGCGCCAGGCGGGCGGCGACAAAAGCGCCGACCCGTCCGGGCAGATCGTCAGCTGACGGCTTGTTCCTTGAAGCGGCCATAACTCATCAGCCGCTCGTAGCGGGTTGCCAGAAGCTCGTCGGTCGGCATCGAGGAAAGCTGCTTGAGCGCTTCCTGCAGCGCCTTCTTCAGCGACTGCGCCATGGCCGGGTGATCGCGATGCGCACCGCCAAGCGGCTCGGGCACGATCTTGTCGATCAGGCCCAGGGTCTTCAGGCGTTGCGCCGTGATCCCCATGGTTTCAGCGGCATCCGGTGCACGCTCGGCACTCTTCCAGAGAATGGAAGCACAGCCTTCCGGCGAAATCACCGAATAGGTCGAGTACTGCAGCATCTGCACCGTATCGCCGACGGCAATCGCCAGCGCACCGCCGGAACCGCCTTCACCGATGATGGTGACGATGACCGGCACCTTGAGCTCGGCCATCACGTAAAGATTGCGACCGATCGCTTCGGACTGGCCACGCTCTTCGGCATCGATGCCAGGATAGGCACCCGGCGTATCGACGAAGGTCAGCACCGGAATGCCGAACTTCTCGGCCAGCTTCATCAGGCGCAGGGCCTTGCGATAGCCTTCCGGACGCGGCATGCCGAAGTTGCGATAGATCTTTTCCTTGGTGTCGCGCCCTTTCTGGTGGCCGATCACCATCACCGGCTGGCCGTTGAAACGGGCCAGACCGCCGACAATGGCGTGGTCGTCGGCAAAGGCACGGTCACCGTGCAATTCTTCGAAATCGGTGAAGATCAGCGACAGGTAGTCCAGCGTATAGGGGCGCTGCGGGTGGCGGGCCACCTGCGAAATCTGCCAGGGCGAAAGCTTGGCGTAAATATCCTTGGTCAGCTGGTTGCCCTTTTTCTCCAGCCGCTCGATTTCTTCAGAGATATCGACGGCGGAATCATCCTGGACAAAACGCAACTCTTCGATTTTAGCTTCGAGGTCGGCGATGGACGACTCGAAGTCGAGGAAACTTGTTTTCATGGACAGCTCGGTTTCTGGATCGGCGTGTATTTTACCCTAAAGGATTGCCGGACCCGATTTCAATGTTTCACGAACGGCGTATCTACCGCCAAAGCACCGCCAAACCGCGAAAAGACGCCAATCGAGATAACGAAAGTCGGCGGATTTTGCTACCATCTTTGAAAACAAGACGAAGAAAGCAAGACATGCCTGTTGATGACCTGTTGTTCCTTCACCCATTGCTGGGCGCGGACGACTCCTGGTCCGGTTATCTGGTGGAAACTGCAGCAGATGCCACGCCGGAAGGAAAAACACTCGCCCGGCTTTGCCAAAATCCGACCGTTGCCGAATTCGACCATCGTCAGCCCTGGTTGCTGCCGACCCAAACGGGAGTGGACAACAAGAGCCTGATCAGCAATCTGGTTCAGGTATTCACATCAGCAAAGCTCGCCACCTCCAAGGAACACGAAGAAAACCTGCGCAAGGGACGCAACACACTGGGCCTCACCCTCGCATCTGGTGAAAAACTCCCGATGACCGGCACCTGGGATTACTTGCTGCTCAGCGCCAGTCATGCGCGCACGCTGCCGCCATTTACGCTGCTCGGACAGGCCAGCCGGACCATCATCGTTGTCACCGACGTACACAGCCACGCCGATTACACCTGGAGCCAGGGCAATGCCTGCTCATTGTCCACGGCTGAATTCCTGCTGAGCCGAAACAGCGCTGGCAAACGGGCCGACATGACCCGGATCAAATTGCTCGAGATGCTTGCCCTGATTGCCGAAGATGCCGACACGGCAGCCATTGAAGGGATTTTCCGGCAGGAGCCCAAGCTCTCCTACAGCCTGCTGCGCCTGGTCAACTCGGCAGCTCTCGCGCCGCGTAGTCCGATTACCAGCTTTACCCAGGCCATCAACCTGCTCGGCCGCCGGCAACTGCAACGCTGGCTGCAACTCTTGGTCTATGCCGACCCCGACAACGGGCACCACCCCAACCCGCTACTGCAGAAGGCGGCAGCGCGCGGCCGCCTGCTTGAACTGCTGGCTCCGGCCCTGACCCCAGCCCTGACGGTCGACAACCCCGGAGATGCCGCTTTCATGATCGGCGTATTCTCGCTGCTTGATGCCCTGCTCAACATGTCGATGAGCGAAATCTTGCAGCAGCTCCCCTTGCAGGAAGTCGTGCATCAGGCACTGGCCGAACATGCCGGCCCACTCGGTCAACTGCTGCAGGCGATCAATTCTGCCGAAAGCCGTGACCTCAAGACTGCGGCCCGCCAGCTTGATGCGCTGTCGATCAGTGGCGAAACCTTCCTCGAAGCCCAACTCACTGCGCTGAGCTGGGCCGCGAAGATCCACCCGGCCCCCTGATACTCAGCCGAAGCGGCCGCTCAGGAAGGGGTTGTAGCGGCGCTCTTCGCCAAATGTAGACATCGGCCCGTGCCCCGGCACGAAGTCGGTTTCATCGCCGAGCGGGAAGAGCTGTTCCTTAATCGAACGCAGCAGCGTGTCGTGATCGCCCTTGGGAAAATCGGTCCGCCCGATCGATCCCTGGAACAGCACATCGCCGACTTGCGCCAGATGGCTGGGCGCATGATGAAAAACAACGTGACCCGGCGTATGCCCCGGACAATGCAGCACGTCCAGTTCGACCTCGCCGAAGGCAACCTTGTCGCCCCCCTTCAGCCAGCGCGTCGGCTCGAAGGTCCGGACATTCGGGAAGCCGAACATCTTGCTCTGTTGCGGCATGCCTTCGATCCAGAAACGATCATCCTCGTGCGGCCCCTCCACCGGTACGGCAACCCGCTCCAGGAGCGCCGCCACACCGCCGGCATGATCGATATGACCATGCGTGACAAGAATCTTGGCCAGCGTCAGCTTTTCCTCGGCCAACACCTGCAGGATGCGTTCGACATCGCCGCCCGGATCAATCACCGCAGCCTGACGGGTCTTTTCGCACCAGAAGATGGTGCAGTTCTGTTCAAAGGGGGTAACCGGAACAATGGTGTAGCGCATGGCAAAAACCGGGGAGATTGAGCAGGCCCGATTATCGCATGCGCCCTTGCCCGGCGAGAGCACCGCCCTTACACTCTGCGCACCGGAGAGACAGCCGTTTACTGAAGGATGACAAATAAATGATCGACCATCCATTGCCCGACATTGACAGCTGGGTGCTGTTTTTCAGCAACAACACCCTGCCGGTACTGCGCGTCACCAAGCGCCGGATCAGTGAAATGCGGCAAAACCTGGACCGCGTCGATGCCCGCGAACTGGCCCGCGTCATCCTGCAGGATCCGATCATGACCGTCCGCGTTCTGGCCTATATCCAGCCGATGCGCGGTCGCTCGCTGCAACACGACATCACGACCATCGCCAGCGCGGTGATGATGGCCGGCATCGAACCCTTCTTCAAACGCTTCGACGAGTTGCTGACCATCGAAGATCAGTTGAAAGACGCCGACACCCACGCCCTGCTCGGCATCCTGCAGATCAGCCGGCGCGCCCAGCGTGCCGCCGACTATGCCCAGGAATGGGCAATCTGGCGCCACGACATCAACATGGAAGAAGTTCGCATCGCTGCGCTGCTGCACGATCTGGCGGAAATCCTGGTGTGGTGTTCGGCACCGGCGCTCGGCCTCGACATTCTTGCTCGCCAGAAGGCGCAGCCCTCCTTGCGCAGCGCCGAAGCCCAGCGTCAGGTACTGGGTCTGACCTTCCAGGATATCCAGCTTGAGCTTTGCCGCGTCTGGCATCTGCCGGAACTGCTGCTGCGCCTGATCGACGACGATCATCTCGGCAATCCGCGCGTCCAGAATGTTGCCCTGGCCGTACGCCTTGCCCGTCACTCGGCGCACGGCTGGGAGAATCCGGCCCTGCCTGACGACTACAAGGGCATCGGCCAGCTGCTCAATATCACACCGGAAACGGTGCGCCAGCGTCTCGGACTTGAACCGATGCCGGCCCGTGAAGCCGACGGCAACGACGGCCTGTAAAAAAGAGAAGGCCGGCTCGCCACAAGGGCAAGCCGGCCGGGCATCGAATCAGGCGGGTTTGTCGCTGCGCGCCTCGAGAATCTCCCAGCGCTCAAGCAAGCCCATCAACTCGTCATCGATCAGCGCCAGCCGCTCGGCAGCCTTTTGCGCGCCCGCCGGATCGGTCTGGTAGATCGCCGGATCTTCGAGGCGCTTGCTCAGGCTGGCCTGCTCGTCCTCCAGACTGGAGATCTTTCCCGGCAACTCTTCGAGTTCGCGCTGTTCCTTCCATGACAACTTTTCCAGCTTCGGCTTGACCGGATCAGCCGCCTTGGCCGCAGACTGTTTGGCATCCGACTTCTGGCGAGCCGCCTCTTCCTTCTGCAGACTTGCCTTGTAGTTTGCCCAGTCGCTGTAACCACCGGCATATTCGCGCCACTGGCCGTTGCCCTCGGCGGCGATGGTCTGGGTTACCACGTTGTCGAGGAAAGTCCGGTCATGACTGACCAGGAACAGCGTGCCGGTGTAATTGGCGAGCAGCTCTTCGAGCAGTTCCAGGGTTTCGATATCGAGGTCGTTGGTCGGCTCGTCCAGCACCAGCACATTGGCCGGTTTGGCAAACAGGCGGGCCAGCAGCAGGCGGTTGCGCTCGCCACCGGACAGCGAACTGACCGGCGAACGGGAGCGCTCCGGCGCGAACAGGAAATCTTCCAGATAGCCGATCACATGCTTCTTGGCGCCACCGATTTCGACCCAGTCGGAGCCCGGTGAAATGACATCGCTCAGCGTCGAATCCGGATTCAACTGGGTGCGGAACTGGTCGAAATAGGCGACATCGATCTTCGTGCCCATGCGGACGATGCCGCTATCTGCCTGGAGTTCGCCAAGGATCATCCGCAACAGCGTCGTCTTGCCGGCACCGTTCGGGCCGATCAGGCCGATCTTGTCACCGCGCTGGATGCGAATGGAGAAATCATCAACGATGACGCGTTGACCGAAGCGCTTGCCGACATGCTCCAGCTCGGCGACCAGCTTGCCGCTCTTGTCGCCGGCGTCGAGCTGCAGATTGACCTTGCCCATGCGCTCGCGCCGCGCCTGGCGTTCGGCACGCAACTGGTCGAGACGCTGGACGCGGAAGACGGCCCGCGTCCGACGCGCTTCGACGCCCTTGCGGATCCAGACTTCCTCTTCCTTGAGCAACTTGTCGGCACGCGCGTTGGCCAGGCCTTCCTCGTGCAGTTGTGCTTCCTTGCGCACGCCGTATTCCTTGAAACTGCCCGGATAACTGGCCAACTTGCCGCGATCGAGCTCGACGATGCGCGTACAGACGCGATCCAGGAAGGAGCGGTCGTGGGTGATGAAGAACAAGGTGGTGTTGGTTTCGATCAGCAGGTTTTCCAGCCATTCGATGGCGGCAATATCGAGGTGGTTGGTCGGCTCATCGAGAAGCAGCACCTCGGGCGCCACGGCCAGCGCCTGGGCCAGGGCCAGGCGCTTTTTCTGACCGCCGGACAGGCTGCCGACATTGGCCTCCGGATCGAGGCCGAAACGGTCGATGACGCGCTCGGCCTGCGCCTCGTAGGTCCACGCACCACAGGCTTCAAGCTCGTGCTGCAAGGTTTCCATGCGATCCATCAGCGCCTCGTGATCGCCCGTGCCTTCGGCCATCTGATGCGACACTTCATGGTAGGCGGCAAGCAGCTTGGCGGCCTCACCCATGCCGGAGGTGACCGCCTCAAAAACAGTCTGATCGGGATCGAGCGGCGGCTCCTGCGGCACATAGCCAACGCGGATACCAGGCTGCACCCAGACCTCGCCGTCGTCGAGCTTGCCGCGCCCGGAGCCGGCGGCCAGCGCGGCCAGCAGCGACGACTTGCCGGTGCCGTTGCGACCGATCAGCGCGACGCGCTCACCGGGGTCGAGCAGAAAATCGGCATGATCAAGAAGCGGCACATGGCCGTAGGCGAGACAGGCATCGGAAAGTTTTAGGTAAGGCATGGCACCGGCTGAAAGCGGCGCCCCGGAGGCGCCGCGATGGAAAGAACCGGGATTCTATCCGCTCAGCGGCACTCCGGAAAAACATCCGGCAAAACAGACACGACTCGAACGCCTCCTGGTCAGAGCGTAAACCGCGCAAGCTGCGCCTGCAGGTCGCTGGCCAGGCGTTGCAGGTTTTGCGCCCGACCGCTGTTTTGCTGCGCCCGGCTGTTGCTGCCTTCTGCCGACTGGGCAATATTTTCGACCAGACGGGCGATTTCCTGACTGGCCGCGCTTTGCTCGCGCGTACTGTCGGCAATGCCGTGCACGACATTGACCGTCTCCTGCGCATGCTGATCGATGGTCAGCAGCGAATCGCCGGCATCCCGCGCCAGACCGACGCTGCCCGTCATGTTGGTGCTCACCGCCTGCATGCGCTGCACCGCGGTGCCGGTTTCCTGCAGGATGGCCGCCACCGTGGTCGAGATTTCCTGGGTCGACAGCGCTGTCCGTTCGGCCAGTTTGCGCACTTCATCGGCCACCACGGCAAAGCCGCGCCCCTGCTCGCCGGCACGCGCGGCCTCGATCGCCGCATTGAGCGCCAGCAGGTTGGTCTGATCGGCAATTTCCCGAATGACGCCGACCACACTGGAGATCTGCTTCGAACGCTCGCCCAGCGACTCGATCAACTGCGCCGAGTCGTTGATATCACTCGCCACCCGCTCCAGTTCGTTCATCGCGCGATGCACCACAGCGCGGCCACTGCCGGTAACCACCTTGGCCTCTTCGGAAATCTGCGCCGCATGATTGGCATTGTCGGCGACATGCGTGATGCTGACCGACAACTCCTCGACCGAGGCGGCAATGCCGGAAGCCGACTGCGAGGCCTGCGCGGAACTTTGCAGCGCCAGTTTCGCCGCCCCTTCCAGCTCATTGGCGGCGACCCCGACCTGGGCCGAGGTGGTCGCGACGCCACTCACCAGATTGCGCATGCTGCCGGCCATCTCGTTGAACGCATGGCCGATGGCATGCACTTCGTTACGGCTGCCGGCCTCGGCATCGCGCACCGATGCACGCAAGTCACCCGCACTGATGCGCGCTACTTCCTGGACCAGCAAGGACAGCCCGCGCAAGCGCGAACTGACCAGCAGATAGATCACCACCGCGAGCACCAGCGCTGCCACGATGCTGATCAGCACCAGAAGATTGCGCAAGGCATGGCTTTCCTCCAGGTACTCATCAAGCCAGCTACCGGTTGCCACCGTCCAGCCCCAGGCTGACGAGGTTGCGGCATAAACGATTTTTTCACGCTCACGCCCCGACTCATCGGGCAGGGAATAACGCAAGGCACCATTCTTGAGCTTGATCACCTCGGTAATTGCAGCCTTCGACGCGGCGGGCAAATCCAGTTCCGCCACAGTCTTTTCCTGGAACTTCGGATGCAGCACGAATTCGCCTATGGATTTTTCATCCGTCGGGCGCACGATATAGACATAGCCGGTCTTGCCGGCCTGCAGACTGCCAAACTGCGCACGCAGCCGTTGCAACTCGCCATCCAGCCCGATCCGTACCGAATAGGCGCCCCAGACCTTGCCATCCGCAGCCTTGAGGACCTTGACCGTACTGAAATTGTATTTGCCACCGCGAATCGCCAGTCCCTGATAGTCCTTGCCAGCCAGGACCGCCTTCGCGACCGGATCGTTGTCGCCAATCGGCACGCCATTCATCGACTTGCCGTCCTTGTCCTTCAACAGGGTATTCAGGCGGTAGAGCTTGCCGTCCTTGATTACCAGGAAAGCCGTTTCTTCACCGGTCAACTCCTTGAAAACCCGCAAAATCCGCTCATTGCCATTGAGTTGTTCGCCCCCCAGGCGAACAACCGGCAGATCAACCTCGCCGGTTCTGACCATCCCCTGGCCAAGCTCCGGCTTGCCGCCGGCATAGCGCAGAAAAAACTGCGACTGGTTTTCACCGCGCACCTTGATTGCCTCGAAAAGCGAATCCAGCGTACCAGCCATCAACTGGGCTTCATGCTGCAGATTTTTTTCGGCTACGACGATGGCTGCGCTGTCTGCCTTGATCTGGACGATGACGGTCATCACCGAAAAGACCAACAGCAAGGCAACCAGGGTAGCCACGATCAATTGTTGTGCGATGGGCCGGCGCTGAAGGGCTGCGAACATTTTTTGTCTCCCTGTCGTTCTTCTGATTCGCAGCAATCTATCACAAGGGAGGCGAGCACCGGTACAATGCGCGCCTGCCAGCCGGGCACGCGGCGCCTCCATAGTTAAATGGATATAACACGCCCCTCCTAAGGGCGAATTGGTGGTTCGATTCCACCTGGGGGTACCACAATCAGGCGCACCGCAAAAACGGGCCGACCGGTCAGATCAGCCGGCCAGCTGCGCAAGCATCGCCCTGGCCTCCGCGGCAGGCATCGGCTTGCCGAGCAGGTAGCCCTGGATCTCGCTGCAACCACGCGACAGCAAAAAATCCCTTTGCTCCTCCGATTCAACCCCCTCGGCAATGGTCCCCAGCCCCATCGAACGGGCCATCGAGATGATCGCGGAAACGATGGCGGCATCATTGGGATCGGTCGCGATGTCGCGCACGAACGAGCGGTCGATTTTGAGCTTGTTGATCGGAAACGACTTCAGGTAGGCCAACGAAGAATAGCCGGTACCGAAATCGTCGATGGCAATGCGCACCCCATGCCGTTTCAAACGCCCGAGAATCTCACTCGCCGTATCGGCATCCTCCATCAGTACGCTTTCGGTGATTTCCAACTCCAGCCGGTCCGGTGCCAGGCCTGCCGCCGCCAGCAAAGCCTCGATACGTTCGCCCAGCAGATGCTGGCGGAACTGGCGGCCGGAAAGATTGACCGCGATGCTACAGCGCCCAAGGCCGGCATCGTCCCAGCGCCTTAATTCGGTCAGTGCCGTGGCCAGTACCCAGTCGCCGATCGGCAGGATGAGGCCGGTTTCCTCGGCTATCGGGATGAACCGGTCGGGCGAAATCATGCCGCGCTCGGGATGCTGCCAACGCAGCAAGGCTTCCCAGCCGAACAGACAACCCGCGGCAAGGTCCCACTGCGGCTGGTAGTGGAGCAGGAACTCGCCCCGCTCAAGAGCCAGCCGCAGATCGTTCTCCAGGGCGATACGCTCCTGCACCTCGTCGTTCATGCGCGAGGTATAGAAAGTCCAGTTGTTGCGCCCGGCCGCCTTGACCTGGTACATGGCGGTATCGGCCTGCTTCATCAGGGTTTCGACATCACCTCCGTCATCCGGGTAAAGACTGATCCCCATCGAAGGTGGCGTGTGCAGGGTCTTGCCCTCAATCACGAAAGGCTGACCAAGGGTGGCGTGCACCTTGATCGCAACCAGGGCCGCATCATTCTGGCCATCGATATTCTCGACCACCACGACAAACTCGTCGCCACCGAGGCGAGCCACCGTATCCGACAGGCGTACGCTTGCCGTCAAACGGCGCGACACCTCGATCAGCAGTTGGTCGCCGATGTGATGTCCGAGCGAGTCGTTGATGTTCTTGAAGCGGTCGAGATCAATGAAGATCAGGGCCAGACGGCTGTCGGCACGAGCGGCCCGGAGCAGGGCCTGCCCCATTCGTTCCTTGAACATCAGACGGTTGGGCAGGCCGGTCAGATGATCGTGATGGGCCAGAAAATTGATCCGTTCCTCGTTTTCCTTGCGCTCCGAGATGTCGTAGAACAGGGCAACATAATGTGTTGTCCGGTCATTCTCCCGGATGGCATTGATGATGATCCACTTGGGGTAGAACGAACCATCCTTGCGCCGGTCCCAGATTTCGCCCGACCAGTGCCCATCTGCCAGCAACGCACGCCACAGCGCCTCGTAGAATGCCTTGTCGTGCCGTCCCGAAGCCAGGATGCGCGGCGTCCGACCGATAACTTCATCCGGCCGGTAGCCAGTCAACCAGGTAAAAGCCGGATTGACGTTGAGAATGATGCCGGCCGGGTCGGTCACCATAATCGCCTCGGCGCTGTATTCGAAGACCTTGTCCGACAGGCGCAGGCGCTGCTCGGCCTGGCGCCGTTCGCTGATGTCGTGAAAGGAAATTACTGCCAGTTGCTGACCGCCAACCTCGTGCGCCAGCGAAATGATGCAATCAACCGGAAAGATGCGTCCCGACACCAGGGCGCACACGGATGTTTCGACCGCCTCGCGCCCAGGTTCGCCGCTCAGCAAGCAACTGAACCCGCGGCATACCTCGGGCTCGCCACCGACGACCGGCGCTACCGACTGAACGATGGCATCAAGCGGCTGGCCGATGGCCTCCTGCTCACTGATACCAAAGAGGCGCTCGGCCTCCGGGTTGAGAAAAAGAATGGTGTGCGGCGGGTGGACCGCTACGCCAATAACGCCCTCAGCCAAGGAACGGATCAATGCCCGACTCAGTTCATTGGCTCGGGCATGAGCAGAGGCTTCCTCGAACTTCTTGCGCAACGTGATATCGAGCGCAATACCAAGATAACCGCGAATCTCGCCCTGCGTATTGCGCATCGCAGTGACTGAAAGAAGTACAGGCAAGCGTGAGCCGTCCTTGCGCACATAAGTCCATTCCCGCTCCTCGGCGATCCCCAGACGCGTCTTGGCAACGAAAACATCAAAACCGGGCTCGATCAGCACACCCAATTCACGACTCAGCTCCGGAGCGCGGGCAATCACTTCTGCCGGATCATGGATGATGCCTGGCGTGACTTTGCCAACCACTTCGTCGGCGCGATAGCCGAGCATTTTTTCTGCCGCACGGTTGAAACTGACGATGACACCGTCTATTCCCGTGGCAATGATCGAGAAGTTTGCACTCTGCAGAATGACCCGCTGCCACTCGGACAGATCCTGCAGGGAGTCCTGTTGTTGCCGGCGCTCCAGCTCGACAGCCATCCACTGGGCAAGCAATTTAAGAAAACCGAGGTCCCCCGCAGCAAGGGGTGCGGCCGGCAAAATGGGCTCGGCAAAGCAGAGTACCAGCTGCCGGCCAGCAATCTCGGGTAGCGGCTGGATCAGGCCACTGCCAGCGCAGGATAGGGCTGCACCAGAAAATACAGGCGAAGAAGCAGCAGCCAGCGCCGGGCCAAACCAGGCCGGAATCGAAGCGGCAGCCGTGGCAACGAGAATTTCGGGCGCGACCGGATCATCAAGCCGGATCAGCAGGCCGAGTGACATCCGGAAACTGCGACAGCCGAGTTCGAGCAAACGCCCAACCCGTTCCCCTTCGGGGAGCAGGCTCGTTGCCAAAATTTCGTTCAGCACCTCGAAATGCTTTTCGCCAGAAACCAGCATCCCTTCACTCTGCCTGTGTCATTGCGAATTACGCATTATGTCGAAAATTACGCATTATGCGCATTTTTGCCAATAATAGATCCCGCGTTGCTCCTTCGCTTTTACCCGAGGCCGCCTGGCTTTATGATGCGCCCTCTGTTCACAAGCCGCCCAGCCATGCGCCAATCGAAAAAGCCGCCCCGCCATTCCGTCGACATCAGTGAGGAAGCCGGCATTCGCTATCTGCACTTCGGTTCGGACTGGATTCAAGGCGCGATGCGCATTGCCCGGCCCTGGTCGCTGGAACTGGGTTACACCCGCGAGATGATGGCCGGACTGCTTTTGCGCCAAAGTGCGCAATGGCCGCGCCATGCGCTGCTGATCGGGCTCGGCGCCGGTTCGCTGGCCAAGTTCATTTACCGCTACCTGCCCGACTGCCGGATCACCGTCGTCGAGATCAATCCGCAGGTCGAATTTGTCGCCCGCCAATACTTCAAGCTGCCGGACGATCCGCAGCGCCTTGATGTCATCACCGGCTGCGGCGCCGATTACATGCTGGCGGGCGGGCGCCAGTTCGACTACATCCTGACCGACGGTTTCGATGCCGAAGCCAGCGCCGGCGCACTCGATACACTGCCGTTTTACCAGGCCTGCCGCAGCCGGCTGAGCGACGACGGACTGCTCGGCGTCAATCTGCTGGGTCGCAACAAGGGTTTCCAGGGCAGTGTCGAGCGTATCTGCACCGCCTTTGATGGCCGGCTTGCCGTTTTTCCATCCTGCGACAGCGGCAACACGATTGCCTTTGCCACGGGCGGCAAGCCTGTCGCTGTCTCGCTCGAAGCCATGCGCGAGCGTGCCGTGCAATTGAAAAAGGATAGCCGGCTCGACCTGCTGCCGACCATCAGCCGCCTGCAACTGAGCTACCCCTTGCCGGAAGGCATGCTGCGCATTTAGGCGGGATTCGGCCTTGCCTTATCGGCCGACAGAAGCTAAAAACAAGTTAGTCCTCCACCAAAAATTCTACAAGGCGGATAGAAAAACGATAACCGGCCATTGCACGAAAAAAGCCTTATCGCCTCACCTATCGAAGGAGGAAGACATGTTATCCATTCAGGACGTTCTTGATTACTGTGATCTCGACCGCGGCGAAATCGAAGCCATTGCGGAACATGAGCACATTCCCGTCACCGTTGCCGCCGAATTGAGCGAAGTGCTGCTCTGCTCCCCGGAAGGCGTTTGCCGCCTGCACACGATGATCATCGAAAACATGACGCACGCGCTGGAACAGGGCAAGTACGAACGCGTCAAGAACCTGTCGCAGACCTACGAGCACCTGCAGCGTACGCACCCGATTCCCACCCACATGAATCCCTGAAATCCCGCACTCCCCTGCGGGTTTCGACCAGCCAACCGACTGGTCATGCCCGGCCTTTGGTGCCGGGCTTTTTTACGCCGAAAAATGCCTTTTTCAGCACGTCGACCGTCCAGCGGCAATGCCGGACGGTCGACCTGGCTCAGGCGGCGACTTTCTCGACGTGCGCCTGTTTCTCGTAGAGGAACTCGAGCACGGCGGCGCGGTAACCGATGTAATCCTGGTCGTGCGCCAGGGTCAGCCGGTTGCGCGGTCTTGGCAGATTGACTTCAAGGATTTCACCGATCGTCGCGGCCGGGCCGTTGGTCATCATCACGATGCGGTCGGAGAGCAGCACGGCTTCATCGACATCGTGCGTGACCATGACCGTGGTGGCCCGGGTCGCTTCGCAGATTTTCATCAGCTCGTCCTGCAGGCGGGCCCGGGTCAGCGCGTCGAGGGCGCCGAACGGTTCATCCATCAGCAACACTTTCGGCTGCATCGACAGCGCCCGGGCGATGCCGACGCGCTGCTTCATGCCGCCGGAAATCTCGTTCGGGTACTTGCTGCTGGCGTGATCGAGACCGACCAGATTGATCGCTGCCGCGGTCCGCTCCTTCAGCTTCGCCTTGCCTTCCTTCTGGCCGAAGACGCGTTCGACCGCCAGGTAGACGTTCTCGAAACAGGTCAGCCAGGGCAGCAGGCTGTGGTTCTGGAAGACCACCGCCCGCTCCGGGCCCGGACCGGCAATTTCGCGGCCGTCGCAGAGCAGCACGCCGGTGGTCGGCTTGGTCAGGCCGGCAATCAGGTTGAGCAGGGTCGACTTGCCGCAACCGGAGTGGCCGATCAGCGCGATGAACTCGCCCTGCTTGATGGACAGGTCGATGTCGCGCAGGGCGACGAATTTGCCCTTCTTGGTATCGAAGGTCTGGCCGACTTTTTCCACGCTTACGAATTTTTCCATGATGTTCTCTCCTCGCTCAATCGGCTTCTTTGGTCAGCTTGCGGGCAAGCAGGATCAGGCTTTGCTCGAGAATCAGGCCGACGATGCCGATCACGAAAATGGCGATGATGATGTGTTCGACCTTGAGGTTGTTCCACTCATCCCAAACCCAGAAGCCGATGCCGACGCCACCGGTCAACATCTCGGCAGCGACGATAACCAGCCAGGCAGTACCGATCGACAGGCGGATACCGGTCAGCATGTAGGGCAGCACGGCCGGGAAGAGGATCTTGGTGACGACCTTCCACTCGGAGAGCGCCAGGACGCGGGCGACGTTGAGGTAGTCCTGCGGCACACGCTGCACGCCCTGGGCGGTGTTCATGATCATCGGCCAGATCGAGCAGATGAAGATGGTGTAGGTCGCGGCCGGGTCTGCCTTCTTGAACACGAGCAGGCCGATCGGCAGCCAGGCCAGCGGCGACACCGGACGCAGCAGGCTGATGATCGGATTGATCATCGCCGACAGGAAGGCCGAGCGGCCGAGGATGAAGCCGAGCGGAATGCCGACCACGGCGGCAAAGCCGAAGCCGATGCCGACGCGCTGCAGCGAGGACAAGATGTTCCAGCCGATGCCCTGGTCGTTCGGCCCGTTGCGGTAGAACGGGTCGGCGAAGAGCACGGTGGCAGCGTCCCAGGTCTGGCCCGGGCCGGGAATGCTGCCGCCCTTGAGGGTGGCGACATACCAGATGCCGATCAGGATCAGCATGCCGAGGCTGGGCGGCAGGATGGCGCGCAGCAGGTTGTTGAATTTCTCGCCCAGCGGCGTACCGCTGGGCTGGGACAGTGTTTTTTCCATTTTCTTTTCCTTGGCCGGTAGCGCGGCTTGCGCCACAACCGGCGGGCTGTTCGGCACATCGACCCGCGCCAGCGGGCTGACCAGATCGACACTCATCGTCGTTGCGCTCATGCTTCTCTCCTCGGACAGTCGTGATGCCGGCTGCAACCGGCATCACCTGCAGTCGATCAGGCCTTGACCTTGAAACCGTCGGCGTACTTGGCGGGATCCTTGCCGTCCCAGACCACGCCGTCGATCAGCTTGTGGCTGCGCATGTCGCTCTTGGGCAGGGCAACACCGGCCGCAGCCGCGCCCTGCTTGTAGATGTCGATGCGATTGACCTGCTTCGCCACCTCGAGATATTTCGGGTGATCCTTGAGCAGGCCCCAGCGCTTGTGCTGGGTCATGAACCACATGCCGTCCGACAGGTAGGGGAAATTCACCGCGCCATCGTTGAAGAACTTCATGTGATTCTTGTCGTCCCAGCTCTTGCCCAGACCGTTCTGGTAACGGCCGAGCATGCGCGCCACGATGACGTCGGTGTCGGTATTGACGTAGGACTTCTGGGCGATGACTTCGGCCGTCTTCTGCTTGTTGGCGAGCGAGGCATCGATCCACTTGCCGGCATCGAGAATGGCTGCAACCACGGCGCGTGCCGTGTTCGGGTTCTTCTGCACCCATTCGGCGGTAGTGCCGAGAATCTTTTCCGGGTGATCGGTCCAGATGTCCTGCGTCGTCGTTGCCGTGAAGCCGATGTTGTCGATGATCGCCCGGTTGTTCCAGGGTTCGCCGACGCAGTAGCCATCCATGTTGCCGACGCGCATGTTGGCGACCATCTGCGGTGGCGGCACGGTGATGGTCTTGACGTCCTTGAGCGGATTGATGCCCTGGCTGGCCAGCCAGTAATACAGCCACATCGCGTGCGTGCCGGTCGGGAAGGTCTGGGCGAAGGTGTATTCGCGCTCCTTCTTGGCAATCAATTTGGCCAGGCTGGGGCCGTCGACCGCGCCCTTGTCCTTCATCTGGTTGGACAGCGTGATCGCCTGACCGTTGGTGTTCAGGGTCATCAGGTTGGCCATGTCCTTCTTCGGCCCGCCAATGCCCATCTGCACGCCGTAGATCAGGCCGTACAGCACGTGGGCGCAATCGAGTTCGCCATTGACCAACTTGTCGCGCACCGAGGCCCAGGAAGCTTCCTTGGTCGGGATGATCTTGATGCCGTATTTCTCATCGAACTTCATGACCGAAGCCATCACCACGGAGGCACAGTCGGTCAGCGGGATGAAGCCGATACGGACTTCCTTCTTTTCAGGGGCATCCGAACCTGCGGCCCAGGCGCCGCTGCGAACACCGGGGGGTACCATGGCCATCAGAGAGGCTCCCAAAGCGGTTGACACGAAATCACGACGAGAAATCGAGGAGGTGGTCTGTTCCACCGGCTTGCTATCGTCCATTGCTTGCTCCTTTGATTGCGGGAATCCAGAAAACAAAACGGGCGTCACATCCGGCTGCCGGTCTGGCAGCGCGGATGGACGCCCTTGTCCTGTGAGTCGATACCTTTGACTCGCGCCCGGCCGCCATTGACCGTGCGTTAATGAACTGACTATCGCAATGGCCGTGCCAGGCCCGGAATATTTTTCTTAACCCCTTGCCGGATAAGCATTTTCTCGATTTTTTCGGGGTTGACCGCTGGCCGGCGCCAGGGCGATGAACGCACTATTGCAGTGCAGCAAGCGGCGATGCCGCACGCCTTTAGAGCAGTACGCGCGCCATGTCGATGACGTCGCGGGCGACTTTGGCCAGGGTCTGGCCGCGCTCCATGGCCAGCTTGCGCATGGCGTGATAGGCCGCATCCTCGTCGAGGCCGCGCGCCTTCATCAGCACGCCCTTGGCCTTGTCGACCAGTTTGCGGTCGGTGAGCTTGCGCGATGCTTCGTCGAGTTCGCGGCGCAGGGCCTGTGTATCCTCGAAACGGGCGCGCGCCACTTCGAGGATGGGCTTGATCCGCTTCTGGTCCAGGCCATCGACGATATAGGCGGAAACGCCCGCCTTGACTGCATCGCGGATACTTTGCTGGCCTTCTTCCTGGGTAAAGATGACGACCGGCCGCGGCATGTTGCGATGCATCGCGGCCAGGTTTTCCAGCGTGTCGCGACTCGGACTGTCGGTGTCGATCAGGATCACGTCCGGCTGCAACTTCTCGACTTCGGCCGTCAGGTTTTCCGAATCGGCCAGGATCGCGGCCACCTGGTAACCGGCGAGCGCCAGCCCGGCACAGATTTCTCCGGCCCGCGAGCGCGATTCATCAATGACAAGAACGGTCAGCATGCCTGAACTCAAGCAAGCTCCGAACCAGCCAGCAGCAAGGCGGCCTCGGCCATGGCCTGAACAACGACTTCATGTTCGCCGATCGCATTGCCGAGTGAAAACTCGACTTGCGGATAGGTCGACCGCAAGGCGGCCAGCATTTCCGGCAGTTCGCGTTTCAAATGGCCGCCGCGCGCGATGAACATCGGCAGCACGACGATGCGCCCGGCCCCGGCGGCAATCGCATCGGCCACACACTCGGCCAGGCTGGGCGTCATGAATTCGAGAAAGGCCAGTTCGACCGGGGTTTCCGGCACACGGCCACGCAGCAAGGCCTGGACGCGGCGCATCGGGCTCGCCCATTCGGGATCGCGGGCACCATGGGCAAAGAGGATCAAGGCTGTTTTCATCTGGGTACACTTTAACTGAAGAGGAAAGCCCGACTGCTACCGCTTCGGGCGTATTGACAGCCGATCAGAACACGCAGCGCCCCCTAAGTTCAGCCACGTACCAGCTTTTCGTAACGGCCGGTCAGGCCATCCATCACTTCGAGAATCCGCTCGCTGGTCGTTGCCACGTTACGCACCGCAAGCTCCCGTGTTTCCCTCCCGTTCAGGGCTTGCTCGAAGAACAGCCACTGGGTGTTGGCCAGTTCCAGTTCGACGCGGATTTCCGGCGTGTTTTCCGGTGCCTGGTTGAGTTCCCTGAGTGCCGCAACGAAGTCGCGCCGCGCCGCATCCAGTTCGCCCCGCAGCGCCTCGGAGACGATACCGGACTGCTCGACGAGAAAGCACTTGGCCATGCGCTGCGACAGCATGCGCTGCCGCCCCGAGATATTCACCAGATGCCCGGCCGTGCTGCCCGCCTGTTTTTCGTACAAACCGGTCAGCAGATGTGCCGCGCGCAAGGTCCGGTCGGACTCCGCCAGCACCAGGCGCAGATTTTCCGGCGTCCGGGGACGTCCAAGCACGTCACGATAGCCCCCCCAGGCGCGCTCCAGATCGAGCAGTGCGCCCTTGATCGCTTCGCCGGGAGCGATGCTCGCCAATTCGGCCAGCTGCGACTCGAACAGCCGCCGCGACTGCTCGAGCAAGACCTCCGCCTTCTGCGGCATCGCGCCCAGCACCAGCATGGTGAATGCCTTCGCCATGCGCTGCGACAACATGCGTTGCCGCCCGGCCTTGTTGATCGCCGCACCCAGCGACATGGCACCGCTTTCTGCGGCAAACAGCGGCCGAGCAACAAAACTGGAGAGCGCGCCAAGAACGAAGTTCCGGCGGCGCATTCCCTCAGAGAGCAAGGAACACCTCGCCGCCCTCGACCTTGACCGAAAACTTGTTGCAGGAACCGACATCCGGCGCCACCGCCTGGCCGTCTTCAAGGCCGATGTTCCAGCCATGCAGCGGGCAGGTGACACGCCGGCCATGCACCAGGCCCTGCGACAGCGGACCGCCCTTGTGCGGGCACTTGTCGTGCAACGCGAAGACCTCGTCTTCGGCGTTGCGGAAAATGGCGATGTCGCCGCCCTTCTCCGGGCGCACGATGCGCGAACCCAGCGGCGGGATGTCTTCCAGCTTGCAGATCAGTTTCCAGTTGTTCATTGTGTATTCCTCGATTTTTGCCATTTTTCGGATGTTGACCGCTAGCGCCTTGCGGCCTCAGGCAATCGCCACCGGCACGATGGGAATGAATTGCTTGATCGCTTCCGGCTCGCGCGACGTCGCCCACGGATCCTTCGCATCCTTCAGCGAGTCGAGCAGCGCGGCGTAGAGCGCCTTGCGGCCTTCGCCATCCTCGACGATCTTGCCTTTGACGTAATCCATGCCGACCCGCTCCAGCCAGTGGCAGGTGCGCTCCAGGTACCAGCCCTCGACGCGATAAAGCTGCAGGAAGGCGCCGGAATATTCCATGACCTCCTCGTCCGAACCGACCTTGCACAGGAACTGCGCGACTTCGGTCTTGATGCCGCCGTTGCCGGCGATGTAGATCTCGTAGCCGGAATCGACGCCGATGATGCCGACGTCCTTGATGCCAGCTTCGGCGCAGTTGCGCGGACAGCCGGAGACGGCGAGCTTGACCTTGTGCGGCGCATACATGTCGAACAGCATCTTCTCGAGCTTGACGCCCATCGACATCGCCAGTTGCGTGCCAAAGCGGCAGTGCTCGGCGCCGACGCAGGTCTTCACGGTGCGGATCGACTTGCCGTAGGCGTGGCCGGACACCATGCCGGCGGCGTTGAGGTCGGCCCAGA
The DNA here is from genome assembly GCF_020510425.1 of Quatrionicoccus australiensis. Taxonomy (NCBI): domain Bacteria; kingdom Pseudomonadati; phylum Pseudomonadota; class Betaproteobacteria; order Rhodocyclales; family Azonexaceae; genus Quatrionicoccus; species Quatrionicoccus australiensis. Next base: position 1,208,977 of record NZ_JAHBAH010000001.1, read on the forward strand.
TGCCGGGCAGGTCTTCCTTCTTGATGCCGAGCAGATCGATACGCTGACCGCCGGTGACCTTGACGGTCGGCACGTTGTACTTTTCCGCCGCATCGGCAATGGCGCGCAGCTCGGCCGGCGTCGTCAGGCCGCCCCACATGCGCGGCACCACCGAATAGGTACCGTCCTTCTGGATGTTGGCGTGCGAACGCTCGTTGATCAGGCGCGACTGCGGATCGTCCTTGGCCTCGTGCGGCCAGGTCGAGATCAGGTAGTAATTGACGGCCGGGCGACACTTGTCGCAACCGTTCGGCGTCTTCCATTCGAGGGCCTTGAAGACGGCTTCCTTGCTGACCAGATGCTGCTCGCGGATCGCATCGCGCACCATCTTGTGCGACTGCTCGGTACAGCCGCAGACCGGCTTCTTGTCGGAAGCGGCCGGTGTGTAGGCGCCGCCGATGGTCGAGGCAAGAATCTGTTCGACCAGGCCGGCGCAGGAACCGCAGGACGATGCCGCCTTGGTGTGCCTCTTGACCTCGTCGAGCGTAAACAGGCCCTTTTCCTTGATCGCCTTGACGATGGTGCCCTTGGTCACACCGTTGCAGCCGCAGACCTCGGCCGTGTCTGGCATTTCGGCCGCCTTGCTGTTGCCGGCGTGGCCGACGTCGCCGACCAGCGACTGGCCGAAGATCAGCGAATCGCGGATGTCGTGGATGTCGCGGCCGTCCTTGAGCAACTGGAAATACCACGGGCCGTCGGCCGTATCGCCGTACATGACGCCGCCGACCAGCTTGTTGTCCTTGACCACCAGTTTCTTGTAAACACCGCCGTACGGGTCGTTGAGCAGGATTTCCTCGCAGCCCTCGCCGCCCATGTAGTTGCCGGCAGAAAAGAGGTCGATGCCGGTCACCTTGAGCTTGGTCGAGGTCACCGAGCCGGTGTAGCGGCCGATGCCGTAGCCGGCCAGGTGATTGGCGGCGACCTTGGCCTGCTCGAAGAGCGGCGCGACCAGGCCGTAGGCGATGCCGCGGTGGCTGACGCATTCGCCAACCGCGTAGACCTTGGGATCGTAGGTCTGCATCGTGTCGTTCACGACGATGCCGCGGTTGCAGTAGATGCCCGAGGCTTCGGCCAGCGTGTAGTTGGGGCGGATGCCGGCGGCCATCACGACGAGATCGGCCGGCAACTGCATGCCATCCTTGAAGCGGATCGCCGCGACGCGCCCGCTCTCGCCGGGAATCAGCGCCTCGGTATGCTTCTGCAGCAGGAATTTGAGACCCTTGTCTTCGAGCGACTTCTGCAACATGCGGCCGGCCACTTCGTCGAGCTGACGTTCAAGCAGCCACGGGCCGATATGCACCACGGTGACGTCCATGCCGCGCAGCTTGAGGCCATTGGCAGCTTCCAGGCCGAGCAGGCCGCCGCCGATGACGACCGCGTGCTTGTGCAGCCTGGCGGCTTCGATCATCTCGTCGGTGTCCTTGATGTCGCGGTAACCGATGACGCCGGGCAGATCGTTGCCGGGAATCGGCAGCATGAAGGGCGTCGAGCCGGTGGCGACGAGCAGGCGGTCGTAATGTTCCTCGCTGCCGTCGTCGGCAATCACCTTGCGATTGACGCGATCGATCTTCACCACCTGCTTGCCGGTGTGCAAGGTGATCTTGTTTTCCTTGTACCACTCGAGTTCGTTGAGCACGATCTCGGCGATGGTCATTTCGCCGGCAAGCACCGGCGAGAGCAGGATGCGGTTGTAGTTGGGATGCGGTTCGGCACCGAAGATCGTGATGTCGTAGTGATCCGGCTTGATCTTCAGGAGTTCTTCAACGGTACGGACACCGGCCATGCCGTTGCCGATCAGGACGAGACGGGGTTTGCTCATTATGGGCTCCAACGATGCGTGCGCCCGGAGGGACGCGAAACTTGTGTTTCAGCGCATGACGTCTTTGCCATTGCGGACCGGAGCGGTCCATTCCGTCGTCGTTGACGGGGTATTTCGCTGTTGATGAATTACTGATCGCAATCCTCGTGCCAGGAAGCTAACACGATGATTTATTGCATATTCCTGTTGTCGACCGCCTGACATCCGCACCAAATGAAGGCATCAGGCACCCGAGCGGGCACTAAATTGCAGCCTAGCTGCTGGTCGCCGCCAGCGCGTTGGCCTCGACCGCGACAATGGCCTTGGCCTGGTTGAAGTCCTCGGCATAACCGCTGGCGTAAAGCAGACAGGCCAGTTGGTTGGCAATCGGCTTGGGCAAGCTTGCCTGCTTGTCGAGCACGCGCTGCGTCCATTTCGCCGTCTGCGCCGCATCGGCACCGTCCGGCAGATTGGGCAAGGTACGCAGGCTGTCGTGCTCGGCTTCGAACAGCACATCGGCAAAGCCTTCGTGGACATATTCGAGGCGCGGCCGCCGTTTCGGATTGGCAAAGGGCTCGCCTTCGGTGCCGCGCAGCAGGATGGCGCGCTCGCCGCGCGCCAGCAGCATGTCGCGCATCAGGTCAATGAAATCGGGATGCGTCGCCGGCGCGACAACCACGGCCTCGCCTTCGAAGGGATTGAGCATCTTGACCAGGCTGTGCGCACTGTTGCGTACGCCCATGCGGGCGCGCAGGGCGAGCAGGTTGTGCAAGCCGGGCGCCAGCGCAGTCAGCGGCACGAAGGCCAGACCTTTTTCCTGCAGCGTGGTTTGCGCCTGGTGCGTCGTCGTCGCCGGCATGATGCCGAGTTCGCGGAAGATATGGCCGGTGGTGACCCGGCCGAAGCCCTCGAGCAGACCATGCACCAGCACCGGCACACCGAAGCGGCGCAGCATCAGCGCCAGCAGCGGGGTCAGATTGGCTTCCTTGCGGGCGCCGTTGTAACTGGGCAGGACAACCGGGCGCACACGCCCGGCTGGGTTATCCAGCAGTGCGGTCCTGTCCTCCGCCGCGGCCAGAAAGCCAAGCATCTCATCGAGCGATTCGCCCTTGACGCGCAAGGCGAGCAGGATTGCGCCAAGTTCGAGGTCGGGCACGCCGCCGTCGAGAATTGCCGCGTAAAGCTGGCGCGCATCGTCGCCGGAGAGGCTGCGCGCCCCCTGGGCGCCGCGGCCGATTTCCTTGATGTAGTGGGCGTAAGTCATTGTCTTCTCCTGCCGCGCTCAAACGGGCACAGTCTCATGGGTCTTGCATTCAGCCAGCATCCGCTTGATGTCCGGCACACAGGAACCACAGAAGGTTCCACATTTCAGATTCTGCTGCAGCGCGGGCAAATCGGCACCAGCAGTAATTGCAGCCTTGATTTGTACGTCACTGACATCGGCGCACTTGCAGACAATGTTGCGCGGCGCAATGGTAACCGGCGGCGCACTGCATGGCGCCAGCGCAAAGCGGATCATCGCCGGATCAAGCTCATCCTCTGCCATCGCCTGCTTCAACCAGGTCTGGGCGAGCACCTCGCCGGCCAGGCGCACGGCAAGCAGACGGCCATCGCGCGAAATCGCCTTCTTGGCAATATTCCGGCTGCGATCGCTATAGACGATCGCACCGGCATCGCCCGCCATGCCGAACAACTGGTCAAGCGCAGCAAGCGCCGCGGCATCGAGTGGCTGTTCCAGCGCTGCCCGGAACACGACCAGCGGCGCCTGCCGCCCATAGAGACTGACATTGGCGTAGGGATAGCGGTCGAGCAACGGACGCGCCTCCTGCATCAATTGCAGCGCTTCGGCCTGGCTTTCGCAACGGCGGATGACGGCCAGCGGATAAGGCAGTTCGAGACGGGCGATCTGCACGGCGGCATGCTTGAGTTCCGGCTGCATCGAGGCTGGATCAACCGCATCGCAAGCCACGGCATTGGCACCGGGCGAGTTGAGGAACTGACTGCCCCAGTGCATCGGCAGCCAGGCCTGGCCTTTCTGCATCCCGGCCCGCTCGACGACGCGCAGGACGCTGTCGCCACGCGCATTGCTGAGCCGCGCCAGATCGCCGCTCGCCAAAGCCCGGTGGCGCATGTCGCAAGGATGCATGCCGAGCAAGGGTTCGTCTTCCTGGTTGAACAGGCGCGGCACGGTGCCGGTCCGGCTCATGCCGTGCCATTGATCGCGCATGCGCCCGGAAAGCAGGCTGATTGGCAGGTCGACCGTGTTGGCATCGGCGGTCGGCTGATGCTCGATCGGCAGGAAGGCGGCCTTGCCGTCGGCAGAGGCAAACACGCCATCTTCATAAAGACGCGTCTTGCCGGCGGAAGCGCCCTGCGGATACGGCCATTGCTGCGGGCCGGCCTGCTCGAGCAAGGCATAACTCAGGCCGCCGATATCGAGATCGCGACCCAGCGTGCTGGTGCGATGCTCGTTGAAGATCGCTTCGGCATCGGCGTAGGGGAACAAGTGCTCGGTGGCCGGATTGCCCAGCTTGAGCCCGAGCCGGCGCGCGAAATCGACAACGATCTGCCAGTCGTGGCGGGCTTCGCCCGGCGCGGCAACCGCCGACTGAACGCGACTGATGCGGCGCTCGGAATTGGTCACCGTGCCGTGTTTTTCACCCCAGGTCGTGGCTGGCAGCAGGAGGTCGGCATAGGCCGCAGTATCGGTGTTGCCATAGGCTTCCTGCAGCACAACATAGTCGGCCGCTTCCAGTGCCGCGCGTACGGCTGCCTGGTTGGGCAGCGATTGCGCCGGATTCGTGCAGGCAATCCAGACCGCCTTGATTTCGCCGGTTTTCAGGCTTTTGAACAGGTCGACCGCTGACTTGCCCGGTTGCGACGGCACGTCGGGAATCCCCCACAGCTTCGCCACTTCGGCACGATGTGCGGGATTGCCCAGGTCACGGTGCGCCGACAACTGGTTGGCCAGGCCGCCGACTTCGCGCCCGCCCATCGCATTCGGCTGACCGGTCAGGGAAAATGGCCCGGCGCCGGGTTTGCCGATCTGGCCGGTCGCCAGATGCAGATGGATGATGCCGGCGTTATTCTGCGTCCCGTGCGCTGACTGGTTGAGCCCCTGGCAGTAGAGCGAAAGTGCTGCCTTGCTGCCGGCAAACCAGCGCGCTGCCGTGACGATATCGGCAGCCCGCAGACCACAGATCGCCGCCACGTGCTCCGGGGTGTATGTAGCGACGATCGCCTTGAGTTCGGCATAGCCACGGGTGTGCGCAGCAATGTAAGCAGCGTCGACCAGATTCTCGGCAATCATCACCTGCAGCATGCCGTTGAACAGCGCGACATCGGTGCCCGGCTTGAGCGGCAGGTGCAGATCGGCGATCTCCGCCGTCTCGCTGCGCCGCGGATCGGCAACGATGATGCGCAGGTTCGGGTTGGCGGCCCGTGCATCCTCGATCCGGCGAAAAACGATGGGATGGGCAAGCGCCGGATTGGCACCACTGATGAAGATCAGGCCGGCCTGATCGATATCCTCGTAGCTGCAAGGCGGCGCATCGACGCCCAGGGTCTGCTTGTAGCCTGCCACCGCGGAGGACATGCAGAGACGCGAATTGGTATCGACGTTGTTGGTACCGACCAGCCCCTTGGCCAGTTTGTTGAAGACGTAGTAATCCTCGGTCATCAATTGACCGGAGATATAAAAGGCAACCGAATCCGGGCCATGCTCGCGGATGATCGAAGCAAAACGCTCGGCCGCCTGATCGAGCGCCGCATCCCAACTCAGACGCTGGCGCAGGCCACCGCGCTGCTGCCGGTGCTCGGGATGGAGCAGGCGATAGGTGGTGTCGGCCGTCAGATGCAGGCTGGCCCCCTTGGTGCACAAACGACCGAAATTCGCGGGATGCTCCGGATCACCGCGCACGCCAACAATCCTGCCGCCTTCGCTGGCAACCAGAACACCGCAGCCGACGCCGCAATAACAACAAGTGGATTTGACTTCAGTTTGCATGATTTTCCCTTTGGCATGGCTTTGAGCAACAGCCGTGCCATCTTTAAAAATCATGGACTTGGATAACAAACGGGGAAATTTCCGATGGAAATCTCCCCATTCTGGTGCATCGCCGAGCGATCGAGTCCCTATTTGATGCGTTGCAGTTTCGGACGCCCCGCATCCGGGCGCGGAGGCTCGGGTGGTTCCTCGTCTGGTGCAGGATCCTCGGCACTCAAGCCGGTTACAAACTCTTCGGCCACACCGGCATCGTCCTCGAGTTCGAACGCCATCCCGGCACCGTTTTCACGCGCATAGACCGCCGTCACCTGGCCAACCGGTATCGACAAATCGCGGGCCACACCACCAAAACGCGCCTGAAACTCGACATAGTCATTACCGATCTGCAGTTTGTTGGTGGCACCGGGCCCGAGGTTGAGCACGATCTGGCCATCACGCACGAACTCGCGCGGCACGCGGGTCCGTGAATCGACGGTGACGGCGATATGCGGCGTAAAGCCGTTATCGCAGCACCATTCCCAGATGGCGCGCAGCAAATAAGGCTTGGTCGAAGGAAGCCCCATGCCTGTTACTTGCGCATCGCTTTTTCGGACGGCGTCAGCGCGTCGATGAAACCCTGACGGCTGAAAATGCGTTCGGCGTACTTCATCAGCGGCGCGGCAGCCTTGCCGAGATCGATACCATAGTGGTCGAGACGCCACAACAACGGGGCAATCGCCACGTCGAGCATGGAGAACTCGTCACCCAGCATGAACTTCTGCTTGTTGAAGATCGGCACGATTTCGGTCAGGCGGGCCTTGATTTCCTGGCGGGCCTTGTCGGCAGTCTTGCTGTTCTTTTCGATCACTTCCATGAAGGAAAAGATTTCGCGTTCCATGCCGACCAGCAACTGGCGGGCGCGGGCGCGCATGATCGGGTCGGCCGGCATCAGTTGCGGATGCGGGAAGCGTTCATCGATGTATTCGTTGATGATGTTCGGCTCGAACAGGACAAGATCGCGCTCGACCAGAACCGGCACGCGATTGTGCGGGTTGATCGCGGCCATTTCTTCCGGCTTGTTGAACATGTCGACGTCGATGACCTGAAAGTCCATGCCCTTTTCGAACAGGACAATACGGCAACGGTGACTAAAGGGGCAGGTAGTGCCCGAATAGAGGTTCATCATTTGTGGTAACCCTCAAAATGAGATTCGGCACCGGGGGCTGGCCGAAGCCAAACCCGCGATGCCGTTAGCTGATCCGGGAAGGATCAGTGAATGTCTTTCCAGTATTCCTTCTTCAGCGCGTAGGCCACGACGAAGAGAACGGCAAGGAAGCCAAGAACGTAGAAGCCCAGCGTGCGACGGAATTCCTGTTGCGGCTCACCCATCCAGACCATGAAGCTGACCAGATCGGAAACCGTCTTGTCGTAGGCGGCAGGAGCCAGCTCACCCGGCACGGCCAGTTCCAGCTTGTGCGTTTCGTGATTCAGCACTTGCTGGCCCTGCAGACCATAAAGGATGTGCGGCATACCGACGTTCTCGAACACCACGTTGTTCCAGCCGGTCGGACGGTTTTCGTCGCGGTAGAAGGAACGCAGATAGGTGTACAACCAGTCGGCACCGGCACCGGCGTTGCCGGCTTCGCCACGGGCCCGGGCAATGATGGTCAGGTCGGGCGGCGTGGCGCCGAACCATTGCTTCTGCTCGTCGGAACGGGCAGCAACCGTCATCAGGGCACCGATCTTGTCGGTCGTGAACATCAGGTTGTCCTTCACTTGCTGCTCGGTCAACCCCAGATCCAGCAGGTTTTTGTAGCGCATGTAGGACGCACCATGGCAGTTCAGGCAGTAATTGACGAAGACCTTGGCGCCATTTTGCAGCGCCGCCTTGTCACTGACCGAACCCGGCCACTTGTCGAGATGAACCGCACCGCCGCTGGCAAAAGCCATGATCGGCGCGAAGAGCAATGCGATCAGAATTTTTTTCATTTTTTGCACCCTCACTTCATCGTCACGCGGTCAGGAACCGGCTTGAACTTGTCCATGCGGGACCACCACGGCATGCCGAGGAAGAAACCGAAGTAGAACACCGTGCAGATTTGCGAAATGATTTCGCCCATCGGAGACGGGGACAAGGTGCCCAGGTAACCGAGGATGAAGAAGCAAATCACGAAAATGGTGATCATCGTCTTGGTAATCGGACCGCGATAGCGGATCGACTTGACCGGGCTGCGATCCAGCCACGGCAAGGCGGCAAAGATCACCACGGAAGCACCCATCGCCACCACACCCCAGAACTTGGCATCAAGACCGAAGAAGTTCCAGACCATCGCACGTAGGATGGAGTAGTAAGGCGTGAAGTACCAGACCGGCGCGATATGCGGCGGAGTCTTCAGCGGGTCGGCCGGATAGAAATTCGGCGTTTCCAGGAAGTAACCACCACCTTCAGGCGCCCAGAACATCACGGCAGAGAAAATCATCAGGAAGACGACAACACCGACGATGTCCTTGACCGTGTAGTACGGGTGGAACGGGATGCCGTCGCGCGGGATGCCGTTCTCGTCCTTGTTGGCCTTGATTTCGACGCCGTCCGGGTTGTTCGAACCGGTTTCGTGCAGCGCCAGGACGTGGGCGGCAACGAGGCCGAGCAGCACGAGCGGGAAGGCGATGACGTGGAAGGAGAAGAAACGGTTCAGGGTCGCGTCGCCAACAACGAAGTCACCACGGATGATCAACGAAAGATCACCGCCGATGACCGGAATGGCCGAGAACAGATTCACGATCACCTGGGCGCCCCAGTAGGACATCTGACCCCACGGCAGCAGATAGCCGAAGAAGGCTTCGCCCATCAGCACCAGGAAGATGCCGACACCGAACAGCCAGGTCAACTCGCGCGGCTTGCGGTACGAACCGTAGATCAGACCACGGAACATGTGCATGTAGACCACGATGAAGAAGGCCGAAGCGCCGGTCGAGTGCATGTAGCGAATCAGCCAGCCACCCGGGACATCACGCATGATGTACTCGACGGAAGCAAAGGCGATCGGCACACCGTTCGCATTTACTGCAGCGTCCGGCTTGTAGTGCATGACCAGGAAGATGCCGGTAACGATCTGGATGACCAGGACCAGCAGCGCCAGGGAACCGAAGAAATACCAGAAATTGAAATTCTTCGGTGCGTAGTATTCAGACAGATGCCCCTTCCACATGGAAGTTGCCGGGAAACGCGCATCCAACCACTCCAGCGCATTACCGGCCAGGGAACCGTCGGACTTGTATTTTTCGAAATTGCCAGCAGCCATTTCTTATGCTCCCTTCTTGTCATCGCCGATCAGGATACGGGTATCGGCGAGATACACGTGCGGCGGCACTTCAAGGTTGGTCGGGGCAGGCTTTGCCTTGAACACGCGGCCAGCGAAGTCGAAGGTCGAACCGTGGCAGGGGCAAAGGAAACCGCCCAGCCAGCCACCCGGCATGCCTTCTTCGGTACCGGCCTTGAACTTGGAGGACGGCGAACAGCCAAGGTGGGTACAGATACCGACCACGACCATGATTTCCGGCTTGATCGAACGGGTATCGTTCTGGGCATAGGCCGGCTGCTGGCTCGTCTTCTCGGACTTCGGATCAGCCACGGCATCAGCCAGCTTGGGCAGCGTTTCCAGCATTTCCTTGGTGCGATTGATGATCCACACCGGCTTGCCGCGCCACTCGACGGTCATCATCTGGCCCGGTTCAAGCTTGCTGATATCGACTTCTACCGGAGCGCCTGCTGCCTTGGCACGCTCTGACGGAAGCAAGCTGGAGACGAACGGTACGAGTGCTGCAACAGCCCCCGCCCCGCCCACGGCCGCGGTCGCGACGATCAAACGCCGTCTGCCGCAGTCCATTTTTCCTTGTTTGCTCATAACGCTGACCCCTAAAGGAATTGGATGGGATTAAAAATAAACGCTAAATTATACGACATCGGAACCTCCGATCAAAGCCGCTGTCACCCGACGCAGTTCTTTCTTTCGCGCAGCGCCTGCGCCAGCGTGCCACTATCGACGTATTCGAGCTCGCCACCGACCGGTATCCCGCGAGCGATTCGTGTCACGGCAATCCCCTTTGGCCGCAGCATGGCAGTCAGGTAATGCGCAGTGGCTTCGCCTTCATTGGTGTAATTGGTGGCCAGAATGACTTCCTTGACCAGGCCATCAAGGGCACGCGCCATGACCCGCTCCAGACCAAGCTCACGCGCCCCCACCCCATCCAGCGGCGATATCCGCCCCATCAGGACATAGTAGAGCCCCTGATAAGCCAGAGTTTGCTCCATCATGTTCATATCAACCGGGGTTTCAACCACGCAAAGCAGGGACTGATCGCGCTTTGGAGAAGCGCAACGCTCGCAGACATCGGACTCGGTAAAGGTATTGCAGCGCTGGCAATGCCGAATGGCATGCAGCGCATGCAGAAGGGAATCACCGAGCTTGCGAGCCCCCGAGCGGTCGCGCTGCAACAAGTGATAAGCCATGCGCTGGGCCGACTTCGGCCCAACGCCAGGCAAACAGCGGAGGGCTTCTATCAGCGCTTCGAGGCCCGAGGGATTCACTTAGAACGGCAGCTTGAAGCCAGCCGGCAGATTCATGCCAGCCGTAAATCCGGCCATCTTTTCCTGGCTGAGCGCCTCACCGCGCCGGATTGCATCGTTGACTGCTGCCGCAACCAGATCTTCGAGCATTTCGCGATCATCCATCACCGACGGATCGATGCTGACGCGACGCACATCGTGCGCACAGGTCATCACGATCTTGACCATACCGGCGCCGGACTGCCCTTCGACCTCGATCTGGGCGAGCTGCTCCTGCGCCTTCTTCATGTTTTCCTGCATCATCTGGGCCTGTTTCATCAGGCCACCCAAGCCACCCTTCATCATTTTCCGAGTTCTCCGTTAAGTGATTGGTCTAATGGATGTATCAACAACGGACGCATCGAACGACTCGATCACGTCACGCACAAAGGAATCTTCTTCGATCGAGGCAATCGCCTTGTCCTGGCGCTCGCGCTTTTCGCGCCCGGCAGTTTCGGCCGGGGTATCAACCTCGTTCTGCGCCAATTCGAAACGCACCTTCAAAGGACGCCCGAAATATTCGCTCAAGGCCTGCTCCAGACGATCCGGCGCCGGCTTCATCTGCAGATGCGAATGGGACGGCGACAGGCGCAACAGGCAATCCGCCTCGTTCAACTGGCGCAACTCACAGTGTTGCGCCAGGGTTCGCGCCAGACCGCTCAACTGCAGACCCGAGACGATTTCATGCCAATCCGAATCGGCAGCCGACTGCGGCGCAGGCTTGCTGATCGGCGACGCGGACATCACAGGCGCAGACGCCTCCACCGGCTTGACCACGGGCGCTGGCGCAACGGCAGCAACCGGGCGCGTCACCGGCATGACCGGGGGCCGTGAGCGCGCCGGCACTGAAGCCACGACATCAGCCACCGAGGCCGGCCGGAAGGTATGCAGGCGCAACAAGGTCATGACAAAACCGGCATATTCGTCCGGTGCGGTCGACAGCTCATTTCGCCCAATATTCACGATCTGGTAAGCCAACTGCACGAACTCGGGAGACAACGCCGCAGCAACCTGCAGCAACTGCTCGCGCTCGGGATCGTCATCATCGACCGCGCCCGGCACGCATTGCGCAATCTGCACCCGCGTCAGCAGCGCACCGAGCTCCTGCAAGGCCGCGCCAAACGACAGGCTGCGCACACTCAGATCGGCCGCCACGCGCAGCAGTGCCGAAGCATCACCCGCCTGCAGCGCCTCAAGAATCGCAAACAGGTAATCCAGATCGACCGTGCCCAGCATGCTGCGCACCTGCGACTCTTCAACCTTGCCGGCACCGTGGGCAATCGCCTGATCGAGCAGGGACAGCGCATCGCGCATGCTGCCTGCAGCCGAACGGGCAACCAGGGCCAGCGCACCACTGTCGAAGGGAACGCTCTCGGCCTGCAGGATATGCGCCAGATGCGTCGTGATGGCACTGACCGGCATCTGCTTCAGATTGAACTGCAGACAACGCGACAGTACGGTCACCGGAATTTTTTGCGGATCGGTTGTTGCCAGGATGAATTTGACGTGCTCGGGCGGCTCTTCCAGCGTCTTCAACATGGCATTGAAGGCCGAGTTGGAGAGCATGTGCACTTCGTCGATCACGTAAACCTTGAAACGCCCGCGCGTTGGCGCATAGACGGCGTTTTCGAGAAGCTGGCGCATCTCGTCGACCTTGGTGTTGGTCGCCGCATCCACTTCGAGCAGATCGACAAAACGACCGCTGTCAATTTCCTGGCAGGCCGAACAGGTACCGCACGGGGTCGCCGTGATGCCACTTTCGCAATTCAGCGACTTGGCGAGAATGCGGGCGATGGTGGTTTTGCCGACACCACGGGTACCGGTGAACAAATAGGCGTGATGGAGACGCTTTTCGGAAAGCGCATGGGTCAGAGCCCGGACAACGTGTTCCTGTCCGACTAGCGTAGAAAAATTACGCGGCCGCCACTTGCGTGCAAGAACCTGATAACTCATGCGCCCCACACCAAAACAAGAATAGAAAATGGCGAGCCTAACCCCCGGCACTTGCAGTAAGTAGCTGTGGCTGCTTCCTTCCGGACCTGACCAGATTCACCACCCTGCAATGCGGGGAGACCCGCCGGGGCGAATTCTAGCACCGATTCACCGGCCGACGGGCATCCACCAATAAAAAACGGGGTACCCGCAGGCACCCCGTTTTGACAAGACGAAAAAGCTTAGAAGCGATAGCCGATACCGACGCCGGCGGTGATCGGGTTCAGATCAAGCTTGCCGATCTTGCCGCCATTCAACTTTACGTCAGTCGCCATCTGGATGTACTTGACATCAACATTCAGCGAGACATTCTTGGTCAGGAAATAGTCGAAGCCTACCTGGCCGGCAAGACCCAAACTGGTCTGATCGACACTGACTTTGCCGAGGCCAGCAACATCAAAGCTCTTCTTGGTGAACAGCGTGTAATTCAAACCAGCTCCGACGTAGGGCTTGAACGCGCCAAGGTCAGCAAAATGGTATTGCAGCATCAACGAAGGAGGCAACGCATCGACCTTGCCAATTTTTGTGCCGCCAGCCGCAATGTCGATGGTTTGCGGATAGGTCAGCACAAGCTCAAGAGCGAGGTTCTTGTTGAAAAAATAGCTGACATCAACCTCGGGAATCCACAAATCCTTGGCTTCGACCTTGCCAACACCTGCGCCAGCCAAACCGTCCTTGTTCCCATTATCCCAAGAGATAGACACTGCACGCGCACGCACCATGAAACCACTGTCATCTGCATAGACAGCACCAGCGGAAACCAGACCGGAGGCAACCAGAGCAGCAGCAAGAATCTTCTTATGCATTTAATACTCCCTCTTCTTCGTTGAAAGAGGGGCATGCTACGCGCCCCTCAAGAGGGGTTTTTGACCTACATCAAAACGATCATTTATATCGTTTTAATCACATTAACGCAATTTATGCACCCAGAAAAAAATCCCGGCAGCCGGCAGGCCGGCGACCAGGACCCTCGGAAAAAGACTGCAAACTAGAGCTTGCCCTCGACCCACGCCGTCACCGAAGCCAGCGCCGCCGGCAAATTCTCTGGCTGCGTACCGCCCGCCTGCGCCATGTCGGGACGACCGCCGCCCTTGCCACCGACCTGCTGGGCGACCATATTGACCAGTTCGCCCGCCTTGACCTTGCCGGTCAGATCAGCGGTCACGCCGGCAATCAGCGTCACCTTGCCATCAATCACCGATGCCAGCACGACAGCGGCCGATTTCAGTTTGTCCTTGAGCTTATCCATGGTTTCGCGCAGGGCGTTGACATCCGCCCCCTGCAGCAACGCAGCCAAAACCCTGGCGCCCTTGACGTCGACCGCCTGGGTCAGCATGTCGTCGCCCTGGGCGGAGGCCAGCTTGCCCTTGAGCGCAGCCAGTTCACGCTCCAGCTTCTTGACCTGATCGAGCACGGCGAGCACCCGGCCATGCACGTCCTTAGGCAGCACCTTGAGCGTACCGGCAACGCCACCCAGGGCGCTTTCCATACCCTGCATGTAAGCCAGCGCGTTATCGCCGGTCACCGCCTCAACCCGGCGCACGCCGGCCGCCACACCACCTTCGGCGGTGATGCTGAACAGACCGATGTCACCCGTCCGCGAAACGTGCGTACCGCCGCACAGTTCGCGCGAAGAGCCAATATCGAGGACGCGCACGCTGTCGCCGTATTTTTCGCCGAACAGCATCATGGCGCCCAGCTTCTGGGCTTCGGCAATCGGCAGGACGCGGGTTTCGTTGGCGGTATTGGCCAGCACCTCGGCATTGACGATATTTTCGACGCGGCGGATTTCCTCATCGGTCAACGGCTGGTTATGCACGAAATCGAAACGGGTCTTGTCCGGATCGACCTGCGAACCCTTCTGCTGAACGTGATCACCGAGCACTTCGCGCAGCGCCTTGTGCAGCAAATGGGTCGCCGAGTGGTTGCGGGCAGTGCGAGCACGCGCCAGCACATCGACCTTGGCATTGACGCCGTTGCCGACGGTGATCGCGCCGGTCTTGACGACGCCGTGATGACCGAAGACGGTGGCCTGGATCTTCTGCGTATCTTCGACAGCGAAGATGCCATGCACCGACTGCAGCACACCGCAATCACCGACCTGACCGCCGGACTCGGCGTAGAACGGTGTGTTGTCGAGCACGACCACACCCATTTCGCCCTCATTCAACTGGTTGACCGCTGCGCCGTCCTTGTACAGCGCCAGCACGTTGCCTTTGAACTCCAGTGCATCGTAACCATGGAAGGTCGTCGCCGGACCGTCGTATTCGAGATTGGCGGCCATCTTGAACTTGCCAGCGGCACGCGCCTGCTCCTTCTGACGGGCCATCGCGGCATCGAAGGCGGCCGCATCGACGGCAATGTCGTGTTCGCGGCAAATGTCCTGCGTCAGATCGAGCGGGAAGCCATAGGTATCGTGCAGCTTGAACGCCGTGTCGCCATTGAAGGTCTTGTCGCCGGCGGCCTTGAGGGCGGCGAGTTCGGACTCGACGATGGCCATGCCGTGCTCGATGGTTTCAAAGAAACGATCTTCTTCCTGCTTCAGCGTCGCGACGATGCGCGCCTGGTTCTGACCCAGCTCCGGGTAGGCCATGCCCATTTCGGCGACGAGGTCCGGCACCATCTTGTGGAAGAAGGCTGCACGGGCGCCCAGCTTGTAGCCGTGACGGATGGCGCGGCGAATGATCCGGCGCAGCACGTAACCACGGCCTTCGTTCCCCGGAATGACGCCATCGGCCAGCAGGAAGGAGCAGGCGCGAATATGGTCGGCCAGCACCTTGAGCGACGGGCTGTCCATGTCGGCATCGCTGGTTTCGCGGGCCGCGGCCTTGATCAGGCTCTGGAACAGGTCGATCTCGTAGTTGGCGTGCACGCCCTGCAGCACGGCCGAGATGCGTTCCAGCCCCATGCCGGTATCGACCGACGGCTTGGGCAGCGGATGCATGACACCGGCTTCATCGCGGTTGAACTGCATGAAGACGTTGTTCCAGATTTCGATGAAACGGTCGCCGTCTTCTTCCGGCGATCCCGGGGGGCCGCCCCAGTGCTTTTCGCCATGGTCATAGAAGATTTCGGTACACGGGCCACAGGGGCCGGTGTCGCCCATCATCCAGAAATTGTCGGAAGCGTAGCGGGCGCCCTTGTTGTCGCCGATACGGATGACGCGCTCAACCGGCACGCCGATTTCCTTGGTCCAGATGTCGTAGGCCTCGTCGTCCTCGGCATAAACGGTGACGGTCAGCTTGTCCTTGGGCAGTTTGTAGACTTCAGTCAGCAGCTCCCAGGCGTACTTGATCGCGTCGCGCTTGAAGTAGTCGCCGAACGAGAAGTTGCCGAGCATTTCGAAGAAGGTGTGGTGGCGCGCCGTGTAGCCGACGTTTTCCAGGTCGTTGTGCTTGCCGCCGGCGCGCACGCATTTTTGCGAGGTCGTGGCGCGCGTGTAGGGACGCTTGTCGAAACCGAGGAAAACGTCCTTGAACTGGTTCATCCCGGCATTGGTAAACAGCAGCGTCGGGTCTTCATGCGGCACCAGCGAGCTGGAAGAAACGATCTGGTGGCCCTTGGAGGCGAAGAAGTCGAGGAATTGCTGGCGGATTTCTGAGCTTTTCATTAGCTGGCGGCCTTCAAGGCTGTTCATTCGGAGCCGGCAATTTTAAAAGAAAAACCCGCCGGGCGGCGGGTCTTGTTGCGCAGACCAGGCTGGCTTAGCGACGGCGCGGACGGTCAACGCGTCCGTTATGGTTGAAATCATGCTGGCGATCATGCTTCTGGGCATGGATGCGATCGCTTTGCGCGTCCTGCGCTACATGCAGACGGGCCCGCTCGCGCTTGGTCACGACACCATCGGCCTTGGCACGATTTTCCATGTTATCCACGCGCTGCTGACCGTTTTCCAGGCGATTCGCTTCGCGCTGGGTCAGGCTGCCGGAAGCCACTCCCTGGTCGATGCGCTGCTCCTGGTTGGCCTGGCGCTGGTCGACGCGCGGCGTGTTGGCCTGGGCAAAAGCCAGGACGGGCAGTGCGAGAGCGATAGCGACAACGGTCTTGATGCTTTTCATGACTTTCTCCTTGAGTGGCGGGTCCATTCCCTGAGCGCCATTAGAAGGTAAAAGCGGGTAAAAATCAGCCGGGAGAATGCAAGCCTTTGTAATCGTTTGTTTCCGGCGCAAACAGGTCGAGGCGATCGGTAAATAACGAGCACACGCCACGCGCGAAAAGCATTTTTGCCTTTTCTGCGGCGTTGACCGTATAGCAAAGCACGGGAATGCCGGCCGCCCCGGCTTCCTGCAATACATCATCGGTCAGGTAAGTTGCATTGCAATGCAGGGTTACCGCCTGCAGTTCGTGCAACTGGCGCAGCCAGTCGGCCGGCACCCGATCAAACAGGATGCCGCGCGGAATCTCCGGCGCCAGATCGCGGGCAACTTCCAGCGCGGCCAGGGAAAAGGAAGAAAGCAAAGGCATTTGCGCCGCGCCGTGCCACACGTCGGCCACCATCCCGGCAACCACCTCGGCGGTACGGACGTCATGCCCCTGCGCCGGCTTGATCTCGATATTGGCCAGCAAGCCGAGCTGCCGGCAAAGGAGTGCCGCCTCGGCAAAGCGCGGCGGTGGCTCGCCACCGCCGGCATCCAGGGCGAATAGCAGCGCATCCGGCATTTCGCAGACCCGGCCGCTGCCATTGGTCGTGCGCATCAGGGTTTCATCGTGAATCAGCAGCGGCGTGGCGTCGGCACTGAGCATCACGTCAAACTCGACCGCCCGGAATCCCATGCGGGCCGCCAGCCGTATGCCGGCCAGCGTGTTTTCCGGAGCGAGAGAGCCGCCACCGCGATGGGCAAACCAGCGCGGCAGCGGCGGCAGCATCAGAAGGGCTGCGTCTTTTTCAGCGCCGGCTTGGCGCCGAGCACGGCATTGCCACGCGTCACCGACGTATCGAGCGCCGCCTTGGCCGGCTTCTGGTCGCTCCACACCGCTTCCAGCTCTTCATTGGTGATGATGCGCACCGGATCAGCATCCGAGACATGCGAAGCCGGCGAGGCGCCCTTGCCCTTGAGCGAGGCATAGGCCACTTCCAGCGTCTTGTCGCCATCACGCAGAACCTTGCTGCGTGCCGCGGCACGCGCCGCAGCGGTGAGGGGCAGGCCGCCATAGACACGCACCAACTCAACCTGCATTTCCGGCGACAACAGGAAGGAGACGAACTTGGCCGCCTGCTTGTATTCGGCCGGCGAGCGCCCAGCCCCCACCCAAAGCGATGCGCCATCGGCCAGCGAGTTCTGGCGCCCGCCGTAAACATCGTCGTGATACGGCAGCGCCGCCACACCGAGCTCGACCCCCTTGGCATCACGGAAATCGACATGCTCGCGCGAATCGGTGCTGATCATCGCGCACTCGCCTTCGCGGAAATGCTGGCTGGCTTCGTTGCGCCGACCGAACAGCTTGAAGTAGTTGGCCTTGGTCCAGGTCGCCATCATCGCCACATGCTTGACCTGCGGCAGGCCGTTGAAAATCAGCTGGCCCTTGTCGCTGACCGCCGGCACGCCGGAAATCGCACTGACGTTATCAACGTGCACCCAGACCGGCCACGAGGTCGTGTACGGGCAGGCATAGCCGGCATCCTGCAGCTTGTCGAGCATGCCCTGCATCTCGAACCAGGTCTTCGGCGGCTGCTCCGGATCGAGCTTGGCCTTGCGGAAAGCATTCTTGTTATAGAACAGGACCGGCGTCGAATAGATCAGCGGCAAGGCGACCAGACGGCCCTTGGCATCGACGACGCCGGCCTTCAGATCGGCGGAAAGGTCGCTCAGATTCAAAGGCTGCCCGGCTTTCGCCATCATCGCGTAGAGCGGCACAAAGCTCTTGGCCTGGGTCAGCACATCGCTCATGTCGTAACGACGAACCAGGTTCAGCCCGGCCGGCTTTTCGCCTTTTTCCAGACGCGTCAGCTTCAGGTTGGCGCCGCTTTCCTTGTTGAAACGATCAACCACCGCCTGCAGTTGCTCTTCGCCCAGCGGCCCGAGGTTGTGAGCCAGCTCGAAATCGGGCGATGCAACCGGCGCAACTACTACTTGCTTGGCAGCAGGCTTTGCCGGCTTGGCGGCATTGGCGGAAAAAGCCAGCGCCAGGCTGACGGCAACGAACAAGGGGCGAATCAGATGCGACATGAATACTCCAGCAATTCGGAAGGAACGCAATTATAGCGCCCGGGCAACAACGAATGCCCGACGCCGAACATGCGACGCGGCGCACGGATCGCATCAGCAGGACAGGGGTGTGGTACCCTGCTCCCTTCGAACATCCCACGCAATCCTTTCGAACGATGAACACCGCTACCGCCACACCCGACGTCGTCCCCGGCCTGAGCCCGCGTGCCCTGCTCAAGAAATTGCAGGCCGACTTCCCGGTTTTCCGCGACAGCCAGCCTCTGGCCATCGGCATCGACAAGCAATTGCTGGCCCGACTGCCCGACCTCGAACGCAAGACCCTGCGTGTCGCCCTCGGCATTCACACCAACTCGCTGCGCTACCTCAAGGTCATGGAAAAAGCGACGGTTCGCTTCGATCTCGATGGCAACACCGCAGATGAAGTCACCGACGCCCATCGCGCCCACGCCCTCGAAGCCATCCGCGAACGCCTGAAGAAGGAAGCCGACAAACGCCGTGCCGAAAAGGAAGCCGCCGCAGTCGAACACGCAGCAGCGGAAGCCGAACGTCAGCGCACGGAGAAAATGGGCCAGTTGCTCGCCAAGTTCGGGCGCAATAGCTGACACGAACGCCGGCATTCAACGCCGGCGTAAATTACCTTCCCAGCTGCAACGAAATTCGCAGCAGCGATAACGGTAAACGCTGAAAAACAGGCTAAAAAGCCGGTCGACCGGTCGCCGCCGGATCCGGCTCAAATCCCGGCTGCCACAAGCCGGACAAACCTGCCGCGCCGAACGCCCTCCAGTCGCAGCCACAGAAACACCCGATTGCGCCGGAGCCAGCGCCTGCCATACCTTGTCCTGATGATTCATCACCACTCCCTGCACCGAAACCGGTCGAACACAAGGCTGCAAACTAATCAATTTTCATAACAGGCGCGTGACACCGCGCACAAACGGCGCGGCAATTGCGAAGCGGACACTCACATTGACCGCCTCCAGGCAAAAAAGCACAATGCAGCACCCATCCCGGACCAGAATCGCCCAGCCCATGCGCCACCCCGAACTCAAGCTCCTGGCCGTGATCATCTCGGGATGCAGCCTTTTAGCAAGCGAATCGGCCCTCGCCGACACAGTCAGCAGCATTTCGAGTTGGAGCGATACAACTACGACCCGATTTGCCACACCGCTAACCTCCGACTCGGCCAACACCAACTTTACCGGCTATTCCGGAACTGCCGTGCCTTACGCTATGGGCACGTTTTATGTCGGCAGTACCGGCCTTTTTAACGCAACGCTCAATATTGATGGCGTATCGAAAGGCCTCCAGATCATCCAGGGAACCTTTGCTCCCAACGCAAGCGCCGATCCAACGACGGCGTTATCCAAGTTCATCTACGGCATCCAGTCGACGAAGGATAAGAACACCGGCATCACCCCCCCAAGCATTACAATCCAGAACGTCAACCTGATCAGCGGACAGCAATACACCTACTTGCAACTGTTTCAGGGATTCACCAGCGGCACGGATGCACTGTTCGCGCTCAGCGGCACGGGCTGCATCAGTCTGGGAACCAGCAACCTGTGCGCACCGCAATACTCCCGCCTGACCAGCCCGTCAACGCTGGCCACAACCAGTCGGAGCAGCATGCTGGCTGCTTTCACGCAGATCGGAGAGCGTTTGGACACCCTTCGTTACGGCGCGGCAAACAAGCACTCGGCCAAGCTCGAAAGCCCGGCACAGGATAGCGGGGAAGGCACCAAAACCGGCTTGTGGATAAAGTTCTACGGGACCCGAGACCAGCAGACGGCAAAGGACGCTCAAGCGGGCTACAAAGGTGACGGCTGGGGAAGCATCATCGGCATCGACCGCGAGTTAGCACCCGGACTCATGGCCGGCATCGCCCTCGCCTATTCGGACACCGGCATTTCTTACCAGAACGAACTGGCCGGCAACAGCAACTCGGTCAGAAGCACTCAAATTTCCGCGTACGGCAGCAGAAACTTCGGCGCCTACTTCATTGAAGGGGTCGCCGCCTACGCGCAGCAGAAGTACGACAACCGCCGCGATACCATACTCAACGGCTACGCCTATGGCAATTTCGCCGGCGAGCAATGGGGCGCGCGTCTCAATGGCGGCCTGCCGCTACCGCTGTCAGCCAATACCGTCATCACCCCCCAACTCCGCCTTGAATGGAACTGGATCAGACAGGACGGCTACAAGGAGAGCGGCGGCAACGCTCTCGCCGTCAGCGTTGGCGGAAACAGCATCGAGCGCATGCGAGCAGGCATCGGGGTCCAGCTTGAACACAGCACAACAATCGCCGGCATCAATGCCCGCCCCTATGGCAAGTTGTTCTGGCAGCACGACTTTCGCAATCGCGGAATCGATGCCCATGTCAGCTTCGCGGACGGCAGTTCCAGCTTTGTCACCCCCGGTCCGACGCTTGATCGCAACACCCTGGCCGTCGGCATCGGCATCAGCTTCTTTAACCGGAAGAACTTCACGTCTAGCCTCGGCTACCACCTGACCACCGGCGAGTCTTACTCGACGCAAACAGCCCAGGCCAGCGCCCACTGGGCTTTCTAGCCTTCCGGCAACGGCCGGGACAACAAACCGCGAACCTTGTCTCGCCCGAACGGGTCGATTGTTACTTCTTGCCCAAAAGTTACACTCGGTTACTTACATACATTCGCGGATGTATGTAGAATCCGAGCATCAATCATCCCAAAATCCGGAGCCCCGACATGCCCCTCACCACCCAAATGCCGCACAGCATTGCCAAGCCCCTGCTGCTTCCGCTGCTTGTCAGCACCGCCCTGACGCTGGCCGCCTGCTCCGGCGGCGAAGCCCCAAAGGGTGGACCGGGCATGGGGCCGCTGCCGGTTACCGTGCTGGAAATGCAGCCGCGCTCGGTGCCGAACGCACTGGAAGTGGTCGCTCAGACCGAAGGCGCCAAGGAGGCTGAAGTGCGTGCCCGCGTCGGCGGCATCCTGGTCAAGCAGTTGTATCAGGAAGGCCAGATCGTCAAGGCCGGCCAGCCGCTGTTCCAGATCGACCGCTCGACCTATGAAATCGCCCATGTCGAAGCCAAGACCAAGGCCGACCAGACCGCCCGCGAACTCGCGCGCATGAAGAAACTGATCGATGCCCAGGCGATCAGCCGCAAGGACTTCGACGATGCCAACAGCGCCAATGAACTGGCCCAGGCTGCACTGCGCCAGGCCGAACTGAATCTTTCCTGGACGACGGTCACGGCGCCGGTCGAAGGCGTTACCGGGCGGGCCGCCAAGTCGGTCGGCAACCTGATCACGGTCGGCAGCGACAGCCTGCTCACCTCGGTTTACCAGAGCGATCCGATGTGGGTGCGCTTCAGCGTTTCCGAAAGCGAAGCCGCCAAGCTGCCCGGTGGTCGCCTGACTGCCAAGACGGTGACCGGCGTCGAACTGGTCATGCCGGACGGCAGCACCTATCCGATCAAGGGCAAGCTCAATTTCATGGCCAGCACGATCGACCCGACACTCGGTACCCAGCAGTTGCGGGCCGAATTTGCCAACAAGGACAACACCCTGCTGCCCGGCCAGTTCGTACGTGTCCGCCTGCTTGCCGGCGAACGTGAAGATGTCTTCGTCGTGCCGCAGAGCGCCGTACTGCAAACCGAGCAGGGCAACCTGGTAATGACCGCCGACGGCGAGAACAAGGTGGCGCCGCGTCCGATCAAGACCGGCGACTGGTACGGCAAGGACTGGGTCGTGCTGGGCGGCCTCAAGGCTGGCGACAAGGTCATCGTCGACAACCTGATGAAGCTCAAGCCGGGCGCTCCGGTTGCGCCGCACGGCCCGGGCGAGAAGCCGGGCGCCCCGGCCGCCGGCGGCGCGCCCGCCGCTGCCCCCGCTGCCGCCCCCGCCAAGGAAGGCGCCGCCCCCGCAGCGGCCAAGGAAGCCGCGCCGGCTCCCGCCAAGCAAGGTTAAGGAGCCAGCATGACCAGATTCTTCATCAACCGGCCGATCTTCGCATCGGTCATTTCGATCATCATCGTCATCGCCGGGCTGGTTGCCGCGCAGGTACTGCCGATTGCGCAATACCCGCAGATCGCCCCGCCGACCGTGATGATCTCCGCCACCTATCCGGGCGCTTCCGCCGAAACGCTGGCCAAGACGGTCGCCGCACCGATCGAGGAACAGTTGAACGGGGTCGAGAACCTGTCCTACTTCACCTCGTCGGCCTCGGCCAACGGTTCGGTCTCGATCACTGCGACCTTCGAAGTCGGCACCAATGTCGACATGGCCTCGGTCAACGTGAACAACCGGGTCAAGGCAGCCGAACCGCGCCTGCCGGAAGAAGTCCGGCGCAACGGCGTGACCGTCCAGAAACGTTCGAACGACATCCTGCAAGTCGTCGCACTCGACTCCGAAAAGGGCAAGTACAACACCCTGTTCCTCTCCAACTACGCCAGCCTGAACATCGTTGATGAGTTGAAACGGGTCAAGGGCGTCGGCGATGTCTCGATTTTTGGCGCCCAGGACTACTCGATGCGCGTCTGGCTGAAGCCGGACCGCATGGCCCAACTCGGCCTGACCACGACCGACATCTCGAGCGCGATCAAGGCCCAGAATGCCCAGAACGCCGCCGGCAAGATCGGCCAGGAACCAGCCCCATCCGACCAGCAGCTGGTATATACGGTAACCGCCAAGGGCCGCCTGCTGACGCCGGAAGAGTTCGGCAACATCGTCATCCGTGCCAGTGGCCCGAGCGGCGCACTGCGTCTCAAGGACATCGCCCGCATCGAACTCGGTGCCTACAACTATGACCAGACGGTCAGCCTGGACGGCCAACCGACCATCGCCATGGGCGTCTTCCTGCAGACCGGCGCCAATGCACTGGAAGTTGCCGAGCGCGTCCGCGGCAAGATGGACGAGCTCAAGGTCAAGTTCCCGGAAGGCATGGGCTACGTCATCCCGTTCGACACGACGCGCTTCGTCTCGGCCTCGATCAACGAAGTGATACATACCCTGATCGAAGCCATGGTGCTGGTGCTGGCCGTGGTCTATATCTTCCTGCAGAGCTGGCGCGCGACGCTGATCCCGATGGTCGCCGTGCCGATCTCGCTGATCGGCACCTTTGCCGGCCTGTGGATTTTCGGTTTCTCGATCAACACCCTGACGCTGTTCGCAATGGTGCTGGCCATCGGTATCGTGGTTGACGATGCGATCGTCGTGCTCGAAAACGTCGAGCGCCTGATGGCCGAGGAAAAGCTCTCGCCCAAGGATGCCGCGATCAAGGCCATGCAGGAGGTTTCCGGCGCGCTGGTCGCCATCGTGCTGGTGCTGGTCTCGGTCTTCGTCCCGGTCGCCTTCCTCGGCGGTATCGCCGGCCAGCTCTACAAGCAGTTTGCCGTCACCGTCGCCGTTTCCGTGGTGCTCTCCGGGGTCGTCGCACTGACCCTGACGCCGGCCCTGTGCGCCCTGCTGCTCAAGGCCCAGCACACCGAAAGCAAGCTGTTCGCGCCGTTCAACCGCCTCTTCGAGCGCTTCACCCGCTCCTACACCAGCACCGTCAGCCTGACGCTGAAGCACGGCATCATCGGCGGCATCCTCTTCGTCCTGGTGATCGGCGTGGTCGGCTTCTTCTTCCGCATCATTCCCGGCAGCTTCGTGCCGGCCGAAGACCAGGGCTACCTGATTTCAGCGCTGATGCTGCCCGATGGCGCAACCCTGAAGCGCACCCAGGTCACCGGCGAAAACATGCGCCAGATGGTTGCCAACGACCCGGCCGTCAAGCACACCTTCGTCGTTTCCGGTTTCGACCTGATCGGCGGCGGCAACAAGCCCAACGCCGGCACCATCTTCATCCCCTTGAAGGACTGGTCGGAACGCGATGCCAAGGCGCAGGATCTGGCCGGCAAGTTCATGGGCATGGGCATGATGCAGGCCGACGGTCTGGCGCTGGTTTTCAACCCGCCGCCGATCATGGGCCTGGGCACCGCCGGCGGCTTCGAAGTCTATATCCAGAACCGCGTCGACGGGGATACCAAGAAGCTCAACGAGGTCGTCCAGGCTTTCATGGCAGACCTGCAGAAGCATCCGGAATTCACCCGTGTCAGCACCTTCTTCCGCCCGACCGTGCCGCAGCTGTTCGTCGAAGTTGATGAGCCGAAGGCGCTCGCGCTGGGCATTCCGCTCGCCGACATCTACAGCACGCTGCAAAGCACGATGGGGGCGCTCTACGTCAATGACTTCAACAAGTCGGGCCGCGTCTATCGTGTCCAGCTCCAGGCCGAGGCGAATTACCGCATGAAGCCGGACGATCTCGGCAAGGTCTATGTCCGCAGCAGCACCAGCAACGCGATGATTCCGCTGTCCGCGATCAGCACCATCAAGCGCGTCGTCGGCCCGGAACAGGTTGAACGCTTCAACGGCTTCGTTGCCGCCAAGGTGATGGGTGACAGCAAGCCGGGCATCAGCTCGGGCGATGCGATCAAGATCGTCGAGGAAGTGGCTGCCGCCAGCCTGCCGTCGGGCTATGAAATCTCGTGGACCGGCCAGGCCTTCCAGGAAAAGCGCAGCTCCGGCTCTTCGCTGTATGCCTTCGGCTTCGCGATCATCATGGTCTTCCTGATCCTCGCCGCCCAGTACGAGAAGTGGTCGCTGCCGCTCGCCGTCATCATGGCCGTGCCCTTCGCCCTGATGGGTGCGCTGACCGCGATCTGGTTGCGCGGCATGCCGAACGACATCTACTTCCAGATCGGTCTCGTCGTGCTGATCGGGCTGGCGTCGAAAAACGCCATCCTGATCGTCGAGTTCGCCGCCCAGAAGTACGCCGAAGGCATGAACGTCGTCGATGCGGCCCTCGAAGCCGCCCGCCTGCGCCTGCGCCCGATCGTGATGACCTCGCTCGCCTTCGTGCTCGGCGTCTTCCCGCTCGTCAAGGCAAGCGGCGCCGGTGCTGCCGCCCGCCAGTCGATGGGGACCGGCGTGTTCGCCGGGATGATCGCCGCGACCTTCATCGCCACCATTTTCATTCCGCTCTTCTTCATGTGGCTGGAGCGCGGCAAGCAAGCGCAACCGGCCGGCCATGACCATGCCGCCCACGCGGAGGAAAACTGAGATGCACGCATTTGAACGAAACCTGCCGAAAATCCGCCTTGGCGCGGCGTTGACCGCTGCGCTGCTGCTCTCCGGCTGCGCCGTCGGCCCCGACTACCTGCGGCCGAGCTACTGGTTTCCGGAGCAGCACAAGGAAGCCGTACCGGAAGCCCGTGCCGAGGCACCGATCAACCCGCAATGGTGGACGCTGTTCGGCGATGCCGACCTGAACAACCTGGAGCAGCAGGCGCTCGACGCCAACCAGGACCTGCAGGCCGCGATCGCCCGCCTCGAACGCGCCGAAGCCGTCGCCCGCGAAGCCGGTGCCGACTACCTGCCGAGTGCGACGCTGGGCGTCAATAGCGCCCGCAACCAGATCAGCGGCGAAACCTTCAGCGGCCGCAACACCGGCCAGGCAACCTACAACAACACCCGGGCCGCCGCCTCGCTGAGCTACGAGCTCGATCTCTGGGGCCGCATCCGGCGCAACAACGAAGCTGCGCGGGCCGATGCACTGGCCAGCCGTTTCGGCCGCGACACCGTGCGCCTGACGCTGACCGGCCAGGTTGCCAACGAATACCTGGCACTGCGCAGCCTGGATGCCCAGCTCGAAGTCACCCAAGACACGCTCGCCAGCCGCGAAAAAGCACTGCAGATCGTCAAGGCCCGCGTCGACGCCGGCTCGGCCGGGGCACTCGAGCAGTCGCAGGCGGAAAGCGCCCGCGCTGCCGCCCAGGCGCAATGGAACCAGCTGCGCCGGCAACGCGCGATTTCGGAAAACCAGCTCGGCCTGCTCACCGGCCAACCCGGTCTGAAAATCGCGGCCGCCAACCTCGACAAGCTGCCGCTGCCGCCGACTCCGCCGGTCGGCGTGCCGTCCAGCCTGCTCGACGCGCGTCCCGACGTGCGCCAGGCAGAAGAAACGCTGATCGCGGCCAATGCCCGCATCGGCGTCGCCAAGGCCGCCTACTACCCGACAATCAGCCTGACCGGCCTCTATGGCGGCGAGAGCATGGCGCTGGCCAAGCTGTTCGACGGCAGCGCCGGCATCTGGTCGGCAGCACTCGGCCTCTCGATGCCGATCTTCGACGCCGGCCGCACCGGCGCCCGCGTCGATCAGGCAACGGCGAGCCAGAAGGAAAGCCTGGCCAATTACCGCAAGACCATGCAGACCGCCTTCAAGGAAGTGAACGACGCCCTGGTCAGCCTCAAGGAATACGCTGACGAGGAAAGCGCCAACAACGCCCAGGTCGTTGCCGCCCGCCGCGCCCAGGAACTGGCCCAGACCCGCTACGAAGCCGGCTACTCCGGTTTCATGGAACTGCTCGACGCGCAACGCACGACCAACACGGCACAACTGTCCTACCTTGCCAGCCGCAAGAACCGGCTCGGTGCGGCGGTCGACCTGTTCAAGGCGCTCGGCGGCGGCTGGCTGCCGACCGGAAGCTGAGCCGGGCCGGCAACCGGAAAGGAAGAGAAAAATGGTCAGGAGAACCAAGGAAGACGCCCAGGTCACCCGTAACCGCATCCTCGACACGGCAGTCGAGGTGTTCAACCACAAGGGTGTATCGCAAGCCTCGCTCAACGACATCGCCAGGGAGGCTGGCGTCACCCGTGGCGCCATCTACTGGCATTTCGACAACAAGGTGGCGATGTTCAACGCCATGATCGAACGCCTGGTCTGCCCCCTGCTGATCAATGCGGAAGATCGCGACGCGCGCATCGCCGCCAACCCCTTGCTTTTCATTCGTGAAGCCACGGAAGAGTTTGTCGGCAAGATGTTGACCGATACGAACTTTCGCAAGGTGTTCGAGATTTTCTGGCACAAATGTGAATACGTCGGCGAGATGGCGACCATCCGTGACAGTCACCTCGATGAGGGCGAGAACCATATCGACATCCTGCAGCGCGCCTTCACGCTGGCCCGCGCTCAAGACCAGATCGAACACGACATGAGCCCGCATCAAGCCACCATCGGCTTGATCAGCCTGCTCGACGGTCTACTCTTCAACTGGACCAAAAACCCGGCCATGTTTCCGCTCAAGGAATATGCCGGGCCTATCGTGGCGACTTATTTCCGCGGCCTTGGCGCCCGCCCCGGGGTGCTGTAACAGGAAAAAAGTGAAACGGCGGTGCAAACCGCCGTTTCCTCTTGTATTGCCGCCAAGCTGTGCGAAAATCTTGAGCCATGATGAAGCGCACATCCCTGATCACCTTTTTTCTGCTTTCCCTCGCCGGTTGCGACCAGATCAACCAGAAACTCGGCCTCGAAGATCCGGCCAAGAAGGAAGCAACCCAGCAGGCCGAAGGCAAGGCGGTCGGCAGCGCCTGCCGCCAGTCCGGCCGGGCGATCGAAGATTGCTATTCGATCTACAGTTGGTTACCCAAGGCCTCGATCTACGAAGGCTGGAAGGAAATGGACGCTTACATGCGGGAAAACCAGCTTGAAACCATAGCGCCGCAACTCCCCCCGCCGGAACCACCAAGCGCCGCGAAAAAGCGCAAGAAAGCCGAAGCGGCAGCAGCAGCGGAACCGGAAGGCGAAAAAGGCAGCGCCAAGGAAGAAGCCAAGAGCGCCGCCCCGACCGAAGAAAAAGCCGCCGAAAAACATTGATTAGCCCTGCCGTCAGAATGCGGGGAAAACCGGAGGTGGAGACTTGAAACTACCAACACTCTTTGCGGGCATTCGCGGCAAGCTGATCGCAATCTTCGTCGTCATCAAGGTTGTTCCGCTCGTCTTGCTCGCGTGGTTCGCCTGGCACGCTGCTCAGCAATTGGGCGAAGAGGTTTCGATCAGGGCCGGCGGCATGGCCGATGCGATGCTCGACAGCATCAAATCGGTCGGCAAGACCGTCACCGACGACTCGATCCGCGCCCTCGACCTGCGCTCACGTGAGGCGATCGAGTCGCTGACGACCGATGCCGCACGGGAAATTGCCAGCTTTCTCTACGACCGCGATCACGATATCCGCCTCGCCGCCGGACTTGAACCATCGGAAACGGCATTCAGGAACTTCCTGGCCGAGCGCACCCGCAGCTTGCACCACCATGGCCCATGGCGACTGGCGGAAGATGGCAAATCCTGGGTACCGGAAAAGTCGCCGCTACGGGAAGCCAAGGTAACCCGTCCCATCCTGCCCGACAATGCCAAGGATTTTCATGCCCGGCCGCCGGAGTACTTTGGCGAAGCCGAGCAACGTCCGCTTTTCGTCGAAATGACTTATATCGGCCTCGATGGCCAGGAAAAGATCAAGGTCACCCGCGGCGACCTGACTGAAAAAGGCCTGAAAAACGTCGTCGACCGGCGCAACACCTTCGTCCGGGCAGAGAACTACTTCCCTGAGCTGAAAAAGCTGAAGCCCGGTGAAATCTATGTTTCGGACGTGATCGGCGCCTACGTCCCGACCCAGGTTGTCGGCCCCTACCTGCCGGCCGCGCTGGAGAAGGCGGGCAAGCCGTTCAAGCCGCAAGAGTCTGCCTATGCCGGCACCGAGAACCCGGTCGGCAAACGTTTCCGCGGCATCGTGCGCTGGGCCATGCCGGTCGTCCGCAACGGCCAGATCAGCGGCTACGTGACGCTGGCCCTCGACCACGATCACATCCGCCAGTTCTCCGATCGCCTGATGCCGACCGAGGAGCGCTACACGCCGATTGCCGATGCGATCAAGGGCAACTACGCCTTCATCTGGGATCACAGGAGCCGCTCGATCTCGCACCCGCGCGACTACATGATCGTCGGTTACGATGCGCAGACCGGCCGCCCGGCAACTCCGTGGATGGATGAGGAGTTGTATGCCGAATGGCAGCAGAGCGGCAAGCCATCCGACGAATTCCTCGCCGGCATCCCGGCCTTCCGCGACCAGAATCTCAAGCGCAAGCCGGCCAAGGAACTGGTCAAGGCCGGCACGATCGGGCTCGACTGCCGCTACCTGAACTTCTCGCCGCAGTGCGATGGCTGGAATGCAGTCACCGAGCATGGCGGCTCCGGCTCCTTTGTCATTTTCTTCTCCGGCCTCTGGAAGCTGACCACCGCCGCCGCCATCCCCTATTACACCGGCCAGTACGGCAAGACGCCACAGGGCTTCGGCTTCGTCACGATCGGCGCCAATGTCGACGAGTTCCACAAGGCGGCGACGGAAACCGCCGGCAAGATCAACACCCTGGTCAATGAAAAGGATGTCAGCTTCAAGACGCAGCGCAGCGAGATGCTCGATGACATTCAGAGAAGCCTGACCTCGACGGCGATCGGCCTGTGGGGCTCGACCCTGCTGATGATCGTGCTCGTCATCGGCGTCGCCGTGTGGATGGCCAATCTGCTGACCGGACGCATCACCCGGATGATTTCCGGCATCCGAGCCTTCAAGCAAGGCGACCTGAAACACCGACTCGATGCCAGCTCCTCCGATGAAATGGGCGAACTCGCCCAATCCTTCAACAACATGGCGGATTCGGTCGAAGAGTCGTTCAAGCGCCTGGAAGAAGCCCGCGAAAAGGCAGAAGAAGCGAGCCGCCTCAAGTCGGCCTTCCTCGCCACCGTTTCGCACGAACTGCGCACCCCGCTCAACGGCATCATCGGTTTTGCCGACCTGCTCAAGCTCGAACTGACCGATCCGACACAACATGAGTACGCCGGCATCATTCACAGCAGCGGCGAACATCTGCAGCAACTGGTCACGGAAATTCTCGACCTGGCCAAGATCGAGTCCGGCGAAATGACCTTCAATCTGGCGCCCATCGCGCTCGCCAGTTTCATCGACGAAAGCATCGCCGTGCATCGCAGCAGTGCCGCAGAAAAAGGCCTCGCCCTGCATCTCGAGTTTGCCGACGGCCTGCCGGAACAACTGCGCACCGACGGCACCCGACTGCGCCAGTTGCTCAACAATCTGCTCAGCAATGCCGTGAAATTCACCGAGCATGGCTCGGTTTCCCTGCGCGTCGCAGCCATCGGCAATGAAATTGCCTTTGCCGTCAGCGATACAGGGCCGGGCATTCCCCCCGAACACCACGCAACCGTCTTCGAAAAATTCAAGCAGCTCGAAAGTTTCCTGACCCGTGAACACGGCGGCACCGGCCTCGGCCTCGCCCTGGTCCGCCAACTGGTCGAGCGCATGGGGGGGCGCATCACCCTTGAATCCAGCGTCGGCATCGGTTCTACTTTCACCCTCTATCTCCCCAAAGGGGAAAGCCATGACTGAACGTCACGCCCTCGTCGTCGACGACCACCCGACCAACCGTCTGCTGGCCATTGCCCTGCTCAAGAAACAGGGCTGGACGGTACACGAAGCCGAAGGCGGCGAAACCGCCATCGCCCTGGCCAACAGCTTTGCGCCAACGCTGGTCCTGCTCGACATCAGCATGCCCGGACTGTCCGGTGAAGACACCTGCGCCCGCCTGCGCGAATGCCCGAACGGCAAGACCATGCGCATCCTCGCCTATACCGCGCACGCCTTTCCCGAAGAGCGGGCGCGCTTCCTCGCTGCCGGTTTCGACGACATCCTGGTCAAGCCGATCAACCGCAAGCTGCTTGAAGACCTGATCGTCGGTCTTTGAGCACCGCCGGACGGTCGACCGCCCGCCAGAAGCAAAAACCACGGCCGGCAGGCTGACGGATTGCACGTCAGCTGCTTGACTGTCCGCCGCTAGGCGTATAATCCCGACCCATGTCTGAAATCAATACGTTAGCTGGCGACGCAGCCAGCACCCCGGCGGCGGAACTGCCCGCAGAAGCCACTCCCGAAATTACCTTTGCCGATCTCGGCCTGGCCCCGGAACTGCTGCGTGCAGTGCTCGAAGAGGGCTATACCAAGCCGACGCCGATCCAGGCTCAGGCCATTCCACTCGTGATCCGCGGCCAGGACATCATGGGCGGCGCCCAGACCGGCACCGGCAAGACGGCCGCCTTCACGCTGCCCATCCTGCAGCGCATCCTGCCTTTCGCGAGCAGCAGCCCATCGCCGGCCAAGCATCCGGTACGCGCCCTGATTCTCGCGCCGACCCGCGAACTCGCCCTGCAGGTCTATGAATCGGTCAAGGCCTACAGCAAGCACACCCACCTGCGCTCGATGTGCGCCTTCGGCGGCGTCGATATCCGGCCGCAGATCGCCGAACTGAAAAAAGGCGTCGAGATTCTCGTCGCCACCCCCGGTCGACTGCTCGATCACGTCGAAAACAAGAGCGTCAGCTTCAACTCGGTGCAGGCCCTGGTCCTCGACGAAGCCGACCGCATGCTCGACATGGGCTTCGTGCCCGACGTGACGCGCATCCTCAACATGCTGCCGGCGCAACGCCAGAGCCTGCTGTTCTCGGCGACCTTCTCCGAGGAAATCAAGCGCCTGGCCGACACCATGCTGCGTTCACCGGTGCTGATCGAAGTCGCCCGCCGCAACCAGGTCTCGGAGAACATCACACACCGCGTGCATCCGGTTTCCGAATACGGCAAGCGCGGCCTGCTGATCAAGCTGCTCAAATCCAGCGAAATCCGCCAGTGCCTGGTCTTCATGCGCACCAAGCAGGGCTGCTCGCGCCTGACCCGCGAACTGCAGCGCGCCGGCATCCAGGCCGACGCCATCCACGGTGACAAGAGCCAGCTCGAACGCATCAAGGCGCTCGACGCCTTCAAGGCCGGCGAGACGCACGCCCTGATCGCCACCGACGTGGCCGCGCGTGGCCTCGACGTCGACGACCTGCCCTACGTGATCAACTACGAACTGCCGCACACGCCGGAAGACTACGTACACCGTATCGGCCGCACCGGCCGTGCCGGCAAGCTCGGCAACGCCATTTCACTGGTCAGTGCGCACGAAGTCGGCTATCTGGTCGATATCGAAAAGCTGATCAAGCGCCCGATCGAGCAGGTTGAAGTCGTCGGTTTCGAGCCGGAAGCCGAATACGAATACCCGCCGGGCAACAAGAGAAAACGCAGCGCCCCCGCCGCCGCCCCGACCAAGGCGCCAGTTGCCCAGCGCCCGGAACGTGGCGAGCGTAACGACCGAGGTGATCGCAATGATCGCGGCGACCGCCACGAACGTCGCCCGGCACGCCGCAATCCGATGATCGCTGCCGACGGCTTCGACTTCAGCAAGCCCTACGAAGACAGCAGTCCGCGCAGCGACGTGCCGGATTCGCCGCAGGCACCGGCCAAGATCGACCCGCACAAACCCAAGCGGGTGGTCGCCGCCCTGCTCGGCGGCCTGGGTCGCAAGCAGTAAATGAAAACGGCGCCCTGGGCGCCGTTTTTACATCGTCCGGACTGAAATCAAGTCGGCAGACGCGGCACGAACCCGACCGGCGCCTTCGGCTTTTCAGCCGGCACGTCCACCAGCTTGATGATCGCCAGCGAGATGTTGTCACCACTGCCGGCAGCCCGCGAACGGGCATGATCGATCAGCTTTTCGCAGGCATTTCGCGCCGAGTTTTCCGCCACGACGCGACCCAGTTCGGCATCATCGAAGTAGGCCCAGAGGCCGTCAGAGCAAAGCACGAAAGCGTCGCCGCCGGCGATGTCTTCGGCTTCGGCAAAGTCAAACTTGGGTTCTTCCTGCCCGCCCAGCGAGGTCAGCAGGACATTGCGATTGGGGTGCGTCAGCGCCTGCTCGGCGGTGATCCGGCCATTGGCGACCAAATGTTCGACATAGGAGTGGTCGACCGTACGGCGAACCAGTTTCCCGTCATGAAAACGGTACAAGCGGCTGTCACCGCAATGCGCCCAGGTCACCTTGCCCGGCTGCAGCAACAGCATGACGGCGGTGCTGTGCGGATCCTTTTCATTCATGAAGCGCGACGCCTTGATCATCGTATGCGCTTCACGCATGCTGTTTTCGAGCAGGACACGCGGACTTTCTTCCGCCGGTGCGAAATGTTCCAGAGTGGTTTTCGCCGTGTGCAACACCTGTTCGGCGGCCAGGGCCCCCCCTGTATGGCCACCCATGCCGTCGGCAACGACGACCAGTGCGACACCTTTTTTCTTGGCATGCGGCAGGATGGCAAGACGATCCTGCTGCTCCTTGCGATCCCCCTGGTGCTGCGCTGCGCACGCATCAATTGCTAACGGCATTACCCTCTCCTTTATCCGGAGAAGGTTATCATGAAAGGGATATACAAAGCTTTACACAAAATTAACGCAAACCATGCATCACCCGCGCCGCATCAGTGTTGCGCCATATGGAAACGCTCGATGATGACGTCGACAAACTCGGGCAGCGAGTCCTCGCCAAGCCCGAGCTCAGGCAGCACCTCCTCCTTGACCCGATCCCATTCGGCATTGTGGATGCGCTGCTCGCGATAATAAATTTCGATCGCCAGCTGCAGGATCGCCACCATCGTGCGCGAGGCGTGCATGCCCAGTTCGCTCATGTCATGGTGATAGCGAATGGCATCGCAGATGAAGTCAGGCAGATGCCAGTGGCGAGCGACGATGTAGCCGACCACGCAATGATCGGCACTGAACTTGCGATCCTCGTCGGCCAGATCGACCCAGCGCCCCGGCTCGCCGAGATGCATTTCGGCGCAATAGGCGGTAAAGCGCTGCAGCAGCAGAAGTACGCCGCAATCGTGAAAAATCCCGGCGAGGTAGGCCTGATCGGGGAAGATGTTGCAGACGGCGATGCGGTCGTCGGCAATCAGCATGGCAATCTGCGCCACCGCCTGCGAACGCGCCCAGAAGGCTTCGTACACGCGCGTGTTCTTCTTGATGTCGCCCATGCCGGCCAGCGCCACGGCCTGCACCAGGTTGGCCGTCTGGCGCACGCCGACGGCGTGCAGGATCTGCTCGACCGTTTCAAAGGGCTGATGCTGTTTGTAAGCCGCACTGCCAACCACCTTGAAGAGCATGGCCGTGATGCCGGGATCCTGGTTGATCACCCGCGACAGCACGCGGATGTCGAATTCCTTTTGCTGCAGCAGCTTGAAAAGCTCCTGCATGACCCGCGGCTGCGGCGGAATCTTGACACCCCGTTCAAGCAGGCGCTTGATCTTTTTGGCATCTTCTTCGCCCAGCGTCTTGACCGCCTCATTTACCGATGTTCCGCTCAAACCATCACCTCATCCATCAATTCTATCCAGTGCCGGACGGGCAGCATGCTGCCCGCCTGCAAGTGCGTCAAGCAGCCGATATTGGCCGTGGCAATCAGCGCCGGCCCCCCGGCATCGAGCGCGGCCAGTTTCCGGTTACGCAACTGTACCGACAATTCCGGTTGCAGGAGCGAATAAGTTCCTGCCGAACCGCAACACAAATGCGCGTCGGCCACCGGCGTCAGCGCGAAACCAGCCGCCTGCAGCAGATCCTCGATCACGCCACGAATCTGCAAGCCATGCTGCAAGGTGCAGGGGGCATGAAAAGCCAGCCGTTCGCGCGCCGGTTGATCTTCTGGCAAAAGCGATAACAGGGCGGACCGCTCGGCGCACAGGATCTCCGATGGATCACGGCACAGCGCGCTGATTTTGGCCGCTTTTTCGGCGTAGACCGTATCGTCGGCCAGCACGTGACCGTAATCGCGCACCTGCACGCCGCAACCGGACGCGGTGACGACAATCGCCTCGACGCCGGCCTCGACATGCGGCCACCAGGCATCGATATTGCGCCGCATGTCGGCCTTCGCCCCGTCCTGATCGTCGAGATGAAAGCGTACGCCGCCACAACAGCCGGCCTTGTCCTCCTCGAACAACGCGATACCGAGCCGGTCGAAGACGCGCATCGTCGCCGCATTGATATTGGGCGCCAGCGCCGGCTGCACGCAACCGGCGAGCAACAGCATGCGGCGCGCGTGCCGGCCGCCGGCCGGCTTGCCACGACTGTCACCGGGCGCCGGGCGTGGCAGCTTGTCGGCCAGGCCGGAGGGCAGCAAGGGACGCAACATGCGGCCGAGGCGAATCGCCGTGCCGAACAGGCGCGGCCGGGTCAGGCCCTCGCGCAGCAGGCGGCGCTTCAGCGCCTCGGCGCGCGGCCGTGGCAACTGTGCCGCCAGTACCTCGCGCCCGATATCGAGCAGATGCGCGTATTGCACGCCGGAGGGGCAGGTCGTTTCGCACGACCTGCAGGTCAGGCAGCGATCCAGGTGCAGTTGCGTCCTGGCCGTCACTTCCTTGCCTTCGAGCAATTGCTTGATCAGGTAGATTCGCCCGCGCGGCCCGTCCAGCTCGTCGCCCAGCAACTGGTAGGTCGGACAGGTCGCCGTGCAGAAACCGCAGTGCACGCACTTGCGCAGGATGTCCTCGGCGATCTGGCCGGCTCGGGTCTGACGCAGGGTATCAGTGACGCGGCTATCCATCAGAACTCCGCATACAGCCGACCGGGGTTGAGAATACCCTGCGGGTCGAAGCTCTTCTTCAGACGCCGGTGCAGCGCCAGCAAGGGCGGCGCCAGGGGCGCAAAGGCGTCTTCCAGGCAGCGCTGCGACTCCGGCGCGCGGTAGAGCACGGCGTGCCCGCCGGCCTGCCCTGCCCGCTCGCGCAACACGGCAGCCGGGACGGCGTCGCCGGCATACCAGCGCAGGCCGCCACCCCACTCGATCGCGCTCAGGCCTTCGAGGCCGAGCGCCGGGCTTGTCGTCGGCAGCGCCAGACGCCACAGGCTGGCACCGGCAAAGGCCGAATGCGTCTGTTCGCGCACGGAAATCCAGTGTTTTTCGCCGTCGACCGTCTGGCCGCCAAACTGGTCCGCCAGACGCGCCACCGCGCTGGCCACTGCGGCCTGTGCGCCGGACAGGCGTAACCAGAGCTGCCCGGTTGACCAGAATGAGGCCGAGATCGGCAGGGGCTGCCCGCCCCATTCGTTGAGCACGGCCAGCGCGGCGCCTTCGTCCATGTCGAAGCGTAGCGTCTGCTCGGCGCGCGGCTGCGGCAGGACTTTCAGCGTCACCTCGGCAAGCACGCCGAGAGTGCCGAGACTGCCGGCGAGCAAGCGCGAGACATCGTAACCGGCGACATTCTTCATGACTTGACCGCCAAAATCGTGCACCAAGCCGCAGCCATCGACCAGCTTCACGCCGAGCACGAAATCGCGCACGCCGCCGGCCTGCTGCCGGCGTGGTCCGGCCAGCCCGGCCGCGACGCAACCGCCCAGCGTCGCCCGCCCGAAATGCGGCGGCTCGAAAGCCAGCATCTGGCCGCGCTCGGCCAGTGCCGCCTCGATTTCGACCAGCGGCGTGCCGCAGCGCGCCGTCACGTAAAGCTCGGTCGGCTCGTAGGCAACAATGCCGCGATGCGCTGAAACATCGAACAATTTGCCGGCCAGCATGCCGCCGTAGAAATCCTTGCTGCCGCCGGCCCGGATGCGCAAGGGCTCCTTGTTCGCCGCGGCCTCGACTATCACCGCCACCAGATCGCTGAGGCGCATCAGAAACGCTCCAGTTCGGGAAATTTCAGTTCGCCATGATGCACATGCATCTGCCCGTATTCGGCACAGCGATGCAGGCTGGGCACAGCCTTGCCGGGATTGAGCAGGCCGCGCTCGTCGAAGGCAGCCTTGATGCGATGAAAGACTTCCAGTTCGCGCGTCTTGTACTGCACGCACATCTGGTTGATCTTTTCGATGCCGACCCCGTGCTCGCCGGTGATCGAGCCGCCCAGACGCACCGACAGCTCGAGGATTTCGGCGCCGAAGGCCTCGGCCCGCGTCCACTCACCCGGCTGGGCCGCGTCGTACATGATCAGCGGATGCAGGTTGCCGTCGCCGGCATGAAAGACGTTGGCACAGCGCAGGCCGTATTTCTTTTCCATGGCGGCAATCGCGGCCAGCATCTCGGCCAGGCGCTTCCTCGGAATCGTGCCATCCATGCAGTAATAATCCGGCGTGATCCGCCCGACCGCCGGAAACGCCGCCTTGCGCCCGGCCCAGAAACGCAGGCGCTCGGCTTCCGATTGCGAGACGCGGATGTCGCGCGCGCCGGCCGCGGTCAACACCGCCGTAACGCGCGAAATCTCCTCGGCCACCTCTTCCGGCGTGCCGTCCGACTCGCAGAGCAGGATGGCTGCCGCGTCAAGGTCGTAGCCCGCCTTGACGTAGGGTTCGACAGCCGCCGTCGCCGGCTGGTCCATCATCTCCAGTCCGGCCGGAATGATGCCGGCGGCGATGATCGCCGCCACCGCTTCACCGGCCTTGCCGACCTGGTCGAAGGACGCCATCACGACCTGCGCCAGCGCCGGCTTGGGCACCAGCTTGACGGTCACTTCGGTGACCACGCCAAGCATGCCCTCCGAACCGATGAGCAGGGCGAGCAGGTCGTAACCGGGCGCATCGGGGGCTTCGGAGCCGATTTCGAAAATCTCGCCCTCGATGCTGACCACCCGGATACGCAGGATGTTGTGCACGGTCAGGCCGTATTTCAGGCAATGCACGCCACCCGAATTTTCGGCGACGTTGCCGCCCAGCGTGCAAGCGATCTGCGACGAAGGATCGGGCGCGTAATACAGGCCGAACGGCGCCGCCGCTTCCGACACCGCCAGATTACGCACACCGGGCTGGACGACCGCCAGACGCGCCGCACGGTCGACACGCAAAATCTTGTTAAAACGCGCCATCGACAACACGACGCCCTGGGCATGCGGCATCGCCCCGCCCGACAGACCGGTGCCAGCACCGCGCGCCACGACCGGCACGCCGAGCTGGTGACAGGTCCACAGGATATCGACCACCTGCGCCTCGGTTTCCGGCAGGCAAACGGCGAGCGGCAATTCGCGGTAGGCGGTCAGGCCATCGCACTCGTAGGGGCGCAAATCCTCGTCATCAACCAGCAGGCAATGCGCCGGCAGGATGCCTTTGAGACGCTCGGCGAGCGCCTTGCGATCGGTCTGGAAAGTATTTTCGACGGTCCCCATCCGTACATTCTAAACCGGGGGCGAAAGCAAAAAGAGGGGCGACACGCAGATTCCCGAACGTCATACAGCACAATCCAAAGCAGCGATTTGCCAATGACATAGGCGGGTGTCTTGCTAGCCTGAAACAACATATTTTTACCCACTTCCCGGGCGCCTTCCCTCTATAATCGCGCGCTTTATTGGCGGCATAAAAACACAAGCCAATCACGGACTTAGTCGATCTGCGCCAACCTCCCCGGCATGGCACCCGCAATGCGGATCACAGGAAAGATGACGAATGAACCTCTGGACCGCCCCCGACATCCGCGCCCTGCTCGGCTCGCTACTGCAGGAGCTCGACGCGCAACTGGCGAGCGCGCCGCCCGACGAGGCCGTCGTTGTCGAAAGCGTCAATGTCGCCTGGCCGCACATCAAGAATTGCCTGGCCAAGGCTCTCGCCAGCGAAGGTGAAAACCAGTGCCATGCGATGCTCGAGCAACTGGCCGGCGAAGGCACGCCCTTCATGCTCTTCGCGCACCAGTTCGGCGTCCTGCGCAACCTGATCATCAAACTCGTTTTAAGCCGCGAAGACATCGAGCAGGCCCGGCAACTGATCGCGTTGTTCGAGGACATGGAAGAGGAGTTCGCCGGCATCTACCTGCGCGTCTTCCTCAATCGCCTGGGCACGCGCAATCACCTGCGCCTGAGTCACATCCAGGCACTCAGCGACAAGAACATCCTCTCCTACTTCGAAAGCCATCTCGAATGGATCGCCCAGTTGGTCGAGGCGGCGCGCCTGCGCGATCCGGAACGGATGCCGGAACTCGACCACTCCCGCTGCCAGTTCGGCACCTGGCTGAATGGGGAAGGCAGCAAGCTGATCCGCGACAAGAGTCATATCGGGCAGATCCGGAAACTGCACGAGTCGCTGCATCATGTCGTCTGCGAAGTCAGCGAAATCATGAGCCACCGGCGCGCGAGCAGCCCGATCTACGCGCTGCTGAAAAAGGCCGAAACCTACTCGCTGGAACTCGGCAACGAAATTTCGCTGCTCAACAGCATCGTCATCATGAGCGTGTACAACAAGGATCCGCTGACCGGCTTCCTGAACCGCCGCTTTCTCGACCGCGTGCTGGTCAACCAGATGGAAATCGCCAAGGCGACCGAGTCGGCCTTCAGCGTCATCATGTTCGACCTCGATCACTTCAAAAAACTCAACGACAAGTACGGCCACAACACCGGCGACCGGGCGCTCGAGCATATCGCCGGCATCGTGCGCGACACGCTGCGCCAGTCCGATCTCGTCTTCCGCTACGGCGGCGAGGAATTCCTGCTCGTCGCACCGTCGACCGGTAACGCCCAGGCCCACCTGCTCGCCGAAAAACTGCGCCAGCGCATCCACGACAACCCGCTGCCCGGCGAACCGGCGATTCCGCTCAGCGCCAGTTTCGGCGTCACCGAAATCGCGCCGGCCTCCTACACTGTCGTCGACGCCGGCCTGGTCCGCGACCTGATCGCCGAATGCGACGGCAAGCTTTACGCCGCCAAACGACGCGGCCGCAACCGCGTAGTGTGAGCGCCTACTTCTTCAGCCAGCCAAGACCGGCTTCGGTCGTCGTCAGCGGCTTGTATTCGCAGCCAACCCAGCCGG
The DNA here is from genome assembly GCF_020510425.1 of Quatrionicoccus australiensis. Classification (NCBI taxonomy): domain Bacteria; kingdom Pseudomonadati; phylum Pseudomonadota; class Betaproteobacteria; order Rhodocyclales; family Azonexaceae; genus Quatrionicoccus; species Quatrionicoccus australiensis. Next base: position 1,249,071 of record NZ_JAHBAH010000001.1, read on the forward strand.
CGTAACCGAGGCGGTCAAGCAAGGCGAACAAATAGGGATAGTTGATCTCGCCGGTCCCCGGCTCATGCCGGCCGGGATTGTCGGCAATCTGGATATGGCCGATCTGCCCGATGTTGGCTTCCAGCGTGCGCGCCAGATCGCCGGCGATGATCTGGGCGTGATAGATGTCGTACTGCAATTTGACGTTCGGGCGGTCGACCGCCGCCAGCAGGCGAAAACCCTTGGCTACGTCATCGAGCCAGTAGCCGGGCATGTCGATGCGGCTGTTGATCGGCTCGATCGTCACCGTGACGCCGACCGTCGCCAGCCAGTCGGCGGCGTAGCGCAGGTTGGCGATGTAGGTTTCTTCGAGTTCAACCTCGGCCACGCCGGCGGGGGACAGTCCCGCCATGCAATGCACGCGCTCGCAATCGAGCACGACGGCGTACTCCAGCGCCTGCTCGACGCTCTCGGCGAACTCGCCCTGACGGTGCGGCAGACAGGCCAGACCGCGCTCGCCGGCCGCCCAGTCGCCGGGCGCCAGGTTGAACAGCACCTGCTCCAGATCGCTCGCCTGCAACCACTCGGCGATGTCGTGCGGCGAATGCTCGTAGGGAAAGAGATACTCGACCCCGCCGAAGCCGGCCGCTGCGGCCAGGGCAAAACGTTCGGGGAAAGGCCGGTCGGTAAATAAAAAACTCAGGTTGGCGGCGAACTTTGGCATGACGATGACAGTCTGTGGCTGAGCCAAAAGTATAATCCGCCGACAACCAAGGAGAGAGACCGTGAGCGACAACCAGAACAATACGGACAGCGAACGCAAGGGCAACCGCCTGTCGAAGATCGTCACCCGCACCGGCGACGCCGGCACCACCGGGCTCGGCGATGGCAGCCGGACGACCAAGGACAGCCTGCGCATCGACAGCATCGGCGAAATCGACGAACTGAACTCCGGCCTCGGCGTGCTGCTCTGCGAAGAACTGCCGGCCGCCGTGCGCGCCGCACTGCTCGACGTCCAGCACGACCTGTTCGATCTCGGCGGCGAACTCTGCCTGCCCGGCATGAACATCATCAAGGATGCCCAGGTCGCCCGTCTCGAAGAACTGGCCGACGAATTCAACACCGGCCTGCCCATGCTCAAGGAATTCATCCTGCCCGGCGGCACGCGCGCCGCCGCACTGGCCCACCTGAGCCGTACCGTCTGCCGCCGCGCCGAACGCTCGATGGTCCGCCTGCACGCCGCCGAGCCGCTCTCCGAGCCGGCCCGCCGCTACATCAACCGCCTCTCCGACCTGCTTTTCATCCTCGGCCGCGTCCTCAACCGCGCCGGCGGGCGTGGCGACGTGCTCTGGCAAAAAGGCAAGAACGCCGCATGAGCGCGCTGGTCATCGGCCACATCACGGTCAGGGATGCCGAGCAATGGGCGCAATACCGCACCCGGGTACCGGCCACGCTGGCGCCCTTCGGCGCCGAGCTGGTCTTTCGCGGCCAGCGCGGCCGGCTGCTCGCCGGCACGCATGCGCATGCCGACACGGTGGTGATCCGTTTTCCCGATCTGGCGAGCGTCGACCGCTGGTACGACTCGCCGGCCTACCAGGCACTGCTGCCGCTGCGCCAGGCGGCCGCCGACATCGACCTGGTCAGCTTCAGCGAATAGACAGGGCTTCGCGGCATCCTGCCTTCGGGTTAAAGTCTCCGGCATAACAAACAAGGAGACAGCCGCATGCAACACCCCGCATTCACCAGCCTCACCCTGCACCTCGCCGACGGCATCGCCGAGATCCGCCTCAACCGGCCGGACAAGTCGAACGCCATGCACGATGCGATGTGGCAGGAAATCCGCCAGGCCTTCGACTGGGTCGACAGTACCCCGGAAGCGCGTGTCGCCATCCTCGCCGGCGCCGGGCGCAATTTTTGCGCCGGCATCGACCTCGCCATGCTGGGCAGCATCCAGCAACGCATCGCCCATCCGGACGGCGCGCGCAGTCGCGAAGCCCTGCGCCGCCTGATCCTCGACCTGCAGGACTGCCTCTCCGCCATCGAGCGCTGCCGCAAACCGGTGCTGGCTGCGATCCAGGGCGCCTGCGTCGGCGGCGCGCTCGATCTCGTTACCTGCTGCGACATGCGCTATGCCGCCGAGGATGCCGTGTTCTCGATCAAGGAAATCGACCTCGGCATGGTCGCCGACGTCGGCACGCTGCAACGCCTGCCGCGTCTGGTCGGTGACGGCATCGCGCGCGAACTGGCGTACACCGGCCGCACGGTCGACGCTGCCGAAGCGGGCAAAATCGGCCTGGTCAATCGCGTTTTTGCCTCTTCTGAAGCGTTGACCGCTGGCGTGCGCGACATCGCCGCGAGCATCGCCGCCAAGTCGCCACTCGCGACGCGCGGCCTCAAGGAGGTCATGAATTACAGCCGCGAGCACAGCATCGCCGACGGCCTCAATTACGTCGCGACCTGGAATGCCGCCCTGTTGCTCTCCGGCGACCTCGGTGAGTGCATCGCCGCGCAACGCGAGAAACGCGCCCCCAACTTCGCCGACTGAGGCAGCCTGCTGGCGCTTCCCCGGCGTTCATGGGTCGGGGAAGCGCGTACAATTCAGGCAGACAAGCCAACGCCGGCCAGGGAGTAACGGCACATGGGTTCGCAGCAAAATCGCAGCAAGGAGTTTCGCGCCTCTTTGCACAAGGCCATTCTCGACGAAAGCCCGGACGGGATTCTCGTCGTCGATCACGATGGTCATATCGTGTCGGTCAACAAGCGTTTTTTCGAAGTCTGGCGGATGGCCCAGCCGGACTATCCGCTCGACGCCCCGGCCAACGTCTCCGACGATCCCTTCCTTGAGCAGGCACTGAAACGGGTTGCGCAACCGGAACTCTTCCTGCAACGGGTGCGCGAGCTGTATGCCAATCCCGCACTCGAAGACAACTGCGAGATCAGCCTGGTCGACGGGCGCAGCCTGAAGCGTCACTCCAGCCCCCTGCGCAGCGCCGCTGGCGAGTATCTCGGACGCGTCTGGTATTTCCGCGACATCACCGACATCGTCCGCTCACGCCAGGCACTCACCGACAGCGAGTTGCGCTACCGCACGGCCTTCCAGACCACGCTCGACGCCATCGCCATCACGACGCTGAAGGAAGGCTGCTACCTCGACGTCAATCGCGCCTTTGTCGACATGTCCGGCTATCAGGCCAGCGAACTGATCGGGCGCAGCTCGCTGGAACTCAATATCTGGGCTCACCCGGAGGATCGTCAGCGTTTCAGCCGGCAATTCAGCAGCGGCGATCAGGTACTCAATTTCGAGGCGCTCTTCCGGCGCAAGGAAGGCAGCACCTTCTGGGGCCTGTTCTCCGCCTCGCGCATGGAATTGAACGGTGTCGCCTGCCTGCTCTCGATCACCCGCAACATTACCGACAGCAAGCGGGCCGAGGAAGAACTGGCCGAATACCGCAAGCACCTCGAACAACTGGTGGAAAAACGCACGACGGAACTGTCGACCGCCAAGGAGGCCGCCGAAACCGCCAACATCGCCAAAAGCGCCTTTCTCGCCAACATGAGCCATGAAATCCGGACGCCGCTCAATGCGATTACCGGCATGGCCTACCTGATTCGCCGCAGCGGCCTCAATCCGGAACAAGTCGCCAGGATGGACAAACTCGAGGCAGCCGGCGAGCATCTGCTCAGCATCATCAACGCGATCCTTGAACTGTCGAAGATCGAAGCCGGCAAGGTCACCCTGAGCGAGAGCCCGGTCCGGATCGAAAGCGTCTTCGCCAATGTCCTGTCGATGTTGCAGGAACGCGCCCAGGCCAAGCATCTCCAGTTCATTGCCCGGCCCGGCGAACTACCCGGCGGACTGCTTGGCGACCAGACGGCATTGCAGCAGGCTCTGCTCAATTACGCGGCCAATGCGATCAAATTCACCGAGACGGGCAGCGTCACCCTGCAAGCCGGCATCATCGAGGAAGACGCGCACAGCATGCTGCTTCGCTTCACGGTCGAGGATACCGGCATCGGCATCGCGGCCGACGCACTACCGCGGCTGTTTTCCGCCTTCGAACAAGTCGACAACACGACCACCCGCAAATATGGCGGTACCGGCCTGGGTCTTGCGATCACCCGCCGCCTGGCCGGCCTGATGGGCGGCACCGCCGGTGCCAGCAGCACACCCGGCCAAGGCAGCACCTTCTGGTTCACCGCCCGCCTGCGCAAACAGGAAGACACCGTCCATCAGCCGGCCGCGACGGCTAGCGCTGCATGCCGCTCCACGCCGGATCTCTCGCAACACCGCATCCTTCTCGTCGAGGACGAACCGATCAACCGCGAAGTGGCGAGCATGATGCTGGAGGATGCCGGTCTTGTCGTCGATACGGCAGAAGACGGACTCCAGGCGGTCGACCGTCTGGAAAAGCAGGAATACGCGCTGATCCTGATGGACATGCAGATGCCGAACATGGATGGCCTGGAAGCAACCCGCTGCATCCGCCGGCTGCCCCTGGGTCGGGAGGTGCCGATCATTGCGATGACGGCCAATGCCTTCGAGGAGGACAGATCGCGCTGCCTCGCCGCCGGCATGGATGACTTCATCTCGAAACCGACCGATCCGAACCGGCTGATTCAGGTAATCACCCTCTGGCTGAGCCAGGGGCGAACAAGCCATCGACGCTGAACCGTTCAGCGCCGGCCGCTGACTCCTGGGCTCAGTTGCCGAGCCGGCGCATGCTCATCAGCGTGAAGCCGTCATCGGCACGATTCGAGTTGTCGACGATCGCTCCCTGCACCACCTTGCCGGCGTAACTGCCGTCCGGCGCGCGGTTCAGGCGCGCCGTGTAATAGACCTTCTTGCCCGAACTCAGCGCCAGAAAGAGATGCTCGCCATTGATCGAGCCATCGACGTAGTAGGAACCGAGCGTGCCGTAGAAACGCGAACCATCCTGGATGAAATTGGCTTCACCCCAGTTGGCCCCGACGCCACCGGCCGTCGTCCATTTACCGGCGATGTTTTCGCCGGACTGACCGGCCCGCGCATCGAGCCAGGGATTGGTATCCGAACGGGTCAGGGCGCAGGCGCTGAGCATCAGCGCGACCAGAAATGCAAGACTCAGGCTTTTGAAATTCATCGCGGGTCCTTTCGGCCAGTCAAAAAAATGGCCGGCAATGCCGGCCAGCGAAACAATTACTCGGCCGCCTCGGCAACGCGCCGGGCGCGCACGGCAGCGGCCAGCTGGTCGAGCACCTTGAGACTGTCGTCCCAGTTGATGCAGGCATCGGTGACGCTCTGGCCGTAGGTCAGCGGCTTTTCCGGCACGATGTCCTGGCGGCCTTCGACGAGGTGGGACTCGACCATGACGCCGACGATGCGCTCCTCGCCGGCGGTCAGCTGGGCGGCGACGCTGTCGCTGACTTCCATCTGCAGCTTGTACTGCTTGCGGCTGTTGCCGTGCGAGAAGTCGACCATCAGCCGCGCCGCGAGGCCGGACTTGGCGATCTCGGTGCACGCAGCATCGACGCTGGCCGCGTCGTAATTGGGTTCCTTGCCGCCGCGCAGGATGACGTGGCAATCCTCGTTGCCCATCGTCGACACGATGGCGGTATGACCGGACTTGGTCACCGACAGGAAATGGTGCGGCGAATTGGCCGAACGAATGGCGTCGACCGCAATGCGCATGTTGCCGTCGGTGCCGTTCTTGAAACCGACCGGGCAGGACAGGCCGGATGCCAGCTCGCGGTGCACCTGCGACTCGGTGGTACGCGCGCCAATGGCGCCCCAGGCGATCAGGTCGGCGGTGTATTGCGGCGTGATGGTGTCGAGGAACTCGGTCGCGCAGGGCAGGTCCAGCTCGTTGATTTCGAGCAGGATCTTGCGGGCCAGGCGGATGCCTTCGTTGATGCGGAAGGTGTTGTCGAGCCGCGGATCGTTGATCAGCCCCTTCCAGCCCACCGTCGTGCGCGGCTTTTCGAAATAGACGCGCATCAGCACGACGAGGTCGTCCTTGTATTTGTCGGCTTCCTTGACCAGCTTCTTCGCGTACTCCATCGCGGCATCGTAGTCGTGGATGGAACATGGTCCGATCACGACCAGCAGGCGGTCGTCGGCACCGTGCAGGATGCGGTGGATGGCCTGACGGGCAACGTAGGTAGTTTGCGCGGCGCGGTTCGATACCGGATATTCGCGGAAGACATGCGCCGGCGGCACCAGTTCCTTGATTTCCCTGATCCGCAGGTCGTCGGTATTCGGTTTGCTTGCTTGCGTGCTGTGCTGCGTCATGCCCGGCCCCATTTGAAAATGCCTGAAAAACGAGCATTCTACCGGATGCGCATGGAAGATTCCGACCTTCACCCCTCGCTCGAGTTGCCGGACCGCCCCGTCAAGGGTCGCGGCGCCGTCGGCAATGTCGCCCACCGCTTCAGCAGCGACCAGCGCCAGGCCGAGGATGACGGCTGGGAACGCGACACGCCGGCGCTGCCGCAAACCCGTCTGCTCGACGATGCCGCGAAGTCGATCATCAGCCGCAACGACTCGCCCGACCTCGAGTTCACCCAGTCGCTGAACCCCTACCGCGGTTGCGAACACGGCTGCATTTACTGCTATGCCCGGCCGACGCATGCGTATCTCGGCCTGTCGCCCGGCCTCGATTTCGAGACGCAGATTTTCCAGAAGCCCAACGCCGCCGCGCTGCTGCGCGCCGAACTGGCCCGCCCCGGCTACGTCTGCTCGACGCTGGTCCTCGGCGCAGCGACCGACGCCTACCAGCCTTTCGAGCGCCAGACCAGGCTGAGTCGCAGCCTGCTCGAAGTGCTGCTTGAGGCGCGGCATCCGGTCGCCGTGGTCAGCAAGTCGTCACTGATTTTGCGTGATCTCGACCTGTGGGCCGAACTGGCCCGCCACCATCTCGCCCATGTCGGCATTTCGCTGACCACGCTCGACGGCCCGCTCGCCCGCCAACTCGAACCGCGCGCCAGTGCGCCGCACGCCCGCCTGGCGGCTATCGAGAAACTGGCCGCGGCCGGCGTACCGGTCTCGATCTTTGCCTCGCCGCTGATTCCCGGCCTCAATGATCACGAACTGGAAAAACTGCTCGGTGCCGCCCGCGAGCATGGGGCAAGCAGCGCCAGCTACACACTGCTGCGCCTGCCGCACGAAGTGGCCGGCCTCTTTCGCGACTGGCTGGAATGGCATGCGCCGCAGAAAGCGGCACGCATCATGTCGGTACTTTATGATTTGCGCGGTGGACGCGCCAACGATGCCCAATTTGGCAGCCGGATGACCGGCCTCGGGCATTTTGCCGAACTGATCCGCCAGCGTTTCGAACTGACCTGCCGCCGGCTTGGCCTGGCACGCGACTGGCCGCAACTCGACGCCAGCCGCTTCACCCCGCCGAAAAACGACGGGGAGCGGCAACTCAGCCTGTTTTAGGGCAACTGGGTCAGGTAGTTGCTGATCGCGACGATTTCCTCGTTCTTGAGGCCGGCCGTGGCGATGGCCATCAACTGGTTGTTGCGCACCCCGGTCTTGTCGCGATAGCGGGTGATCGTCGTCTGCAGGTAGGGCTGCTTCTGTCCGGCCAGGCGGGCAATCGTTTCATTGCCGCGACCCTGCTCACCATGACAGCGCACGCACAGCTTGCCGAACAATTCCTTGCCTTTGCTCACCTGTGAAGCATCGGCACGCGACGGCGGCACCGGCATGCTGGCATAGTAGGAGGCGGCCTGCAGGCGCTCGTCATCCTTGAGCACCTTGATCAGGCCCTGCATGAACGGGTCCTTGCGCTCGCCGGTTCCGAACTTGCGAATCTGCTCAAGCAGATAGGCCGGGTTCTGGCCGGCCAGATTGGGCACTTCCGGCAACTTGCTGATACCGTCTTCACCATGACAATTGGCACAGAAGAAAGTGACCTTCTTGCCGGCGTCGACCGCTGCGCGCAAGGCCACCGGATCGGACTGGATGGCCTTCAGCTTTTCCTGGACGCCCTGCTGCGCCATTGCACCACCACACGCCACCAACAAGCCTGCTGCCAGAATCAACGCCCGCATTACATTGTCCTCCCCTGAGAAGGTGGTAATTATGCCGTTCCACCCACGGTCAGTCCATCTATCCGTAATGTCGGCTGGCCGACGCCGACCGGTACGCTCTGCCCATCCTTGCCGCAGGTGCCGACGCCGGGGTCGAGTTTGAGGTCGTTGCCGATCATCGAAATGCGCGTCATTGCGTCCGGTCCGTTGCCGATCAGCGTCGCCCCCTTGATCGGACGCGTCACCTTGCCGTCCTCGATCAGGTAAGCCTCGCTCATCGAGAAGACGAACTTGCCGCTCGTGATATCGACCTGGCCGCCGCCGAAATTGGCGGCGTAGATGCCCTTCTTGACCGACTTGATGATTTCCGCCGGGTCGTGCTCGCCGGCCAGCATCATGGTGTTGGTCATGCGCGGGATGGGCAGGTGGGCGAAGGATTCGCGCCGGCCGTTGCCGGTCGGGGCGACGCCCATCAGGCGTGCGTTCAGGCTGTCCTGCATGTAGCCCTTGAGGATGCCGTCCTCGATCAGCACGTTGCGCTGCGTCGTATTGCCTTCATCGTCGATGTTCAACGAACCGCGCCGGTCGGCAATCGTGCCGTCATCGATGACAGTGACGCCCTTGGCGGCGACGCGCTGGCCGACCCGGCCGGAAAACGCCGAGCTACCCTTGCGGTTGAAGTCGCCCTCCAGACCGTGGCCGACCGCTTCATGCAGCAGGATGCCGGGCCAGCCGGAACCGAGCACGACGGTCATCTGGCCAGCCGGTGCAGCGTCGGCATGCAGGTTGGTGACCGCTTGATGCACGGCTTCGCTGGCGTAGCGGCGCAGGATGTCGTCGGAGAAATAGGCAAAATCGAAGCGTCCTCCGCCGCCCGAGCCGCCCTGTTCGCGCTTGCCGTTTTCCTCGACGATGACCGAGATCGAGCAGCGCACCAGCGGCCGGATATCGGCGGCCAGACGACCGTCAGAACCGGCGACCAGGATCACTTCGTATTCGCCGGCAAGCGAGGCCATGACCTGCACGACGCGCGGATCGATCGCCTTGGCAAAACCTTCCAGACGTTCGAGCAGCTTGACCTTGGCTTCGGCCGGCAAGGAGGCAATCGGATCGTGCGGCACATACAGCGCACGGCTGGCGGTCGACGCCTGCAAAGCGGGCAAAATGCCGTTCTGGCCGGCGGCGGCAATGGCGCGCACGGCACTGGCCGCATCGCCCAAAGCGCGCGAGCTGATGTCGTCGGAGTAGGCAAACGAGGTCTTCTCGCCGGAAATGGCGCGCACGCCGACACCCTGATCGATGTTGAAGCTGCCCGACTTGACGATGCCCTCATCGAGGCTCCAGGCCTCGGAACGCGAATACTGGAAGTAGAGGTCGGCGTAATCGACCTGGTGCGTCAGGATCTGGCCGAAGGTGCGCGACAGGTCGCTCTCGCTCAGCGAGAACGGGGTGAGGAGAAGCGATTCGGCCTGGGCCAGGGCGCTGTTCTGGTTCATTGAAACTCCGTCAGAGTATGCGGTGGGCGAGCGCCGGCAGGCTCTCGCGGATTTCGGCGATACGGGCGTGGTCGAGATCGGCGATGACGACGCCCGGCCCTTTCATCTTGCGGTCGAGAATTTCGCCCCAGGGATCGACGATCATGCTGTTGCCGTGCGTGACGCGACCGTTTTCATGGCGCCCGCCCTGTCCGACCGCGAGCAGGTAGCATTGGTTCTCGATGGCACGCGCGCGCAGCAGGATTTCCCAGTGGGCGCGGCCGGTGGTGTCGGTGAAGGCGGCCGGCATCAGGATCAGGTCAACCGGGCCGAGCGAACGGTAGAGTTCGGGGAAGCGCAGGTCGTAGCAGATCGACAGCGCGACGCGGCCGAACGGCGTATCGACGGCGACCGGCGTGTTGCCCGGCTCGATGAAGGCGGCCTCGTTGTAGGACTCGTCGCCCTTCTTGAAGCCGAACAGGTGAATCTTGTCGTAGCGCGCGACGCAGTCGCCGCCATCGTTGAAGACCAGCGAACTGTTGCGCATCTGGTGCGGCTGCGTCGCGGTCAACGGGATGGAACCAGCAAAAATCCACACATCGTGACGTGCCGCGGTCGCCGCCAGCCAGTCCTGGATGGGCCCGTTGCCGTAGGTTTCGCGGGCGCGCACACGGTCGGCGTCGGCCGCACCGATGATCGGAAAATACTCGGGCAGGGCGACCATCTGGGCCCCCTGATCGACCGCTTCGGCAATCAGCCGGCCGGCGGTTTCCAGGTTATCGCCGACGCGCGGCCCGGAAATCATCTGCAGGGCGGCAATACGGCAGTTCTGCTTCATCGGGCGTCATTCTCCATCGGGGTTTTTTCTTCTTCCGGCTTCGGCTTGCTGGGCGCGGATTCGCCGGCCTTGTCGACCTTGGGGTCGCTCCAGCTGCCGGTGACATGATAGCGGTAGCTGAACAGGCGGTTGAGCGGATTCAGCGGATTCGGCAGCACGGTATTGGCAAGCAGGGTCGCCGCACCGACCACCGGATTGACCAACGCCACGCCGACCGCCGCGGCATTGCCGATTTCCGGCCGGACGACGACCTGCAGGTCCTGCGTCTCGTTCTTCAGGTCGGTTTCGCCCTGCATTTCGATGTGCGCGGCCGGCCCCTTGATGCGCAACGGTTCGGTGGTGCGCATGATGCCTTTTTTCACCGACAACACCGAGTTGATGCTGTCGAAAGCCAGGCCATCACTGAAAATATCACGAAAATCCAGGGTCAACCGGCGCGGCAAGGATTGCAGCGAGATCAGGCCGAGCAGCTTGCCGACGCCCGGTTCGAGCTTGTTGAACTGGCCTTTTTCGGCCTGCACGGTGAGTTGACCGGTCAGCGACGGATAGTGGATGCCGGTCAGCGGCCCGTTCCATTGCAGGTCGCCGGTCAATTTGGCCGTACCGCGCCGCACCGTGTCGGCATAGCCGAGGCGATCGAGCAGTTTGCCGAGGTCCTTGGCATTCAGCTCGAAATCGAGGCGCGTCTGCTGCTTGCCGCTATTGAACCAGACGCCCTTGCCCTTGAGGCCGCCGTCCGGGTTCTGCAGGCTGAGCAGATCGAGGTTCCAGGCGCCCTTGTCGTTGCGCGCCTTGAGATCGAGCTTGCCGAGCACCTTGTCGCCGACATGGAAATCGTCGACCGAGAGGCTCATGCCAGGCAGTGAGTTGAGCAGGGCACTGCCGCTCTCGCTGCTTTCCGCCGCCGGGCGCACGATCAGGCGCTTGAAATTGCCTTCGACCCAGCCCTCGCCGGCACTCTTCCAGAAAATATCGCCGACCGCCTCGCGCGTGTTGAGGCCGATCTGCCAGCCGCCGTCGCGCGGCCGCAGGGTCGTTTCAACCTGGCTGTAGTCGCGCCCCATCAGGTGCAGGCGCGGCGTTTTCAGGAAAACCGTGTTCAGGGCGAGTCCACCGCTGGCCGCGCCATCGGGTGTGCCGCCATCGGGCAGGAAGTTCTTCCAGGCATCGGCATCGATCTGCGGCACGGCGACACGCACCGCCAGGCCCTTGTCGGGCAAGCGCGGTTCGGCATCGCCGAGCGCGAAGACGCCGCGCTCCCAGTTGTCGCCGCGGCGCACGATCAAGCCCTGCGCCACCTTGCCCAAGGTGATCTTGTACTGCTCGCGCGTCGCATCCGGCGCGGTGCGCTCGATGCGCAGCGGCAGCGCCATGGTGGCGTTCTTGTTGAGCGGCTCGGGCAGCGGCGAACTGACGCCGAGCAGGTCGGAGTCGATGACGACATCGGCGTTGCGCTTGCGGATGGCGATATCGGCCTTCCAGCCGGAACTGCCGCTCAGGTGATTGATCAGCGGAAAGCCGAAGTGCTTGCTCACTTCGCCGATATTGGCCGTACCGCTGGCCTGGACGGCCACCTTGTCGCCGACATTCCTGACCTGCACCCGGGCCGGACCACCGAACAGGCGGCCATTGATATCCTGCGCGATGATGCTCTTTTCGGTCAGCTGCAAACGACCATTGACCTGGGTCAGCGGCGGCAAACCGGCGAGCGGCTGCACCTGGTTGTTCTGGAAAAAATAGTCGCCACGCATGCGGGTATCGAGGGCATGGCGCAGCGGAATATCGAGTTCCAGATCGAGTCGACCGTTACCGTTCGCCTTCATGCCGTCGGTAAAACGATCGATGCTGTCGGCGACCGGACTCTGCTCGATGAAACGCAGGAACTCGCTGGTCGGCCCGTGGGCGGCGCCACGCACGAAGAGCATTTCCTCGTGCGACTCGAAATCGGGAATCTCGACCGTGACACCGGATAACCTGGCACCGAGTATCGTGCCCTTGCTGGCATTGACCTTCATCCCGACGCCGAAACTCATTTCGCCGTCGATATTCTCGATCACCGGCCAGCCCGCCGCGTAATCGATCTTCGCGCCCGCCGCCTTGGCGGTCACCAGGAACTGGCCGCCCTTGCCGTCGCGGAAGGGGAAGTCCTTGAGATTGCCCTTGAGCACCAGCTTGCCGTCGTAACCGCGACCGCCGACGATGCCGCGGCGCAGCCAGGCGCGCGCATCGGCATTGACGGCATGCGGCATGAACCGCCAGACGGCTCGCCCATCGCCCCGGTCGACGGTTGCCTGGAGGTCGATTTCACCAGGCCCTTCACCCGTGTAGCGATAGGTCCCTCGCGCCGAACCCGCCGCTTCCGGACCGGCAAATTCGAGCTTGTCGAGCTTGATGTCGGCAACCGCGCCATTGATTTTCCAGCTGGTCTTGGCCTTCAGCGTGTCGAGCGCGATATCCGGTTCGGGAAACACGGCCGGCAGGGACACGCCGGACGTTCCCGAATCAAGCGCCATCTCGCCACCCTTTTCGTTCGCATCGATCAACCCGGACAGGCCGCTGGCACCAGGAACGTAACCGCTGGCGACCAGCCCGAGCTGGCTGAAGCCGGCCTTCAGGGCGTAGCGCTTCAGCTCATCGCCTTCCAGCGCCCAACTCGTCCGCAATTCGGTGATCCGCCCCTGCGGCTGGTGCTTTTGCAACAACTCGCGACTCTGCGCATCGAGCGGCATGTAGGCGGCCAGACTGCCAAGCACGGCAAGATCGAGAAAACTGGCGCGGGCACTGCCGCTGACCGCCAATGTTTGCGGGGCTTGCTGCCATTCGACCTGAAAATCGGTCGGCGCTACGCGCATGCCTTCCTGGGTCAGCAATTCGAGCTTCTGCCCGCTCACCGCCCAGGCCTCGCCCTTGTAGCGGCCTTCGAGACGACCTCGCATGCTCGCCAGATTGAGTTCCGGCAACTTGCGACCGAGCCGGATGCGGACTTCCTCGAGGGCAAAATCGGTGGTCAGCTTGCCGCCGCCATCGGCGAAATCGCCCCAGACGCGCAGCGCACCACGGCCGCGCGGCAAGTGCACCGGGTAATCGACCCAACTGCGCCAGCCGGCAAGGTCGGCATAGTCGAGTTCGACGAACAGCTTGCCGGAAAGATCGGCCAGCACTTCGCCGATCTCGCCGCGCACTTCGCCGCGAATGTCGATGCGTGCCGCCAATTCGGCCGGCGGCGCCGCCGAAAGGCCGAAGCGATGCCGCCGGCCGCTGTTATCCAGCCCGAACTGCAAGTCTTCGAGGATGAGCGGCGGCGCCTGACGCAGGCGGTCGTCCCAGACGATGGTCGCATCGCGGACACGGATATGTTTCTGCTGCAGCACCCATTCGGCAAAGGCCGGATCGTTGTCGCCCTCGGTCGCCATGCCGGCGACGGTAATCTTGCCGTTGCTTTCGCGCCGCACATGCAGCACCGGCCCCTCGAAGGAAAGCAGGGACAAGGTCGGCTGCAGACGCCACAGGCTCTGCCAGGAAAGCACACTCTCGACGCGCGTCAGCGAAAAGGCCGGCTGGCCGAGACGATCGGACACCGTGACATCATCGAGCACCAGATCCGGATTGAGTCCCCGCCAGCGCGCCTCGATTTTGCCGATTTTGACCGGTTGACCGACGGCGCGCGTCGCTGCCTGCTCGATCTGCACCTGATAATCGGCGACTTTGGGCAGCACGACATAACGCAGCGCCAGGACGAGCGCGACGAACAACAGCCACAGCACGAACAGGCTCCAGCCCGCGATGCGCAAGCTGCGCGCCACGGCCGGCCGGGCCAGCCAGGGCCATAACCAGTGCAGACGATGATAGACGGCGCCCCGGACTTCCTGCCGGGTCAGCGGGCTATTCACGCGGCAAACCGTTGTACCGGTGCTGACCGGAAGCGACAGGAATCAACGGAGAGCGCAGGCTTTTTTGCCAGAGAGGGAAATAGATCACTACAATCGAAGATCAACCAAAAAGCACATTCTATCCTTTTCGGCATACGCGCCGATCGAGTAATCATGGACCACACCATTCTCCCCCTCTGGCAGCCGGCCTTCGAGCACAGCCGCTATTTCGCCAATCAGTTGCGGGCCCGCCCCGAACTGATCCCGGAACTGCTCGCCACCTGGCAGCAGCCGCTCAGCGAAGACATGCTGCTGGCGCCGCTGCGCGGGCCTTTTGCCGACGACGACGCAGTCAAGAGCAGCTTGCGCCGCCTGCGCCAGCGCGTCATGACCCACCTTGCGCTGCGCGACCTGTGCGGCCTCGCGCCGCTGTCCGAGATCGTCGAAAGCATGACCATGCTCGCCGACATCACGACCAATTTCGCCCTCGACCACTACCACCGACAGTTTGTCGCCACCTACGGCGAGCCGCTCGACAAGGCCGGCCAGCCGCTGCGCATGCTGGTCATCGGCATGGGCAAGCTGGGCGGGCGCGAACTGAATGTCTCCTCCGACGTCGATTACATCTTCATCTACCCGGAAGACGGCGACACCGCCGGCCCGAAGAGCATCGAGAATTACGACTTCTTCAACCGTCTCGGCAAGCGGGTGATACAGGCGCTCGGCGACATCACCGCCGATGGCCAGGTCTTCCGCGTCGACATGCGCCTGCGCCCGAACGGCGACTCCGGGCCGCTGGTCTGCTCGCTCGACTCGCTGGAGAACTACTTCATCACGCAGGGCCGCGAGTGGGAGCGCTACGCCTGGATCAAGGGCCGCACCATGAATTCCGGTGACAACCTGCAGCCGGCCTGGGTGGCGGCGATGCAGAAAATCGCCCGGCCCTTCGTCTTCCGCAAGTATCTCGACTTCGGCGCGATCAACGCGATGCGCGACCTGCACGCGCAGATTCGCCGCGAAGTCGCACGCAAGGACATGGCCGACCACGTCAAGCTCGGCCCCGGCGGCATCCGCGAAATCGAGTTCATGGCCCAGGTCTTCCAGCTCATCCGCGGCGGCCGTGATCCGGCGCTGCAGATCCGGCCAACGCTGTCGGTCCTCAAGCTGCTCGTCGAACGCAAGCTGCTGCCGGCCGAAAGCGAGCAGGAACTGCGCGAAGCCTATATTTTCCTGCGTCGCCTCGAACACCGCCTGCAATACGTCGAGGACAAGCAGACGCACATGCTGCCGGAAACGCCGGAAGGCCGTACCAGCATCGCCCGCAGCATGAACTTTGCCGACTGGGAGGCGATGCTGCTCGTCCTCAACGCGCATCGCGACAAGGTCAGCCGGCATTTCGAAGAGATCTTCTCCGACCCGGAAGCCGGCGAACATCCGCTGACCGGCCTGTGGATGGGGCAAATCGATGAAGAAACGGCGATCGAAGCCTTCGGCAATCTTGGCTTCCGCCAGCCGCGCGAAGCCATCGCCCGCCTTGGCGAACTGCGCACCTCCGGCCGCTACCAGCAACTGCCGGCGAGCAACCGTTCGCGGCTCGATGCGGTCGGCCCGCGCCTGATCGAAGCGGCGGGCGCCACCGCCGCCCCCGACACGACGCTGACCCGCGGCCTCAGCTTTCTCGAAAACATTGCCCGGCGCGGCTCCTATCTGGCGCTGCTGCAGCAGTATCCGATGGCCTTGCGCCGCGTCGCCGACATGATCTGTGCCTCGTCCTGGGCGGCCGATTACCTGAACCGCCATCCGCTGCTCCTCGACGAGCTGCTCGACCCGCGCCTCTACGACATCGCCACCGACTGGGCCGCCTTCCGCGACAACCTGCAGCGCAGCCTGGCCGACAATGTCGATGACACCGAGCGCGAAATGGACATCCTGCGCGAAATGCACCACGCGCAGATTTTCCGCTTGCTGGCGCAGGACCTGGCCGGCCTGCAGACCATCGAACACCTCTCCGACCACCTCACCGAACTGGCCGACGCCATCGTCCAGGAAACCCTGCCGCTGTGCTGGAGCAAGGTCAGGAACCGGCATTGCGCGACGCCGAAATTCGCCGTCATCGGCTACGGCAAAATGGGCGGCAAGGAACTCGGCTACGCTTCCGACCTCGATCTCGTGTACCTGTTCGAAGATGACGCCCAGGAAGCCGAAGAAAACTACACCCGCCTCGGCCAGCGCCTGAACACCTGGCTGTCGAGCCAGACCTCGGCCGGCATCCTGTTCGAAACCGACCTGCGCCTGCGCCCGAACGGCGACTCCGGCCTGCTCGCGGTATCGGTCGATTCCTTCCGCGATTACCAGTTGAAGCACGCCTGGGTCTGGGAACATCAGGCGCTGACCCGCGCCCGCTTTGTGGCCGGTGATCCGGCGGTCGGCGCTCGCTTCGAGGCGATCCGCAACGAAATCCTCTGCCAGCCGCGCGACCTCGCCAAACTGCGCGAAGAAGTCATCGCCATGCGCGACAAGATGCTCGACGCGCACGCCTCGAACAGCGACACCGAGTTCGACCTCAAGCACGACCGCGGCGGCATCGTCGATGTCGAGTTCATCGTGCAATACCTGGTCCTTGGCTACGCCAGCCAGCACAACGAGCTGACCGGCAATCTCGGCAACATCGCGCTACTGCGGATCGCCGCCGAGCTCGGCCTGATTCCGGCCGCGCTCGCCGCCGCAGCCGGCAATGCCTATCGCGAATACCGCCGCCTGCAGCATGCCCGCCGCCTTACCGCCACGCCCAAGGCACGCGTCGAGCGCGACAGCATCGAAAAGCATGCCACAGCGGTCGACCAGCTCTGGCAGGCGGTTTTTGCCAGTTAACGGCGGTTGACCGTCGGCGACGGCAATACCCGCATGCAGCCTGTGGTATTTTCGCGCCCAACCATAAAGGAGACAGGATGCGCATCGTTCAGGAAAGCATCAAAATGCCGGGCGAGCTGACCAAGGCCCTGGCCGCACCAGGCGAGCAGCAGCCCGACCTGCTGCTCGTCTTCGCCTCGACCGCGCAGCTCAATGCACCGGGTTTTGTCGACAACCTGCGCGCTGCCTGCCCGCAGAGCCTCTTGCTGGGCTGCTCGACCGCCGGTGAAATCACCGGCCAGGGCGTCGACAACGGCAGCTGCGTACTGACCGCCATCCGCTTCGACAAGACCCGCCTGACCCAGGGTAGTACCGTGCTGACCGGCATGAACGACTCCTTCGCCGCCGGCGAACGCCTCGCCCAGCAGTTGCAGGCGCCCGACCTCAAGGCCGTGCTGGTTTTCGGGCCTGGCGTGCAGATCAACGGCAGCGCCCTGGTCAACGGCCTGGCCAGCGTACTCGGCACGGAACTGCCGATTACCGGCGGCCTGGCCGGCGACGACGGTGCCTTTCGCCAGACCTTCACGCTCGGCCGGGACGGCGTCAGCGACCAGGCCGTGGTGGCCGTGGGTTTCTGCGGCGATGCACTGCAGCTGGGGCACGGCTCGTTCGGCGGCTGGGAACCCTTCGGCCCGGCCCGCAAGGTCACGCGTTGCGAAGGCAACGTCCTGTTCGAGCTCGACGACGAACCGGCACTCGCGGTGTACAAACGCTATCTCGGCGAACACGCCGAGCGTCTGCCCGCCTCCGGCCTGCTCTTTCCCTTTGCCATGCTCGGCGAAGACCACCACGGCAACGGCCTGATCCGGACCATACTCGGCGTCGACGAAGCGGCCGGCAGCCTGACCCTGGCGGGCGAGATTCTCACCAACGGCTATCTGAAACTGATGCACGCCAGCACCGACAAGCTCGTCGCCGGCGCCGAAACGGCGGCAGAAATGGCGACCGGCATGCTCGATAACGCCGGCGATTGCCTGGCCATCCTGGTCAGTTGCGTCGGCCGCAAACTGGTCATGGGCGAGCGGGTCGATGAAGAAGTCGAAGCGGTCAGCGAGATTTTTGGCAGCAAGGCCGTGTTGACCGGTTTTTATTCCTACGGCGAGATCAGCCCGTTCAAGCCGGATGCCGCCTGCCGCCTGCACAACCAGACGATGACCATTACCTGTCTGCGCGAAAACTGAAAGTCGTCACCCTTCTGCCATGAAAAAAACCCTGCTCCGCCAGTTGAAACGCACCATCGGCGTCGCCGACAAGGCGGCGCTTGCCCAATTGCTGGAGAAGCTTCAGGCCGCCTCGGCCGGCGTCGATCCGGAACTGGCGGGCTTGTTCAACGGCTTCGGCGAACTGCTGCAGCGGGTCGATGCTTCCTATGAACAACACGAACGCGACCTCGAGTTGCGTACGCGCAGCCTGGAAATCTCCTCGCAGGAACTCTCCAGCCTCAATGACAAGCTGCGCCGTGAACTGGGCGAGCGCGAAAGCGCGCTCTGCTCGGTGCGTGATGCGATCCGCGACCTGCTGCCCAATGCAACAACCCAGGCCGATTCGCTGATCCTTGCCCAGGAGGACCTGGGCGCGCTGGCGCAACGCCTCGCCGCCCTGGTCAGCGAAAGTGAAGCCGGTCGCCGCGCGTTGGCCAACCAGAAGTTCGCCCTCGACCAGCACGCCATCGTCAGCATCACCGACATCGCCGGCACCATCATCTATGCCAATGACCGCTTCTGCGAGATCAGCGGCTATCACCGCCACGAACTGCTCGGCCGCAACCACCGGATCATCAATTCGAACCAGCATCCGGCCGAGTTTTTCCGCGACATGTGGGACACCATCAGCCAGGGCAAGGTCTGGCACGGCGAGGTCTGCAACCGGGCGCGCAACGGCCACACCTACTGGGTCAATGCGACCATCGTGCCGCTGCTCGACGCCAACGGCCTGCCCGAACAGTACATTGCCATCCGTACCGACATTACCGACCGCAAGCAGATGGAGGCACAGCTTTCCGAGCAATTGCACATGGTCGAGGAACTGATCGAGGCCATCCCGCTGCCGCTGTACATGAAGGATGCTGCCGGTCGCTACCTGCGCCTGAACCGCGCCTTCGAACTGTTCTTCCATACGACGCGCGAGCAATTCATCGGCCGCACCCTGCACGACCTGCTCAGCCCCGAGGATGCCGCCCTGCACGCCGCCAAGGACAGGGAATTGCTGGCCAGCTCAGGCATCCAGTCCTACGAGGCGGAGGTGCATGCACGCGACGGCACGCGGCATGACGCGATTTATCGCAAGGCGGCCCTGACCCAGCTCGACGGCACGGTGCATGGCCTGCTCGGCATCATCATCGACATCACCGACCGCAAGCAGGCCGAGGCCGAGCTGCGCCTGGCCAAGGATGCCGCCGAGTCGGCAAGCCGGGCCAAGAGCGACTTCCTGGCCAACATGAGCCACGAGATCCGCACGCCGATGAACGGCATCATCGGCATGACCGATCTTGCCCTCGATACCGCGTTGACCGATGAACAGCGCGAGTACATGGCGATTGTCAAATCCTCGGCCGAATCGCTGCTCACCATCATCAACGACATTCTCGACTTCTCGAAGATCGAGGCCGGCAAGCTCCTCGTCGAACACATTTCCTTCGACCTGCACCGCCTCGTCTCGGAATCCCTGAAGACAATGTCGCTGCGCGCGCACGAGAAAAACATCGAACTGGTCAGCGAAGTCCTGCCGGAAGTGCCGACGCATGCGCAGGGCGACCCCAGCCGCATCCGTCAGGTCCTGACCAACCTCGTCGGCAATGCCATCAAGTTCACCGAAAACGGTGAAATCGCGCTGCGCGTCACGCTGAGCGCCCGGCACGGCAACATCGCCACGGTGCATTTTGCGGTGCGTGATACCGGCATCGGCATCGCCGCCGAAAAGCAGCAACTGATTTTTGATGCCTTTGCCCAGGAAGACAGCTCGACCACCCGCAAATACGGTGGTACCGGCCTCGGACTATCCATCTCGCGCCGCCTGGTCAACTTGATGGGCGGCGAAATCTGGCTGGAGAGCGAGCTCGGCCAGGGCAGCACCTTCCATTTCTCGGTCGCCCTGCAAATCGACCAGGCGCCGACCGAAATCCTGCGCCCACCGGTCGACCTCGCCGGCAAGCATATTTTGCTGGTCGATGACAACGACACCAACCGCCGCGTCCTGGCCGGCATGCTGAGTTCCTTCGGCATCACCGCGAGCGTTGCCGACTCCGGCCAGACCGCCCTCGCGCTCGTCCGGCAGGAAGGGCGCCAGTTCGACTGCATCCTGCTCGATGCCCATATGCCGGAAATGGATGGCTACCAGCTGGCCGCCGCCCTGCGCGAGGCACTCGACCAGGTGCCGCCGATGCTGATGCTGTCGTCCGGCGCCATGCGCGGCGACGGCCAGCGCTGCCAGGAAGTCGGCATCGCCGGCTTTTTCGCGAAACCGATCTCCTCGGAAGAATTGCTCGCCGCATTGTGCCGGCTCTTCGACACCAGCCAGAATCAGCCGGCAGCAGCGCCCAACCAGCTGGTCACCCGCCATTCGCTGCGCGAACTGCAACGTGCCCTCGACATCCTGCTGGTCGAGGACCATCCGGTGAACCAGAAACTGGCGATTGGCCTGCTGGAAAAATGGGGACACCACCCGGTCCTCGCCCAGAACGGCCAGGAAGCCCTCGTCCGGCATGCCGAACGCAGCTTCGACGTCATCCTGATGGACATGCAGATGCCGGTCATGGGCGGCATCGAGGCGACCCGGCGCATCCGCCACTTCGAGCAGGCCTCCAGCCTGCCGCGCACGCCGATCATTGCGATGACCGCCGCCGCCATGCAAGGCGACCGCGATGCCTGCATCGAGGCCGGCATGGACGATTACCTGTCAAAGCCGATCAAGATCAAGGAATTGCTGGAAAAGCTGCACACCTATGGCGGGCTGCAAAATGCTCCGCCCAGCCTGCCTCCGGCCTTTGACTACGGCGTCGCGCTGCGCCAGGCCGATCGCGAAATGGTCGAGATCATTGCCGAGATTTTTCTCGATACCTGGCAACGCAACATCGAACGCCTGCGTACCGGCATCGCCAGCGACAAAGCCGAACTGGTCGAACATACCGCGCACAGCCTGAAGGGCATTCTCGCCACTTTCCATGCCGAACCCGCAGCCCGCCTTGCCGGCGAACTCGAAACAGGTGCCCGGCAATTGCCGCTGGGCAAGCTGAGCACTCGGGTAGATCAGCTGGAACACGAGATCGCCACGCTCGCAGCCCACCTCAAATTACTGAGCAGCCACTGGCGTGGCGCCAGCTGAAGCCGGGCAACTCGGCGACAACAAAAAAGCCGCTCACGAGCGGCTTTTTTGCGGATGAAAGTACGCCTTACTTTTTCAGCGCATCACGAATTTCGCGCAGCAGCAGAACATCTTCCGGCGTCGCCGGCGCTTCCGGTGCAGGAGCCGGCGCTTCGGTCGGACGCAGGCGGTTCATCTGCTTGATCATCATGAAGATGATGAAGGCAAGGATAACGAAGTTAACCAGGATGGTCAGGAAGGAGCCGTAGGCAAAAACCGGGATGCCGGCCTTCTTCAACTCGGCCAGCGCAGTCAGGCTGTTCGGGTTGTCACCGAGGACGACGAACAGGTTGGAGAAATCGAGCTTGCCGACGACGCGGCTGACCAGCGGCATGATCAGGTCGCCGACGATGGAGTCGACGATCTTGCCGAAGGCACCACCGATGATGACGCCGACCGCGAGGTCCATTGCGTTGCCCTTGACGGCAAATTCCTTGAATTCCTGAATCATTCCCATGTTGTTTCCCCTGTGTGATCAATAAACGGGCGAATTATTCGCGCCCGGACGGAGCAGCGTCAAGGCGAAAATCATAATTTAAGTTTTTTTCACAAAGGCTTTACAAAGCCGCTCGGCTGCGGCGCGCAGAGTTTCTTCGCGTTTGGCGAAGCAGAAGCGGACCACCTTGTCGTCGCGCCCATCCGTATTGAATACCGAGACCGGGATCACGGCCACGCCGACTTCGCGCGTCAGCCACTCGGCAAAGGCACGGTCGCCGAGCTCGGACAGGCCGGCATAGCTGGCAAGCTGGAAATAGGTGCCGCGACAGGGCAGCAGTTCGAAGGGCGTCGGCGCCATCAGTTCGCGGAAGAAGTCGCGCTTCTCCTGGTAGAAGGCAGCCAGCCCGAGATGGCGGGAGGCATCCTGCATGTACTCGGCAATCGCCAGTTGCGATGGCGCGTGCACGGTGAATACGTTGAATTGATGCACTTTGCGGAACTCGGCCATGAGCGCCGCCGGACCGACCACGTAGCCGATCTTCCAGCCGGTGATGTGATAGGTCTTGCCGAAGCTGGAGACGACGATGCTGCGCGCCGCCAGCTCGGGATGGCCGCACAGGCTGGCGTGCTGTTCGCCGTCGAACAGAATGTGCTCGTAGACTTCGTCGGAAAGAATGACGATATCGGTGCCGCGCACCAATTCGGCCAGTTTTTCCCGGTCGACCGCCGAGAGCAGGCTGCCGGTCGGGTTGTGCGGCGAATTGACGATGATCATCCGCGTCTTGGCCGTGATCAGCTTTTTGACCTGTTCCCAGTCAGGCGCGTAATCGGGAAATTTCAATTGCGCGAAAACCGCCGTGCCACCCACGGTTTCGATGGCCGGCACGTAACTGTCGTAGACCGGCTCGAAGACGAGTACCTCGTCGCCGGGCCGGACGAAGGCGGCAATCGTTGTGAAGATCGCCTGCGTCGCGCCGGCCGTGACGGTGACTTCGGACTCGACGTCGTAGCGCGTAGCGTACAGCGCCGCGACCTTGTCCACGATGGCCTGGCGCAGTTCCGGCAGGCCGGTCATCGGCGCGTACTGGTTGCG
This sequence comes from Quatrionicoccus australiensis, assembly GCF_020510425.1. NCBI lineage: Bacteria > Pseudomonadati > Pseudomonadota > Betaproteobacteria > Rhodocyclales > Azonexaceae > Quatrionicoccus > Quatrionicoccus australiensis. The sequence goes on from NZ_JAHBAH010000001.1 coordinate 1,272,045, forward strand.
TCCGGCCAGCATGTGGCGATGCATCGCGTCGAACAGCGCCGGCTCGGCCTGGAAGTCGGGAAAGCCCTGCGACAGGTTGACGGCGCCGCACTCGGCGGCCATTTTCGACATCACGGTGAAGATCGTGGTGCCCATGTTCGGGAAGCGGGAAGCGATGCGGACAGGCGTATCCATGAACGGCTCGATAGGAAATGAGAGGCGGATCATGCCGCGCCGCAACCCGTTCCGGCAAGCCCGGCCAAGGCCGGACCGGCCGGAAAGACCAATTACAGCTTGCCGGCCATCGCCTGCAGGTGATCGAGACGGCCGAGCACCTCGTTCAGCGTCGCCATGCCCTGCGTCAGCTCATCGACACTGGACAGGCTCTGCGTGACCTGCGCCTGCTCGCGTGCCGCATCGGTCGTCATCTGCTCGATCCGGCCCGAGGCTTCCTCGCTCTTGTGGATCAGGCCATCGATCGCCAGCAGGGTTTCCTCGGCAATCCGGCGGATATCGGTGATCGTCTGCACCGCCTCGTGGATGCTCGACGCCGTCGCATCGGCCTGGTTTTTGGCCGATTGGGCCAGCTTGCGCACCTCGTCGGCCACCACCGCGAAACCGCGCCCGGCCTCGCCGGCCCGCGCCGCTTCGATCGCCGCATTGAGGGCAAGCAGGTTGGTCTGGTCGGCAATCGCGCTGATCCCGCCGGTGATCGAGCCGATCGCCTTGGAGAGGCGTTCGAGATCGTCGAGCCCCGCTCCCAGGCTGGCCTGCGAACTCTGCGACGCCTTGGCGGCCAGCCCGACATCGGCCATCAGCGCCAGGGCCTGGCTCAAGGTCGACGACTGCTGGCGGAAACCGGCAGCCAGCGACGGCAGGGTATCGATGACCGGCTGCACCGCCCGTTCGTAATCGACCACCCGCTCGACCATGCCGCGCTGGATACCGTTCAGCGTGATCCAGCGTTGCAGCGCACGCTGCGTGTAATGCGTCGAAAAGGCCGCGTAATGCACCGGGAAACAATCCATGAAGGGATCGGCATAGCGCTCGTTGTCGCGGAAGAAAACCAGCGCCGACAGCGTCTGGTTGATCGGGATGCCGAGAATCTCGCCGAAGGTCGAGAAACCGGCGGCCGGCGTCTCGGCGAAGAAGTCGGATCGCCCGAGCAGGTCGGCATTGCCCAGGCGGCGCAGCACGCAGTCGTTGAGCAGCATGGCCAGCGGCTGCCCCTTGCCGGTCAGGAATTGCTGCCAGTCGCGCTGCGTCGAAGCGATGAAATCGGTCACCTTGAGCAGGTGCAGACAGTCGCCGAACTCGATGTCGCAGAAGAAGGTGGTCTTGTCGGCAGCCAGCGTCGCCACCGAGCGGATGAACATCTCGCCCTCGACTGACACGGCGAAGGTATGACCGACCAGATTTTTCTCGACCTCATGCTCGGCGCAACGAAAATGCGCCGCCAGTGCGCTCAGGAAACCCTGGCTCTGCCCGTCCGCCGTGAACACGCTGCTCACCGTGCGCGCCACCGGATCGGCATCGGCCACCAGCCAGCTCTTGCCGGCCGGGACGAAATTCTGCGACTTGAACGGCGAGAAACGGATGCCCGGTCGAACCTTGCAGAACACCAGCAGCGCCCGGCCGGTCAGCACGCGCTGCCCGTCATGCATGTAGGTACCGGAAAAGTCGAGCTTGCCGCCCGCCGAACCGCCGATTGCCAGGCAGGGGAAGCGCTGGCTCTCGTACCAGGCGCGCATCAGGAAGCCTTCCGAAGCCGACAGGCCGTCGCAGAAGACCAGCGCAAAACAATCCTGAGCATTGATCGGGAACGACGGATTGACGCCCTTCAGTTCCTGCGCAATTTTCGCGACGCGCTCACCGACCGTGCTGCCCTGGCCGACACGCAGGTCGAGGGTGAAGATTTCGCTTTTTTCGATGATCGAATCCGACAACCACAGGAAGCTGCCCTCACGGTCCTGCGCCTCGGCGCCGCAGTACGTCGACGGCCCGCCACTGCACAGGGCACCGTTCGAGGAAAGTGCCGCGAACGCAGTTTTCTGACCGGAGCCGGCGACCAGCCGCGCCAGCCCTTCGGCGGCGCTGGCAAAATTGGCATGCGGCGGAATGAAGCCGATGAACAGGCCGCCGGCATTGTCCGACACACCAAGCTCGGCACGCCGGGCCGGCAGGCGCTCGACATGGAAACGCCCGCGCACGGCAGGCAGCGTCTCCGACAAGGATGAAGGCGTCCCGCCGACCGACGCTGCCGATTTGAAGAATGAAAACATGTAAGTCCCCTTTTGTTTTTTTACCGGGCACATCGCCCGGCAAGGCCTTGATCAGCTAAGCCTCCACTGGCTCCGTCTGCTTTTTATGGGATCCACTCTAGCCCAAAAAAGGCTGACTATGAAGCCCACCCACTACGCCGGTTTTCCCGGGCACGGGCCGGAGAATGTAGGATACGCACTGACCATCCGGTCTTCCCGCCACACCAGCAAGACAACAACCACTTCCATGAACATTGACGGCACCCCCACCCGCACCCTGCGCGCCCATCCGGCGCAGGGCCTCATCGACATCATCGACCAGACCCGGCTGCCGCATGCGCTGCACTGGGTGCGTGTTGCAACGCTGGACGAAGCGGCACACGCCATCCGCGCCATGCAGGTACGCGGCGCGCCGCTGATCGGTGCCACCGCGGCCTACGGCTTGGCCATCGCACTCAACGACGCGGCCGGTGATGCACGTTTGCAGGACGCCATCGCGATCCTCGGCGCGACCCGGCCGACCGCCGTCAACCTGCACTGGGCGCTGGCCCGCATGCAGGCGGTGCTCGTCCCGCTGGCGCCGGAAATGCGTGCTGCGGCGGCGTGGACCGAAGCAGCAGCGATTGCCGAAGAGGATGTCGCCCAGAACGCCGCGATCGGCCAGCACGGGCTCGGCCTGTTCCGCCAAATCGAACGCCACGCGGGCAAGACCCTGAACATCATGACCCACTGCAACGCCGGCTGGCTCGCCACCGTCGATTGGGGCACCGCGCTGTCGCCGGTCTATGCCGCGCACGACGCCGGCCTGCCGGTGCATGTCTGGGTCTCCGAAACCCGGCCGCGCAACCAGGGCCTGCTCACCGCCTGGGAACTCGCGCAGCACGGCGTGCCGCACACGCTGATCGCCGACAACGCGGCCGGCATCCTGATGCGGGAAAAACAGGTCGACGCGGTCATCGTCGGCGCCGACCGCATTGCCGCCAACGGCGATGTCGCCAACAAGGTCGGCACCTACCTCAAAGCGCTGGCCTGCGCCGACAACGGGATTCCCTTCTATGTCGCGGCACCGCGTTCGACCCTCGATTTCGCCTGCGCCGAAGGCACCGCGATTCCCATCGAAGAGCGCGACGGCGACGAATTTCGCCTCGTACACGGCGTCGACCGCCACGCCGAACCCGGCGCGCTGCGCCAGTTGGCGGCAAGCGAAGCCGTCGCCAATCCGGCCTTCGACGTGACGCCGGCCCGCCTGGTCACGGCCATCATCACCGAACGCGGCGTCTGCCCGGCCAGCCGTGCCGGCCTGCTCGACCTCTACCCGGAAGCAGCCCGTGCCTGACCTGCGCCTTGATCTGATCGCCACCGCCCGGGTCATGCAGCCGGCCGGGCTGAATCGCGGCACGGCCGGCAATGTCAGCGTGCGCAGCGGCGCCGGCTTCTACATCACGCCGACCGGCATGCCCTACGCCACGCTGCAGGCCGACGACATCCCGCTGATGGCGCTCGATGGCTCGCACCAGGGCAGCCGCAAGCCATCCTCGGAGTGGCGCTTTCACCGCGACCTCTACGCCAGCCGGCCGGAAGTCGGCGCCGTGCTGCACGCGCATTCGCCGTTTGCGGTCAGCCTGGCCTGCCTGCGCTACGACATTCCGGCCTTCCATTACATGATCGCGCGCTTCGGCGGCGACAGCATCCGCTGTGCCGATTACGCCATTTTCGGCTCGCCGGAACTGTCGACCGCTGCGCTCGCCGCCATGCATGAACGCAAGGCCTGCCTGCTCGCCAACCACGGCCTGCTCGTCGCCGGCCGCGACCTCGCCGAAGCCATGGCGCTCGCCATCGAACTGGAAGAACTGTGCGAGCAATACTGGCGCGCCTGCCAGCTCGGCCAGCCGGTCATCCTTTCCGCCGACGAAATGACCGCCGTGCTGGCGAAATTCGCCGGCTACGGTCAACAGTGAAAATATGGCCAAAACCACACACGACCTGACGCGCTGGGCGCACAACCACCATTACTCGGACGGCAATGCCGCGGCCGAACGCGGCACCCGCCTGGTGATGTGGATCACCGTCGCGACAATGCTTATGGAAATCAGCGCCGGCTGGTGGTTCAACTCGATGGCAGTGCTCGCCGACGGCTTCCACATGAGTTCGCACGCGCTCGCCCTAGGCCTGGCTGCCTTCGCCTACGCCGCGGCTCGCCGCTACAGCGCCGACCCGAGCTTCGCCTTCGGCACCTGGAAGATCGAGGTGCTGGCCAGCTACACCAGCGCCATCTGCCTGCTCGGCGTCGCCGCCGCAATGATCTACGGCTCGCTCGAACGCCTGGTCGCGCCGCAGACCATCCATTACCCGGAAGCGATGGCCGTCGCCGTGCTCGGCCTGGCGGTCAACCTCGTCTGCGCACTGATTCTCGGCCAGGCGCATGAGCATCATCACCACGATCATGAGCACGCCCACGCGCATGGTCATGCGCACTCACACGGTCACGACGACCTCAATCTCAAGGCCGCCTACATCCACGTCATCACCGACGCCGCCACCTCGGTGCTCGCCATCGCCGCCCTGGCCGGCGGCTGGTTCTACGGCTGGGACTGGCTCGACCCGCTGACCGGCCTGCTCGGCGCCGTGCTCGTCGCACTGTGGTCGAAGAAACTGCTCGCCCAGAGCGGCCGTGTCCTGCTCGACCGCGAAATGGACCACCCGGTCGTCGCCGAGATCCGCGACGTCATCGCCGCCCTGCCCGCCGCCGGCCAGACCGAACTGACCGACCTGCACGTCTGGCGCGTCGGCACCGGCGCCTACGCCTGCGCGCTCAGCCTGCTCACCCACGATGCCACACTGACCCCGCTCGCCATTCGCGAGCAGCTCGGCATCCACCCAGAAATCGTGCATGCCACGGTCGAGATCCATCTTTGCGATGAGTGCTGAAGCGGGGGGATACCCCCTCGCCTTGATTTTCACAAGAAATGCCCACACACCATCAAATATGCCAAATCGCATATTGACCTAGCATCAACCCACCCCTAGCATCCACGGCACTTTGTAAAAATTAGCTAACGAATGCGAATTTCCGGGGATAAGCCGGGATACCGGGATGTTCTCTGGCAGCACGGCAGCCTGAGCAACCTCTATCACCAGCCATTTAATGCCAGGCTCGTCGAGCAGGATTTCCCGCCACCATATTCGCAGGAAAACTTCCGCGACCCCGTTCAGGCGCCGGGTTATAAAACGGGCACCTGCTCAGCTAGCTCTCGGGCGCTCTCTCGCCCCGAACTGGATGCGGCGCCCGTCGGCGATATTCGCCAGGCTGAACAACTGGGCATACCGATAGGCAACGAGCGTTTTGCCGAAACGATCTGCGGCCGGGAGGGTGTCCTGCATAACTCCGGCAAGCGCGGGCGGCCGAATGGGCCTGCGAATGAAGCAAGCGCGCAACCAATAACGAGCCAACAAGATCTTGGATTTTAAGGAGGACTGGAATGGAAAAGACGACTCGGAGAAAACGTGAAATGTCTCTGACCCCTTTGGTGCTGCAGTTTGAGCCGGACTTGCCGTGCGACAACGGAGCTTGGAGCGACACGCTGAACGATTGGACCCGGAGGAGTGCAGCATGAGAGAGATATCTATCCTCGGTTGGATTGTTATTTTGGTAGGGGTTTTCGGGTTATCAGCTTGTTCCACAGGAGGTGAAAAAGTGGAATTCCATACATTCGAGTTCGATGCTTATCGGGATAGTCCGGATATCGAGGTGCTGGACTATCAATACGGTGAGCCGCAGTCAATTGGCTTCGCACCGGAGAGGGAGCGGGTACGACTCGGTCAAGCCCTTAAGTCTGACAATGTCACCGGCTATATCCCGCGCGGCGACAAACTTCACGTCAAATGGCGGATAAAGGCAACTGGCGAGGTATTGGAGGATACCGTTGATCTGCGCCATCGCCTGCCCGAGAGCCTTGATCACCTGACCATTCATTTTGCCTGTTACGGACGCCAACTGTATGTATTCATCGAGTGGCCGTGGGATGGGCAGCCTTGGACAAAAGGAACGCCTAACGAGCGATTCAAGCCGATACAGGGGGGCACCAAGCGTTTCGACGGAAGCAAGATTCAGCAGATCTATCCCGATCCTGCACAGAAATAACCCATTCAACCATTTGACCAAAAGGAACCGGCATGACTGAAGTCGTTGGCAAAGTAAGCGCGGAGCAATCCCAGGCGGGGGGCATCGCGAAATCGGTGACTTCTAAAGTGCCATTGAGGTCAGAGACATTTCGCTTTCTGAACTGAGTCACTGACCATGCCCCGCCGCCCTCGCGTTCTCCTCGCCAACTACCCGCTGCACATCGTTCAGCGCGGCATCAACCGCGAGTCGTGCTTTTTCGCCGATGAAGATCAGGCCAAAGGGGTCAGAGACATTTCGTTTTCTGAACTAAGCCGTATCAGAACAACAGAATTTCAAGGAAGCAGAAATGAAAAAAATGCTTGGGCGACAACGGGAAATATCTCTCCCCCATTTAATCGTTGTTTTTACTTATATATTTTCTATTTGCACAATCTGCCAAGCCGAAGAAACAAAACGAATATTCAACGAGAATCCACTGCCAGTTATAGAAACCGATTTGCAATTCATGTCAGGCCCCAATCAGATGGTGGCAGCTTCGTGGGAATTTCGTGTTCACTGGCTGAGTAATCGCCTTTTTATGGTAATGGCGGCGCAGGACATTCCCGATGTCAACATACTGCAAGCTGAACGCACTATGCTAGTGGATGCGGAAACGGGAGAAAGTCGCCAGTTGCTTGATCCAGGCTGGGTGTTATGGTGTTTTAATCCTTTGCGCGGGGTTGGGGCGATTCGCCCTTCGCCATTCAAGCCTGAGTTGCCATTTAAAAGCCCGGAACAGAATGATTGGCAATATAAATGGGTTCGAATTGACTCTGCTGGAACAGTTACGAAAATTCCAGATGTGGCTGACCTCGGAACACACGAATGTTTGCCCCGAGGACTTTACCCAAAAAACAGCTGGGCACTACACGAAGGGCATGGATATATACAAAGGGCTGCTCTTGGGCTCCAGCATACCCTTGGTGACAAAGCGACATATGTCGTCCCGAACAAGCCTGCAATTGAGTTAAATATTCACTTTTCAGAGATTAAGGGTGGCTGGCGGCAATATCTTGAATATGCCAGGAAATACCAACTGAACTACTATGACCCTCACGGCACTTCGATGACAGATAAACGACTGGCCGGGAACTCTTGGGGGAATCGCCCCTATGCCCTGACTCCCTTTCGTCTGCTTTCACTCGATGGCTCTATCGAGGAGATACCGTACCCCGAAATAATCTACGAATACGGTTTAAAAGGCGTCGGTTATTTTCTATTTACACCAGTAGGGCTGCTGATCACGCCGAATACGTCAATCATGTTGCTTAATGACGAACGCCTGACCCGTATTTGGGGTAAGCCAACAAGTTGGTTCCATACGCCCGAATCCGTTTTTGCGATGCAACTCTCCCCTGATGGCTGCAAGCTCGTCTTTGGCCGGGCCGCCAACTGGAAAGTTGGAACTCGCAAACCCATTGCCATTCTGAATCTTTGTCAAAGCGATACCAAACCGGTCAGAGAAATTTCCCTTTCTAAACTGAGCCACTAGCGAATGAAAATTTCCGGGAGAAAACTGGGATACCAGGATGTTCTGTGGCTGCTTGGCAGCCTGAGTAGCCTCTATCGCCAGTCCGGTGCGCTAAACAATTAGATTTTTTTGTGCCGGAATTGGACGGCGGTAATGGAAATAAATATTTGTCGGAAAAATCAAGTTGACCGTAGGAAATTGTTGAAATTGGGGGATGAATAAATGGATAAGGATGATGGGGCGGGATTGGTACGGTCGACTGCGGAAATGGATGGAAAACGTGGCCCGTCTTCTGTTTTGTTGTGCTGCGCAAGCAACGACAACTAATGGAGAAGCCCTGCATGAAAGCTAAACCAAGACTCTACCTGGCAATTCTCAAATATGCTGCCGCAATGGCTGCTTGCTCAGTTACCTTCATGATACAAGAAGGATGTTCGCCGATGACCACACGCTCAGTACCCGGCGATGCTTTGCGCTTCAGGGAGCATGCCATAGATGTCACCCTGTTTAGTGCGACCCAGATGGAAGTTATTTATGGGCGGCGCTTAGTTTATAGAAGCGTTTTTCCCGGCAGTCGTCCAGAAGTGATGCGAGAGAAAACGCAGGATGACGAAAGGCGCGACCTCACTGGCGGCGGAATGCTCGGCCTCCGGGCCTTCGAAGGCCCGCTGGAAGTGAAATGGCGCTCCCGGGATGGTGTGCCCCATGAGGCGGTCTTGAATCTTGAAGAGATTTTCACGGATCGGGTGGTCTTGCATCAGGAAGATCCGGCGCGCATCGACCCGAGCCTGCCTATGCAGACATCAGGGCCAACCATTGTGATCGAGGTGAATAACCGGACGTTGAGCCTCTATATGCAAGTGCATATCTACTTGCGCTCATTGGACGCCAATGCCCGTACCCGCGAAGACCGCTTCAACCACACGCTTGCCTACTCAAAGACTTTCTGAACAAGGCTCCTATTATGACCGGCTCCACATTGAATGACGGCGTGACGACCCGCCCCGCTACCGCTACAGACCTGGCGACCTTCACGATCGCCGATCAGCAGTTGAATGGCTTTACCGTCCCCAAACTGTACGATTCGAACGGCCCTCATGTGCGAGTCTTTTTCGTTCTTTCTGACGGAACTGGAAACGACGCTATCAATGACCCGCAACACATCAATAATGAGGGGCTGTTGTGGGAATGGCGTGGAGGAGAAAAGAATGCACGGATAACAGGGCAACAGGATTTTGAGAAAGCAGCAATGGAAAAAAGATTGGGCAAAAACGGGAAATGTCTCTGCCCCCTTTAATTCCATTGACTGGGGCGTTTTAATCAGCCGAGGACAGGTGGCGTGCGCGAAGCGATCATCAGCCGGTTCCAGGTATTGATCTCGCCGATGCACAGCGTCAGCTTGGCGATTTCCTCGACACTGAATTGGGCCGTCAGCGGCCCGTAGACCGCATCCGGCACTTCCTGGCTGGTCAGCACGGTGACGGCTTCGGCCCAGGCCAGCGCGGCGCGCTCGCGCGGGCTGAAAACGGGAGACTCCTTCCAGGTTGCGACCAGGTTGATCTGGTCTTCGCTCAGACCATGTTTGCGGGCGAGCGGGATATGCATCGCCACGCAGAAGGCGCAACCGTTGATCTGCGAAATGCGCAGGCGGACCAGTTCGAGCAGGCCGAGATCGAGGCCGCAGCCCTGAACATAGGTATGCACGCCAAGCATGGCCTGGTAGCCGTCCGGGATTAACTTGCTGACATCGAAGCGTTGTTCCATGGGGTTGTATCCAGTATCGAGTTGAAGGGAAGTCATGCCCGCAGGCACGATGGCGCATCCTAAGGCGCAGGTGGTACGATGAAAATATCCATTTACTTCGACTTACGATAGTCCACTTAAAGCATGCGACGCGCTCAGGAACTCGAACTCAGCCTGGCTCCCTGTCCCCCGGACTGCACCCTGCAACGCTGGCTGTATGGCGAATTGCGGGCAGCGATCCTGGCTGGACGCATCGCCCCCGGCCGCCGCCTGCCGTCGACGCGCGATCTGGCACGCCAGCAGGGCATTTCGCGCGGCACCGTTTTGGCTGTCTACGAGCAGTTGACCGCCGAAGGCTACCTGGCCGGCGCCACCGGCAGTGGCACCACCGTTACCGGTTCATTGCGGATCCCGCTGGCACCATCCAATTCACTTTCAGCGAGCGCACTGACGCCCCCGTCCGGGCGCCTGTCTCGCACCGGCAAATTGTTTGCCGACAATCCATTTCCCTTACACAAGGCAAGCCCGCAAGCCCGGCCGTTCCGGCCCAACCAGCCCGATCTGCAGGTCTTTCCGCTGGCCATCTGGAACCGGCTGGGGCAGCGCTGCAGTAAGCTGATGCAGCCGGCAAGCATGGCTTACGGCGACGCTGCCGGCTATCTGCCACTGCGCCAGGCTATTGCCGAACACCTGGCGTATGCCCAGGGCATCACCTGCCAGACCGGGCAAATCATGATCGTCGGCAGCGCGCAGCAGGGGCTCGACCTCTGCGCCCGTCTGCTGCTCGACGCCGGCGATGCGGCCCTCGTCGAGGATCCCGGCTATCCCGGCGCCGCCCGCATTTTCGAGCTGACCGGTGCCCGCGTCATCGACATCCCGGTAGACCACGCCGGGCTGTGTACCGAGCCGCCCCTGCCGACAGCGCCCGACATCCGTCTTGCCTACGTCACCACCGCGCACCAGTCACCGCTCGGTGCCACCCTGCCGGTCGAGCGCCGACTGGCCTTGCTCGACTGGGCGGAGCGCTGCGACGCCTGCATCATCGAGGACGATTACGACAGCGAATTCCGCTTTGCCGGCACGCCGCTCTCCAGTCTGAAAAGTCTCGATCGCAACGGCCGCGTGATCTACATGGGCACCTTCAGCAAGCTGCTCTTTCCCTCCCTGCGCCTGGCCTACGTCGTACTGCCGGAATGGCTGACCGAGCCGTTCGCGGCGGCCGTCGCACTGACCTGCCGGCATGCGCCGGTGTTCGCGCAGGCTGTGCTCGCCCGCTTCATCAGCGAGGGGCATTTCGCCCGTCACCTGCGCCACATGCGGCTGCTCTACAGCGAGCGGGCAGCCGCCCTTGCTCACGAATGCAAGACTCAACTCGCCGATCTGCTGACGCTGCTGCCGCTGACCACCGGCCTCGACGCGACGGCCATCCTGCCCGCTCAGGCCGACGACCGTGCCGTAGCTGCCGCCCTAGGCGAACAGGGCATCGAAAGCCGCCCCCTGTCCTTCTACCGCAGAACACAGACGGCGCCGCCGGGCCTGATCCTGGGCTTCTCCGCCTTCACCCCGGAAGAGATCCGCCAAGGTGTTGCACAGATGCTGCCGGTACTCACCGCGGCCAGCCGGGCATCGGCGAGTACCGGCCAGCGGAAAACCTGAGCCCTTCGCAGGCGGCAACACACCGGTACAAAGCGTTGCAATACTGAGGAACGCCAACAGCCCGTTTGCGGTCAATATGAGGTCTCTGCTTTTCTGCGAAGCAAATACGAAATAGCCTGTTTCACGCTTCTGAAAACCTGAGTAAGATTGTTCACGCAAAACCACACGGGAGATTTGGCCGAATGAAAGTGAAGTCTTCAATCGAACGCGGTGCCGAGTACCTCTGCACCAAACTGGGCGATGTCGTAACCGCCATAGAGCAAGTAGCCGTCGTCAAGGGCGCGGCCATGTGGGAAGTGGAGCGCAAGATCGGCGCGGGGATCAGAAAACGCCTGATCGTTTCCGAACGTTCCCTGATTGCCCCCCGCTTATCGCCGGTCGGCAGTCCGGCCTGAAACACCAACCGCACACGCACAGAAGGCCGGCAAACTTGCCGGCCTTCTTTTTTTATCGCGAAAAATCCGCCGAACTCAGTCAGCGCTGCGGCACATGCTCAGCTCTTCTTCAAGCGCGGCCTTCAAGTCGGCGATCAGATCCTCGATGTTTCGCTGCGCATCGTAAAACTCGAACTCGCCATCGCTGGTTTCGAGAACGACGTTGGGCTCATCGCCGAACAGCGGCACCTGCACATGCACGCCCTTGGTGAACATGATCATGCCGTCTTCCTTCTTGGACGGCTCGCTCAGGGCGACGGGGGTATAACCCAGCTTGTTCAGTTTTTCAGCGAGTGCTTGCGCGTTCATGTTCTTCCTTTCGAATAATGGGCTGTAGCGTACTACTTATTTCTGGCTGATCGACCAGATGAAGGCTTGCACGTCGATCATGTCGCGCGGCATCAGGCCCTCTTCCAGCAGGTTGGTACGGACGTAGCTGTAGAAACGCAGCACGGCATCGTAGGTCTTCCAGTTCGGCTCGGGCTTGTAGCCGATGCGCCAGCACAGCGCCTTGGCCGAGTTCTGGATGGCCAGCGGCTTGATGAAAAGGGATTGCTTGGGATGACGGATGAAGCTGAACAGGGTCGCAAACGGCCATTTGTTCAGTCCCAGGATGCCCAGGGTGCGCAGGAAATGCTTGAAGCGCGCCTCTTCGGTTTCGCTGCCGTAGAGGAGTTCAAGCAACGCGACGGCAAACAGTTTCTGGCAGGGGACCGACTCGAGGGCGTCGTGAAAGACCTTGCGCTCGCTCTTGGTCAGCAGGTTGGTGCTCGATTCGACATGGCGGGCACGGTCGCAGACCGCGTCGAAACTGCCTTCCTCGATCAGGCGGGAAAGTTCTTCCTGGCTGAGCAACTGAACGCAGAACTTGTTGCCGCGCACATTGGCTTCGCGCGCATTCTTGATGTAGTCGGCATCTTCGAAACCATCCGGGTAGTTCGCCATGAAACGGTCGATCGCCATCGGTACCGTGACAAAGTCATCGGGATTCATCAGCGTGGTTTCGATCAGGTTGTCGAGCAGACGGTGCTTGGATGCGGCGCCTTCAGCCTTTTCAAGCTGGATGAAGGAGCGCGACAGGCGCTTGCGGCCGGCACCGACAAAAAACACGTCAAGGTTGTCCGGGGTTGCGCTGAGCACCTTGCCGAGACCCCATTCCTGTTGCTTGGGGTGGGTGACACGATCGCCTGCGATTAGGGTGCTCATCTTGCTCTCCGCTTCTATTACCGGAAAAAGCGATCAATTTTATCATGGACGCCGCCCCGCCGCCCCCCGCAGCGCGTCATTCGCCAGCGCGAGATTCCGCACAGGCCACCGCCGGCATTGCGGATTTCCGCACAGCAAGCGCAGCGGTCGACTGCAAAAAACAGGCAAAAACCAATTAAATCAATCAACTGAACCAGCCAGCCCGGCATGGCACGTCTCCTGCAATCTGTTTTTCACCTCCGCCCGGCGGACGTCGCAAAAACACTAAAGGAGATCTTCATGACCCACAATCAGCCCAAGCTTGCCTGCCTCGCCCTGGCCTTCGCTTTTGCCACCCCGCTCGCCGCCCAGGCGCAGACGCCCGATGTCGTCCGCCTCGGCAATCTGAAGTTCGCGCATTACGGCGCCGTCTCTTACATGAAGGAGGCCTGCGGCAAGTACAACCTCAAGGTCGAGGAACGCATGTTCGCCAAGGGCCCGGACATCATGCCGGCGATCGTCGCCGGCGAAATCGACATCGCGGCGCTCGCTTCCGACGGCGCCATCTCCGGCCGCGCCAACGGCGTGCCGATCTACACCGTCGCCGGTTTTGCCAAGGGCGGCGCACGCATCGTCGCCGGCATCGATACCGGCATCAAGAGCATTGCCGACCTCAAGGGCAAGAAAGTCGGCGTCACGCGTGGCGGCGCGCATGAGCTGCTGCTCTACGCGGAGCTGGAAAAAGCCGGCCTGAGCTGGTCCGACAAGCCGGGCAAGGACGTGCAGATCGTCTTCCTCGCCTTCGCCGACCTCAACCAGGCGCTCGCCGCCAAGCAGATCGACGCGATGAACCAGTCCGAGCCGCAATCCTCGCAGGCGATCAACAAGAAGTTCGGCGTCGAGATTATGAAGCCCTACACCACGAAGATGGGCGAGCCGGTGCGCCTGCTGGTGATGACCGAGAAGATGTACGGCGAGAAGAAGGACGTCGCACAGCGCCTGATGAAGTGCTTCGTCGAAACCACCGCATTGTTCAACAGCGACCCCAACCTGGCTGAGAAGTATGTGCGCGAGTCCATGTTCAAGGGCCAGATCACCTCGCAGGATTTCCGCGATGCGATGGACAACGCCGACTACACCTACGACGTGACGCTCGAGCACATCGACGTCACCACCGACTTCATGCAGAAATACGGCGTCGGCCGCATGCAGAAGCCACCCAAGGCGGCCGAGTGGGTCAAGCTCGACCTGCTGCAGAAGGCCAAGACCGAACTCAAGGTGAAGTGAGCGGTCGACGATGAAAAACCTCAAGAATTTCCTGTACGGGTGCATCGTTCCCGTCCTGCTGCTCGTCCTCTGGGAAGCCGGCTCGCGTCTCGGCCTCTTCTCGGAGGTGCTGCTGCCCTCGCCGACCGCGGTCGCGATCAAGTGGTGGGCCTACCTGCTGCCGCTGCAGCCGCAGGAAGCCGGCCAGAGCTACCTGGCCTGGCTGGTCTCCGGCGAGATGCTGCATGACGCCTACTCCAGCCTGTTCCGCGTCGTTGCCGGCTTCGTCATCGGCGCCGCGCTGGCCCTGCCGCTCGGCCTGCTGATGGGCGCCAGCCCGCGCATCTACGAGCTGTTCAATCCCTTGATGCAGATCCTGCGGCCGATCCCGCCGATCGCCTACATTCCGCTGGCGATCCTCTGGTTCGGCCTGGGCAATCCGCCGTCCTTCTTCCTGATCGCGATCGGCGCCTTCTTCCCGGTGCTGATGAACACCATCGCCGGTGTGCGCCAGGTGGACGGCATCTATCTGCGGGCGGCGCGCAACCTCGGCGTCAACCAATGGACGATGTTCACGCGCGTCATCCTGCCCGCCGCGACGCCCTACATCCTGGCCGGCGTGCGCATCGGCATCGGTACCGCCTTCATCGTCGTGATCGTCTCCGAGATGATCGCGGTCAATGACGGCCTCGGTTTCCGCATCCTCGAAGCGCGCGAGTTCATGTGGTCGGACAAGATCATCGCCGGCATGATCACCATCGGCCTCCTCGGCCTCGCCATCGACTCGGCGGTCAGCCGCCTCAACAATCATCTGCTGCGCTGGCACCGCGGCCTGGAGCACTGAGATGTCGCAGATCATCGTCAACAACGTACAAAAAGTTTTCAAGACGCCGGGCAAGGATGTCATCGCGCTCAAGGACATCAATCTCGAGATCAAGGCCGGCGAATTCGTCTGCCTGCTCGGCCCCTCGGGCTGCGGCAAGTCGACGCTGCTCAACGCCGTGGCCGGCTTCGCGCTGCCCTCGGCCGGCGAAATCAGCGTCGAAGGCAAGAAGATCACCGGCCCCGGCCCGGAGCGCGGCATGGTCTTCCAGGAATACGCGCTGTTCCCGTGGATGACCGTGGCGCAGAACATCGCCTTCGGCCTGCAGGTGCAGAAAAAGGAAAAGGCCGAGATTGACCTGACCGTGAACCAGCTACTCGACCTGCTGCATCTCAACGACTTCCGCGACCGTTTCCCGAAGGACCTGTCGGGTGGCATGCGCCAGCGCGTCGCGATTGCCCGCGTGCTCGCCCTCGACTCGCCGATCATGCTGATGGACGAGCCCTTCGGCGCGCTTGATGCGCTGACCCGGCGCAACCTGCAGGACGAGCTGCTGCGCATCTGGGAAAAGCTGGGCAAGACCATCCTCTTCGTCACCCACTCGATCGAGGAGTCGATCTACCTGGCCGACCGCATCGTCGTCATGACCTACCGGCCGGGCACGGTCAAGCGCGACCAGTACGTCAACATGCCGCGCCCGCGCGACCCGGCGAGCGCCGAGTTCAACGAACTCAAGCGCGAACTCGGCCGCCTGGTCATGGAAGAGCAGCAGCGCCACGCCAACGACGAAATGAAGCTGGCGGCGGTCGACTGAGAAAAACGGGCAAAATCGGTAGGATGTCGGGGTGAATCCCGAACCGCCCCCCACCGCCGGCCGCAACCGCCGCACCCTGCTCCTGCTCGGTGCGGCGGTCGGCCTCTGCCTGCTGCTCGGCTGGCTGGCCTACCGCCTGTTTTTCGGCATCTATCTGGCCAATGACCGGCAACTGTCGGCGCAGCGCCTCGATGCCTTCGCGCGCTCGCTCGAAGCGACGCTGGCCCGCCACGAATCGCTGCCCGGCCTGCTCGCCCTCGACCCGTCACTCGCCGCATTACTGCGCGAACCGCGCAACCCGCAACGCATCGCCGCTGCCAACGCCTATCTCGAAGCGGCCCAGCAGGGCGCCGCGGTCAGCGTCACCTTCCTGATCGATGCCCACGGCGAGACGCTGGCGGCCAGCAACTGGCAGTTGCCGCGCAGTTTCGTCGGCCACAACTACGCTTTCCGCCCCTATTTCCGCGATGCGCTGAAGGACGGCCTCGGCCGTTTCTATGGTGTCGGCGTCACCACCGGCGAGCCCGGCTATTTCCTCGCCGCGCCGGTGCGCGCAGCCGGCAAGGTGCTTGGCGTGATCGTCCTCAAGCTCTCCCTCGACAGCATGGAACAGGCCCTGGCCGGCGCCGGCGACACCCTGCTGCTGGCCGATGCCGACGGCGTCGTCTTCCTGTCTTCGGAGCGCCGCCTGCGCTACCGCACACTGGCGCCCTTGCCCGAGGCAGTCAGCGCGCGCCTCGCCGAAACGCGCCAGTACGGCACGCAGCCGGTGACGCCGCTCGCGGCGCAGGCAATTTTGCCCGCTGCGAACGGTCAACCGCTACGCCTCGCCCTGCCTGGCGAAATGGCGCGCGAACGCCTGATCCACAGCCGCCCGGTCGGCGGCCAGGGCTGGCAGGTGGTACAGCTCGGCGACCCCGGCGAGGCCCGTGCCGCGGCACTTGGCGCGGCCAGCGCCGTCGTTTTTGCCGCCGCCTTCCTGCTCGGCCTGGCCGCCCACTTCCGCCACCGCGCCCGGCGCCGCGAGGAATTGCGCCGCGTCTATGGCGAACTTGAGGAACGCATCGCCGAGCGCACCGCCGACCTCACCGAACAGATCGCTGCCCTCGAAAGCACCAAGGCCATCCTGCGTGAAACGCGCGACGCCGCCGTGCAGGCCGGCAAGCTCGCGACGCTGGGCCAGATGTCGGCCGGCATCAGCCACGAACTGAACCAGCCGCTCGCTGCGCTGCAAACCCTGGCCGACAACGCACGCGCCCTGCTCGCCCGCGGCCGCCACGATGAAGTCGGCGAAAACCTGCAGCTGATCAGCGAGCTGGTGGACCGCACCGGGCGCATCGTGCGCCAGTTGAAGAGTTTTGCCCGCAAGGAAGCGGCGACGCCGCAGGCGGTCACCATCACCAGCGCGATAGAGCACGCCCTGCTCATCGTCGAGCCGCGCCGGCGGGAAATCGCCGCCCGCATCGAAATCACGCCGCCGGCCACCGATCTTCTCGCACTGGCCGAAGCCGGCCGCCTCGAACAGGTGCTGGTCAATCTGCTGCGCAACGGCCTCGACGCCATGGCCGGCCAGCCCGAACCCGTGCTTGAAGTCAGCGCCAACCGCCATGGCGAACGCGTCAGCATCCATGTTCGCGACCACGGCGCGGGCCTGGCCGACGAAGTGCGTACTCACCTATTCGAACCTTTCTACACCACCAAGCCGGCCGGCGAAGGCCTCGGTCTCGGCCTGGCCATTTCACTGACCATCGTCGAAAGTTACGGCGGCACGCTGGGCGCGCACAATGCGCCGGATGGCGGCGCCGTGTTCGTTCTGACGCTGCCCGCCGCAGGAGAACCCGATGCCCCATCTGACCCTTGAATACAGCAACAATCTCGCCAGTTTTTCGCCGGCGCTCGCCCTTGCTGCGCTGAATACGGCGATGTTCGATTCCGGCCTGTTCAGCGAGCCCGACATCAAGAGCCGGGCCTTCGCCCTCGAGCATTTCCAAGTCGGCATCCGGCCGGCGCCGCGTGCCTTCGCGCATGTCCGCATCGCATTGCTCGCCGGGCGCAGCGAGGCCGAGCGCAAGGAACTGGCCGAAGCCGTGCTCGCCGCACTGCGCTCAGCGGTCGACGCGCCCACGGGGGCAGAAATCCAGCTCAGCGTCGAGACCGTCGATCTCGACCGCGGCAGCTACGCCAAGGCCGTGCTCAATGGCTGACTTCCCGGTTTTCCTGGTCGAGGACGACGCCGCCGTGCGCAAAGGCTGCGAACAGGCGCTTTCCATCGCCGACATCCCGGTACGCGCCTTTGCCGATGCCGAGAAGCTGCTCGCCGCGCTGGCCACGGCAACGCCAGCCCTGGTCGTCAGCGACGTCCGCCTGCCCGGCCGCGACGGCCTCACGCTGCTGCGCGAACTTCGCCAGCATGACCGCGAGCTGCCGGTGCTGCTGATGACCGGGCACGGCGACGTCGCCATGGCGGTCGAGGCGATGCGCGAGGGCGCCTACGATTTCATCGAGAAGCCCTTCCCGTCCGAGCGCCTGGTCGCCGCGGTCAGGAGCGCCCTGGAAAAACGCGCCTTGCTGCGCGAAAACCGCCAGCTCAAGGAACGCCTGGGCAGCGGCAGCCAGATCATCGGCCAGTCGCCGGCCATGCAGCAGGTGCGCCAACTGGTCGGCACGCTCGCCCCGACCGGCGTCGACATCCTGATCAACGGCGAAACCGGCTGCGGCAAGGAAGTCGTCGCGCGCGCCATCCACGATGCCAGCGGCCGGCGCGGCCCCTTCGTCGCGATCAACTGCGGTGCGCTGCCGGAAACGGTGTTCGAGAGCGAACTCTTCGGCCACGAGGCGGGCGCCTTCACCGGCGCCGGCAAGCGCCGCATCGGCCGCATCGAGCACGCCAACGGCGGCACGCTGTTCCTCGACGAAATCGAGTCGATGCCGCTCAACCTGCAGGTCAAGCTGCTGCGCGTGCTGCAGGAACGCAGCGTCGAGCGCCTGGGCAGCAACACGGCGATCCCGGTCGATTGCCGCCTGGTCGCGGCGAGCAAAACCGACCTGAAAACGGCGTCGACCGCCGGCCAGTTCCGCGCCGACCTCTATTACCGCCTGAACGTGGTCAGCATCGACCTGCCGCCGCTGCGCCAGCGCCGCGAGGATATCGCGCTGCTCATGGCGCAGTTCCTGCAGGATGCCGCGACGCGCTACCAGCGCCCGGCCGCGGCGATGACGCCGGCCGACCTGGCGCGCTGGACGGCGCATGACTGGCCGGGCAATGTGCGCGAACTGAAGAATGTCGCCGACCGCTGGGCGCTCGGCCTGCCCGACGGTCTGGCGCAGCCGGCCGGTGCGACGCAGCCCGCGGGTTCGCTCGCCGAACAGGTCGAGGCCGCCGAAAAAGCCGCCATCGAAAAGGCCCTGCTGGCGGCCGACGGCAATGTCGCACGCGCCGCCGAAACGCTGAAATTGCCGAAGAAAACCCTGTACGACAAGCTGACGCGGCACGCCCTCGTCGCCGAGGATTTCCGCCGCCAGGCTCAGTAATACTGCTCGATCATGCGCAGCGAGATGGCGTAGCTGTGCCGGATCTGGTCGCCGCAGTAGCGGTGCTCGCCGGCCACCGGGCAGGCGATGCGGGCCAGGCAGGCGGTGGCGCAAGTCGACGCCGGCTGGCGGCGCCAGGCGATGCATTTGTCGAGCGCAAATTCGCCGCCGGCCAGCGCCTCGCCGGGACAAGCTGCGATGCAGGGCTGCGCGGTACAGGACAGGCAGGGCGAGCTACCGGTCAAGGCCGGCGTCGGCACGAAATCCGTATCGGCGAGCACGACGGCGCGATAGGCGTACCAACTGCCCCAGGTCGCGTTGATACCGACCATGAAAGGCGACGCATGATGCCAGCCGGCCAGCTTGCCAAGCGCTTGCAGGCCGACCGGACAAGCGCCGGGATAAAGCACCGAATAGCGCTGTGCCGGCATTTCGGCGGCAAACCAGCGGTCGACCGTGGCGCGCGTAAAATCGTCGATCGGATCGGCCGAAACGATGCCGGAACGCTGCACCGCATCCCACAGCGCGCGACCGCCATGACCAAGCAGGATCAGCTGACGAAAATCACCCGTTTCGGCGAGTTGACCGCGCAGCGCCGGCGGCAGCTCGGCAATGTTGAAAACCGCCTGCAGGTTGAGCCCGGCGGCAGCAAGCTGGCTACTCTCGAGAATCCGGGCGGCACTCATCTTTTACCAGCCCCCCGGCGCGCGACAGCGGGCATCAGGCAAGTTCGCGACGCTCGTGTTCGAGGCGCGAGATGTAGCGCTGGATGCGGTTGGCGTCACCGGTCGACAGGTTGTTGAACTGCAGGCCGATGCGGAACTGTGGCACGCTGGCGCGCGCTTCGAGTTCGATGATATTGCGGACAGTCACCGAGAAGAGCAGGTCGTGCGGATCTTCCGGCAGGACCAGGCGACAGTTCTGCAACACGTCGCCGACCGCCAGGCCATCCGGCACGCTGCTCGCGCTCAGGCCGATGCCGGACACCGAAATGTCGTGCAGCGGGCACTTGAACAGCGCATCACCGGGCAGGCGGGCAAACAGTTCGAGCGGCCGGATACGCGGCGTCTCGATCCGGAAATATTCGCGGCGCTGCAGGCGGGCGATTGTTTTCGGCAGCTTGACGGCAAATGCCTTCGCCCCTTCGAAATTGACGTCAATCGCCGCGGCGGCGCTGAAATGCACCTGGATGCCGCCGGGCCTGGCCATGAAAACGATGTGGTCGCTGTCGAGGAAACGCCGGTTGGTTTCCGGACTGCCCGAGCAATCGAAGACCAGGCGATCCTTGTCGGCCTGAACGGCGAGCAGGATGGTCTGGAAGGTTTCGCGATTGGCACCGAACTGGACGCTGAACGACTCGCGCTCGCGCACGAAACCGGCCAGCATGAACTGGATGGCGGAGGCGCTGACGATATGAAAGCGTTCTTCGATTTCCGCTTCGGAGAGTTGGGCAAGCTGGCTCATGGCTCAGGAGTTTACTTCGAGAACGCGCAGCAGCGAAGCGGTATCGTCGCCGCCCCAGCCTTGCGCCATCAGGCTGTTCAGTTGCTGCGCGACGGCAGCGGTCAACGGCACGGGAACGCCACTTTTGCGTGCGGCTTCCAGGACCAGACCGAAATCCTTGTGGTGCAGGCGCGCCTCGATGCCGGCCGCAAAATCGCGTTCGACCATGCGCTGGCCCATCACATCGAGCACGCGCGACCCGGCCGAGCCGCCAGCCAGCGCGTCCCTGACCTTGCCGCAATCGACGCCGGCCGCACGCGCCAGATGCATCGCCTCGGCTGCGGCCTGGATGGCAGCGACCATGATCATCTGGTTGCAGGCCTTGGCGACCTGGCCAGCGCCGTTCGGGCCGACATGCACGATGCGCTTGCCGAGACAGTCGAGCAGCGGCCGCACACGCTCAAGCACCGCGGCATCGCCGCCGGCCATGATCGCCAGCGTTGCGTCGATGGCGCCCTGGGCGCCGCCGGAAACCGGCGCATCGAGCATGGCAATGCCCGTGCGACCGAGTTCATCGGCGATGCGGCGGGCGACGTCGGGTGCGATGGTCGAGCAATCGATCAGCACGCTACCCGGCGCCATGCCCTCGATCAGGCCGTCCGGCCCGAGGGCGACCGCGTCGACGTCGGCGCTCGAAGTGATGACCGTAAACACCACCTCGCAGGCCCGGCCGAGTTCGGCCGGCGTCGCATGCAAGATCGCCGGCAAGCCGGCGGCGCTCGCCGGTCGACGCGCCCAGACGTGCAATTCGTGGCCGGCGCGCTGCAGGTGCAGCGCCATCGGCCGCCCCATGACGCCGAGACCGATGAAGCCGACCTTCATGCGTCCTGCCCAGACAGGCCTTCGAGCAGCTTGAGCACGGCAATCGAGTCTTCCTCGCCGTGGCCGGAACCGACCATGGCATTGAACATCTGCGCCGTCGCCGCCGAACCGGGCAGGCAGAGACCGAGTTCATGCGCCGTCTGCATGACGATATTGAGATCCTTTTCGTGCATCCAGCTCTTGAAGCCGGGCTTGAAATTGCGGTCGAGCATGCGCTGACCGTGATTTTCGAGGATTTTCGAATAGGCAAAACCACCGAGCAGCGCCTCACGCACCTTGGACCGGTCGACGCCGTTTTTACTGGCAAAAGCAAAAGCCTCGGCCACCGCCAGCACGCCCATGCCGGTAACGATCTGGTTGGCCGCCTTGGTGACCTGACCGGCACCACTGGCGCCGACGTGAACGATGTTCTTGCCCATGCAGGCGAATGCCGGCTGCGCCCTGGCAAAAGCGGCTTCCGAGCCGCCCGCCATGATCGACAGCGTGCCGGCAATGGCGCCGACCTCGCCGCCGGAAACCGGCGCATCGACGAAATCGACGCCGGCCGCCGCCAGTTCCTCGCCAATCCGGCGCGCCGCGGCCGGCGCAATGGTGCTCATGTCGACCGCGACCAGGCCCGATGCGGCCCCGGCGGCAACGCCGCGCATGACTTCGGCGACATCCGGCGCATCGGCGACCATCGAGATGACCAGTTCGACGCCAGCTGCCGCTTCGGCCGGGCTGGCCGCGCCACTGGCGCCGGCGTCGAGCAGCGGCTGCATCGATTCGGCGCGACGCGCCCAGACGGTGACCTGGTGGCCACCCTTGATCAGATTGAGGGCCATCGGGCGCCCCATGATGCCGAGGCCAAGGAAAGCGATTTTCATGCGGAACTCCGGAGCGGGAAGGCCCAGATTCTAGGGGCTGGCCCCTTAACCGGCAATCAGGCCGGCTTCGGCACCTGGCCGGCAACAACGATATTGTCAGCCAGCACCGGGCGACAGAAATGGAAACCCTGCCCACGCTCGCACGCCATCTCGCGCAGGAAATCCGCCTGCGCCGAATTTTCGACGCCTTCGGCGACCAGTTTCAAACCGAGCGAACGGCCAAGCGCGATGATCGACGAAACCAGCGACGCGGCATCGGTATCCGACTCCATGTCGGCAACGAAGGCCTGGTCGATCTTCAGGCGATCGATCGGGAAGCGGCGCAGGTAGGAAAGCGAGGAATAGCCGGTGCCGAAGTCGTCGATCGCCAGCTTGACGCCCATCGCCTTCAGTTCGGCCAGGGTCGCCACCGAGGAGTCGGCGCTGTGCATCACGGTGCTCTCGGTGATTTCCAGTTCCAGGCGCTCGGCCGGCAAACCGGTTTCGGCAAGCACGGCGCGCACCGACTGAACGAATTCCGGCTGGCGGAACTGGTGCGCCGAAATATTGACCGCGATTTCGCCCATGTCCACGCCCTCGTCCAGCCAGGCACGCGCCTGCCGGCAGGCGGTGAGCAGGACCCAGTGCCCGAGCGGCAGGATCAGGCCGCTCTCTTCGGCCAACGGGATGAAGTCGCCCGGCGGAATCATGCCGCGCACCGGATGCTGCCAGCGCACCAGCGCCTCGACACCGACGATGCGCCCGCTCGGCAGATCGACCTGCGGCTGGTAATGCAGCAGCAGCTGGTTGTCGGCCAGGGCCTGCCACAACTCGTTTTCGAGATGCAGGCGCTTGTTGGCGGCAACGTTCATCGGCGCCGCGAAGAAACGGTAATTGTTGCGGCCGCTCGCCTTGGCGTAATACATCGCGGTATCGGCATTGCGCATCAGGGCCTCCGGCGTGTCGCCGTCGGCCGGGTAGAAGCTGATGCCGATCGAGGGGCTGGTATGCAATTGGTGACCATCGATCTCGCAAGGTTCGCTGATCGCCTGCACCAGACTATGCACCTTGCTGACCATGGCGTCGGCGTCGCGCACGCCTTCAAATACCAGGACGAATTCGTCGCCGCCCAGGCGCAGGACATGGTCGAATTCGCTGGCGAAGCCATGCAGGCGCCGCGCGACTTCGCACAGCAGTTGGTCGCCGGCATGGTGACCGAGCGAGTCGTTGACCGTCTTGAAGTTGTCCAGGTCGAGCAGGAGCACGGCAAAACTGCCTTCCAGGCGGCGCGCCGCGACCAGCGCCCGCGCCAGGCAACCGTCGAGGGCCGCACGATTGGGCAGGCCGGTCAGCGGGTCGTGATGGGCCAGATACTCGATACGTGCTTCCTGGGCCTTCTGGGCGCTGATATCGGAAAAAACGCCGACATAATGTGTCCGACCGCCAGGCTCG
This sequence comes from Quatrionicoccus australiensis, assembly GCF_020510425.1. NCBI lineage: Bacteria > Pseudomonadati > Pseudomonadota > Betaproteobacteria > Rhodocyclales > Azonexaceae > Quatrionicoccus > Quatrionicoccus australiensis. The sequence continues at coordinate 1,295,992 of NZ_JAHBAH010000001.1, forward strand.
GCAGGATTGATTGCGCTGATGCGCAACTGGTGCGGTGTAATCTCGCCGCCTTTGCGCCGATCCCAGACTTCTCCCTGCCACTCACCACTGCTCGTGATGCTGTCCCAGATCGCACGATAAAAGCCGGCGTCGTGCCGCCCGGAACTGAGCAGACGCGGCGTCTGGCCGACCGCCTCGGCCGCCGGATAACCGGTAATGCGTTCGAAAGCGGCGTTGACCGCCAGGATGCGCAGACCGCCATCGGTCAGCATCATCGCTTCCGACGTGTAATCAATGATCTGGCGATGCAAATCGGTCTGCTCGCCAGCCTGGCGCAGGGACCAGCCCAGCGTCGAAAAGCCGCGCCAGACCAGGGCACTGAGCAGCAGCGCAAGAGCCAGCAGCCAGCCGGCCAGGCTTGGCTGCAACCACAGGTTATAGCCCGCCAGGGACCAGACCAGAACAATTGCGCCGACCAGAATCAGACGAAATTTACGAAAAGCCCGCGCTGTTTGCATCAAGATTGAAACGACCCGAAACCACAAAATAGACTTGGAGAGCGGGCAGTTTAACCGAGTTGCAACAATGTTTTCAGCGCTTATTTTTGCCGCCGAAAAACTAACATAATTACATATATTACAAGCGCTTAGGATCGAACATTAAGGCTTGATCCAAAACAGAATAAGTCATTTTATCAACCGCAGCAGCCACCGCCATTGCCGCGCTTCACACCCAGTTTTGCCAGCAGTTTTTCCGGCGGACAGAAGCCGGTGAAACCACTCTGTAACAAATTGAAGCCGACAAAAGCGGTGAATGCGAGGAACCAGCGCGAAACGAAAAGCGGGCTTTCCTCGACACCAAGTGCCAGGGAAAGAAGGATGAAAAAGCCCGCCATGATGCGGATGATGCGTTCGATGGTCATTGTTGCTGCTCCTTGCGGAAGGCCGAGAAATAGAGAACGGGGATCACCACCAGCGTGAGCAGGGTGGAGACGAGAATGCCGAAGATCATCGAGAGCGCCAGACCGTTGAAGATCGGATCGTCGAGGATGAACAGTGCGCCGAGCATGGCGGCCAGTGCGGTCAGCGCGATCGGCTTGGCCCGCACCGCGGCCGATTGCACGACGGCCTCGGCGAAAGGCATGCCGGCGGCGACCTGCAGCTTGATGAAATCGACGAGCAGGATGGAGTTGCGCACGATGATGCCGGCCAGCGCGATCATGCCGATCATCGAGGTCGCGGTGAATTGCGAGCCGAACAGCGCATGGCCAGGCATGACGCCGATGATGGTGAGCGGGATCGGCGCCATGATGATCAGCGGCACGAGGTAGGAGCCGAAGTGCGCCACGACCAGCAGGTAGATCAGGATCAGGCCGACCGCGTAGGCGAGGCCCATGTCGCGGAAGGTTTCATAGGTCACCTGCCACTCGCCGTCCCACTTGACGCTGTAGCCGGCATACGGATCGGCCGGCTGGCGGATAAAGAATTCGCCGAGCGTGCCGCCTTCCTTGAGCGCCATGCCGTTGATCTGCGAGCGCACGTCGAACATGCCGTAGAGCGGCGAATCGAGCTGGCCGCCCATGTCGCCGACGACATAGACCACCGGCAGCAGATCCTTGTGGTAGATCGCTTTTTCGCGCGCCGCATCGCGCACTTCGACGAGTTCCGAAACCGGCACCAGCAGGCCGTCGCGTGAACGCACGCGCAGCTTGAGCAGGGCGTCGAGATTCGACTGCTTCTCGGCCGGCAGCGTGATGCGCACCGGAATCTCGAATTTCGATTCGGTATTGCGCGCCGGCGTCACATCCTGCCCGGCCAGCCCCATGCCGACCACCTCGATGATGTCGCTCTGCGCGACGCCGAGCAGCGCCGCCTTGCTTTGCAGCACATGCAGCACGGCCTTTCTGGAATCGGCCTCGATATAGTCGTCGACCGCCACGAGATCGTCCGTCTTCTCGAACGCGGCCCGCACCTGCTTGCCGACGCTCATCTGGCCCTTGTAGTCGGGACCGTAGATTTCCGCGACGATCGGCGACATCACCGGCGGGCCGGGCGGCACTTCGACGACCTTGGCGACGCCGCCATTCTTCTTGCCGATCGCCTCAATGCGCTCGCGCAGCGACACAGCGATTTCGTGGCTCTGGCGCGAGCGGTGATGCTTGTCGGCGAGATTGACCTGGATGTCGCCCTTTTCCGGCGCGGCGCGCAGGTAGTACTGACGCACCAGGCCGTTGAAATTGATCGGGCTGGCCGTGCCGGCATAGGCCTGGTAATTGACCACATCTTCAACGCCGGCCAGTTCGCTGCCGATTTCGTGCAGCACGCGCGCCGTTTCTTCGAGCGGCGTGCCGACCGGCATGTCGAGCACGACCTGGAACTCGCTCTTGTTGTCGAAGGGCAGCATTTTCAGCACGACGAGCTGGAAGTAAGCCAGCGACACCGAACCGAGGATGAGCAGGACAACGGCAATGCCCAGCTTGAGACGCATCGCGGCGCCCTTGAGCGGATCAAGGAAGGGCGTCAGCAGCTTGCGGAAGGTCGCATCGAGCCGGGCGTCGAGCTTCGACTGCGCCGGCAGCGCGTGTCCGGCCGCGTGCGATTTCATCAGCTTGCCGGCCAGCCAGGGCGTGACGACGAAGGCGACGGCCAGCGAAATGGCCATACCCATCGACGAATTGATCGGGATCGGGCTCATGTACGGGCCCATCAGGCCGCTCACGAAGGCCATCGGCAGCAGCGCCGCAATCACCGTCAGGGTCGCCAGGATGGTCGGCCCGCCGACTTCGTCCACAGCGCCCGGGATGATTTCCAGCAAGCTCTTTTCCGGATACAGGCCCTGCCAGCGGTGAATGTTCTCGACGACAACGATCGCGTCGTCGACCAGGATGCCGATCGAGAAGATCAGCGCGAACAGCGACACGCGATTCAGCGTGAAACCCCAGGCCCAGGAAGCGAACAGCGTCGCGGCCAGAGTCAGGGTCACGGCGACGCCGACGATCACCGCCTCGCGCCGGCCGAGCGCAAAGAAAACCAGCAGCACGACAAAAGCGGTGGCGAAAACGAGTTTACCGATCAGCTTCTGCGCCTTCTCGGTCGCCGTCTCGCCGTAGTTGCGCGTCACGGTGACTTCAATGCCTTCCGGGATCACCGTGTTTTTCAGGCTTTCGATGCGGTCGACCGCGGCGCTCGCGACATCGGCCGCGTTGACGCCGGGCTGCTTCGACAACTGCATCGTGACCGCCGGGAATTCGCCGTCCTTGCTACCAAACCAGGCATAGGCCTTGGGCTGGTCGGCGCCGTCCTCGACCGTGGCAACGTCGCTCAGGAAAACCGGCTTGCGCTCGCCGGCACTGCCGCGCACGGCAATCACCAGTTGCTTCACGTCGGCGGCCGATTCGAGATAAGTACCGGTCTGCACCAGCACCTCGCGATTGCCGGCAGTCAGGCTGCCCGACGATTGCAGCGCGTTCGACACCTTGAGCGCGGCGGCGATGTCCTGCGGCGTGATGCCGTAGGAAGTCATTCGCTCGGCGTCCATGAGCACGCGGATGGCGTGCTCCGGCCCGCCGATGGTGGATACGTCGCGCGTGCCCTTGATCCGCTTCAGCTCGATTTCGACGGCGCGTGCCACCTGCTGCAGGTCGAAGGCCGAACGGTTTTCATCCCGCGTCCAGAAGGTCAGCGAGACGATGGGTACATCGTCGATGCCACGCGGCTTGATCACCGGCTCCATGACGCCGAGATTGGGCGCCAGCCAGTCGCGGTGCGACATCACGGTATCGTAGAGGCGCAGCACCGCATCGTTGTATTTGACGCCGACGTCGAACTGCACGGTGACCACCGCGCCGCCGGGGCGCGACACCGACTGGACGTGCTCGACGCCGTGCATGCGCGACAGGACCTGTTCGGCCGGCCGCGCCACCAGATTCTCGACATCCTTGGCCGAGGCGCCGGGGAAAGCGATCAGCACATCGGCCATGGTGACGTCGATCTGCGGCTCCTCTTCGCGCGGCGTGACCAGGGTTGCGAACAGGCCGAGCAAAAAGGCGACCAGCGCCAGCAACGGCGTCATGCGCGAAGTCAGGAAGGCGGCGGCGATGCGCCCGGAGATGCCGAGCTTTTCCTCTGTGTGCGCCATGGCTTACTTCGCCGACTTGAGCTGGATACCGGCCTTGACCGGATCGGCCACCACCTTGTCGCCGCTGGCCAGACCGGCCAGCACTTCGATCTCGCCCTGCCCGACCGCATCACCGAGACGCAGCTGGCGCAGGCTGGTACGGCCATCGGCCGCCTGCACGTAAACCGCCGCCACCTCGCCACGCCTCACGATAGCCGTGGCCGGCACGGTCAGCTTTTCGGCCTGGCCGACAACAAAATGCACGCGGGCAAACATGCCCGGCATCGCTTCCGGCATCGGCGGCAATTGCACACGTACCTGCGAGACATGGGTGGACGCATCCGCGGTCGGCAGCAGTTTGACCGAAACGGCATCGACCCACTTGCCGAGTTCCGGGAACTCGACCCGTGCCGCCTTGACGCCCTGCATTTCCTTCAGGCGATATTGCGGCACGCTGGCGGTGACGCGCAGGCTGCCCGGCTGATAAATGACGAACAGGGGCTTGCCCGGCGTCGCCATGTCGCCAAGCTCGGTCAGACGGCGGGCGACGATGCCATCCAGTGGAGCAACGATTGCCGCATGGCTCTGCCCGGCCCCGGCGGCCGAACGATTGGCAGCGGCCGCGTCGAAATCGGCGCGCGCCTTGTCGACGGCGGCCTGGCTGACGAATTTCTGGTCCTTCAGGCTCTTGTGCCGCTCGTAATTGAGTTTCGCATTGACGTACTGCGCCTCGGCCGCCCTTGCCGCTTCATCGGCTTCGCGCGCGTCGATACGCATCAGCAGGTCGCCCTTGCGTACCGCCTGCCCGGCATCGGCCCTCACTTCAACGACCCGACCGGCGATCTGCGCCCCGACGGTTGCCTGTTGCACGGCTTCGACCAGCGATTCGGCCGGAAAGCCGAGCGCCACCAGATGCGGCTTGACGACAATGACCGGCAGCGGCTCGGCTGCCTGCGCAGCGGTCGACATCCCGAGAAGAGCAAAAACCAGAGCGTGGATAAGTTTTGAATTCATGTATATAAGAATACTCTAATTAAGCTTGGCGCGACAAGGCCGACAACGGTCAACCCTTGATTTCACTCGTTTTTCATGAAGTGGCCGGATCGTCGTGGCGCAACCGGGAGGACGAATGACGCGACTGCCACAGCGCGGGGTCCAGCCCGACACTGAACATGCCGGTTACCGCGCCAGCCGCATCGCGAATCGCCTGGTTGCGCCAGACCACCCAGACCCGCTTGCCATTCTTGCAGATATTTTCGTTGAAGCTGCTGGCATGGGTTTCCGGCTCAAGCAGGCACTGCGTGACGAGTTGCCGCAGGTCACGCCCATCGGATTCCATCTCCGGCATGATGCTGCCCAGCAAGGGCCGGCCGTCCAGTTCGCCGGGTGCGAAACCGAAGAATTCTTCGCCAAAGCGGTTGATGAAAACGATATTGCCCTGCCGGTCCCACTTGAGCAGGATCACGCCCACCGAATCGACCAGCTCGTGAAACTTGTGCTCGCTGGCCTGCAGTTCACGCACCCGAGTTGCCACCTCGTGCCGCAACAGCTGCGGCTGGCGCAGGACAAAATAAGTCACAAGCGCGGCAATGCTCGCGAGCAGCAAGACAAGCAGGCCATCCAGAACCAAACGAGCGGGTGAATACCAGCCACCATCGGGTGCCACGCTGAGCACCCATTCACCGTTGGCCACCGAAATCCGGATATCGACCGGCTCGACCAGCGGCTGCTCCGATGAACGGGAAAAGACGTGCCGGCTCATGCTTCCGGGCGGAAAACGCCACAACTCGTAACGACATCCAGCCTCTTCGATATCGTTCAGACGCGTCGCAACCAGCAAGTCGGGGACGCGGATCAAAACCTGAACCAAGCCCCAGAAATGCTCCCGGCCATCCTGATCGGCAAGAAAAACCGGATTGCGCCCGACAATACCGACCCCGCCCTGGCGCAACTCGAACGGGCCGGTCAGCCCAAGCTTGTGGCTGCTGATGACCTGCTGCACCTCGGGGCCCTGCACAGGATCATTGAGCGGACTGAAGCCGATAACCCGCTCGTTGCCGGCTAGCGGCACGACATGACTGATCGTGCCACCCGGTGCCAGTTGCAGCGCCGAAATGCCGCCAAAAAGACCAATCAGCTCCCTCCCCAGCGGGTCAAAGTCATCGATGACACCACCGCCCTGACGCAGCATGGCGGCGAGGGCATGCGAGGCAGACAGGGCGCGCTCAAGGCGCTCGCCGAGATCCTGCGCAACGGCCGATGCCAGTTGGCGAACCTGGGTTTCGCGCTCCTGACGCCGCACCTGTTCCAGGCCCGCAGCAACCAGCACCAACAAAACCGCACACAAAAGAAAGGATGCAAATGCCCCCAACAATGGCCAATAAGGCCGGGATGCAATCAAGCTTGCGCGTTGAGTCAGCCGTGGAGACATGCTCGCCCTCCTTCGGGCTCATGTCATCACAAATCAAACCCGATTTCCAGACATATTATTGCGCCGGACCTGGCAAGAGGCTGAGGCCAAGGCGCGTTCGCAGTAAGCTGCGGGACGCTGCTTACTGCGTCCCCTAGGCATCAGCCTCCCGGCAAACGGCTTCGGCGCCACGAGCCAAGCCGGGCGCCGGGTCATGCGATTACTTGTGGGTAAGTACCCACTTGGCCAGCGTAGCGGCTTCCGCATCGGTCACGTTATTCGGCGGCATCGGCACGGCACCCCATTCGCCCTTGCTGCCATTCTTGATTTTTCCGGCCAGCGCAGCCTCGACGCCCTTCTCACCGGCACGCTTGGCAACCACATCCTTGTAACTCGGCCCGACGATCTTCTTGTCGAAGGAGTGGCAAGTCATGCAGTTCTTGGCCTTCGCAAGCTCATCGGAAGCCATGGCCTGACCGGTCAACAAGCCGGCAGCAACAAAAATCGCGATGCAGTGTTTCATTTTTTTCCTCCAGAGAGTCACGAACCAGTCAGGGCGCTGGTTTACAGGCACAGTCTAACCCGGCGAATGGCAGCAGCCTACCCCTGGCGACGCAACAAGGCAGTCAGGACCGGCGGAGTCAGCATGGTGGTCAGGATGACCATGATGACGATGACCGAAAACATGCCTTCGCTCATCACCCCCAGACTTTTGCCAACCATTGCAAAAATCAGCCCGACCTCGCCGCGCGGCACCATGCCCCAGCCGACGACCCAGGGATTGTTGGCGCGGCCGGCAACGAAGCCGGCGCACAGTTTGCCGATGACGGCAGCGACGGTAATCCCCAGCGCAACGAGCACAGTCTGCGGATCGCTCAAGGTCCTCAGATCGACCTGCATGCCGGTCAACACGAAAAATACCGGCACAAAGAAATAGCCGATCGGCTCGAGCATGTGTTCGTGCTGATGGCTGCTGTGGCGGGCCAGCACTTCGCGAATCTGTACCTGACTGCTGGCACTGCAATTCTCCGGCAGCAGCGGCTCGATTTCCTGCACCAGTTTCGGCGTCTCGAATTCCTTGAGGAAAACCGGTTCGAACAGCAAGCCGGCGGCAAAGGCGCCGATGATTGGCGCCAACCCGGCCGCGTGCGCCAACCAGGCCATGAACAGGCCAACGACCAGGACCAGCGAAAACAGCATCGAATGGCCATTGTCGAGCCGCGAGACGCGGCGCAACAGGAAAGGCGCAACCGCCCGGCCGATAAGGATCGAGCCACCGAGAAAGAGTACCGCCTTGGCTATGATCCAGCTCACTTCACCGGCACTCACCGTGCCGACCTGCACCAGGCTGCTCACCACGGCCAGGATGACCAGCCCGAGCACATCGTCGATCACGGCAGCACCGAGCACAATCTGCGCTTCAGGCATCTTGAGACGACCGAGATCGCGAAAGACACGGCCGGTAATGCCCACCGAGGTGGCAGCCAGCGTTGCGCCGAGAAACAGGTAAGCGTTGAATGACAAGCCCGGCAGCAGCCAGGGGCCCGCGACAAAGGCTCCCAGCGCAAACGGCACGGCAATCCCGACCGAGCCCACCAGCGAGGCCTTCGCGCCGACGCTGACCAGATCGCCAAGGCGCGTCTCCAGACCAATTTGCAGCAGCAGGATGATCACCCCGAGTTCGGCCATGAACAGGATGATCGGATCGGTCGCCACCGCAGCGAAATAATGCACGCCCAGCAAGCCCAGATTGCCCAGCACCACGCCCAGCAAGAGTTCCCCTAGGACCGCGGGAAAGCCGATACGCTGCGCCAGCGGTGCGAAAAGACGGGCGGAAAGAATGATGATAGCCAGCCACAACAGGTTCTCGCCTACCGCACCGGCACTCGCCGCCAGAGCCGGCCCGGCAGAAAGCAGCAAAACCAGCGGCAAGACTCGCCGCAGGCTGCCGACATCAAGAGACGGGGGAGAAACAGGGGGCTGGGCAGACATGAGCTTCTCGACAAACAGGATGACCGGCCGATTCTAGCATCGGCCCATTTCGGCCTGTGGCGGCTCGGGAATTCAGGAAACGCGGAACAGTCGCCCGAACTGGGCCGTACCGAGAATTTCCCGCACCCCGGCATTGCAATCAAGCAGGGCCACCGTACAACCGAGATTGCGTGCCCGGTCGCGCACGACCAGCAACAAGCCCAGGCCGGAACTGTCGAGATAAGTCAGATTGGCACAATCAAGCCGCACCTCGAGCGGCGTCGAAAGTCCCTTGAAAAAACCGTCGACCGCTGCAAGAAACTCCTGACGCCGGGTGAAATCCAGGCGCCCGGAAATCGATAGAACCGGAGCTCCCTCCCCGACTTCGCGACTGTCAATCAGCATCGCTTCCCCCTGATAGGCTCGTCTGAAGCAAGCCGTTTTGCTGGCGTTGTTTTAGGTAAATCTTACGCCTGGCAACAGGGGAATCAAGCCCTGGCAGCTCTCGACTCAGGAAGCGAGCTCAATCAGCAAGGCCTCGATTTCCATGCGACCGACCGGACTGGCCATGGCAATCAACATGAACCCGGGCTTGATCAGGAAATCATTATCGGGATTGAACTGCCATTCTCCATTGCGCTCGCGCACGGCCAGCAACACATAGTTGGCGCTACGCAGCTTGAGAGCCGCAATCGGCTTCGGAATGAAACCGGCGGGGACCGGGACCTCCTCGACACGCAGGTTTTTTTCCGACTTGAGCATTTCATCGAGAAAAGAAACCACATGCGGCCGGATCATCGCCGAGGCAATGCGCATGCCGCCGGTAAAGTCGGGAGAAACGATGGCATCGGCACCCGCCTTGCGCATTTTCTCCATGTTGCGGGTTTCCATGCAGCGGGCGACGATGCGGACATTGGGCTTCAACTGTTTGGCCGTAATGACGATCATCAGATTGCGCGAGTCATCGCCGGTGACGGCGAAAACCCCTTTGGCATCCTCGAGATCGGCCGCCATCAGAATATCGTCGTCGCTCGCATCGCCATGCAGATAGAGGAGGCCAGGATTTTTTTCCTTGTACTCCTGCAGGCGGACATTGTCTTCGTCGATGGCGACGTAGTGGCGATTGGTCGCCTCCAGCTCATGCGCGATATTGCGCCCGACCCGGCCGAAACCGCAGAGGATGTAATGTCCCTTGAGCTTCTTGATGGTTTTTTCCATACGCTTTCTCTGCAGAGTTCCATTGAGATCGGTTTCCAGCAACGCAACCGTCACGACCGAGAACAGCATCGACAGATTGCCCGCCCCCAGAATGCCAAGAATGACCGTCAGTACCCGGGCCGGCTGATTACTCGACATATCAATGATTTCACCAAAGCCGATCGTGGCGACGGTAATGAACGTCATGTAAAAACAGTCGAACCAGGAGTACTTTCCATCCGTCAGGTACATGTAGCCCAGGGTGCCGAACGCGTGCACCGCCAGCAATGCCGTCAAAGCGACATATAGCAGGCGAAAGATATAACTGATTTGGGATGCTTTGACGGCGGATGTCACGGCATCGACCTATTCGACAATCGGCACGGACTGAGTCATGAAAATGACGGCTTTGCCACCATCCATATTGGCGTGCAGAGCTTCGACCAGAGGTGGGCTGATCGCAGTATCGGCATCCCACTTGACCACAAAATTGGCTCCGGAACCGCCCGAGGCATCGTTCAGTTCGACAAAAAGCTCCAGCGTTCCCAGAGGCGGGATGGTGACGGCAGTCGGCACCCGTTCCCCCAGCAATTTCCCCTGAGTGTCGTAATAGCGGGCCGACAAAACGCGCAAGGGACGACGGGCATCCGTGTTGCGGATGCTGACCAGGGCGGAAAGCAGCACGTATGACGCCTTGCCGCTCTTGCCAAGATTGCCATAGAGCATGTGAGAGTAAATCGGCAAGTACAGCGTCTGGCTTTTCGCCTGAGGACGCAACTCCTGGGCTGATACAGCTCCGCACAACAGGAACAGCCCGCACGCGCCGAACAGCAACTTGCGCAAATTAACCAGTTTCATCGCTCCCCCTCGATCAAGCAGATTGGCTCCATGTATTTTCCGGCCGATGATACCTGCAGGCGGAGTTTACCGCACGGCTGACGCCAGCCCGCAGAGAAAGAACGGGAACTCAGGAACGGGCTGCAGGACGAGGCTGCGCCAGCAAGGCTTTCAACTGGGCGGAGATCAACTGCCAATTTACCGGCTTGGCAATGTAGCTGGCATTCAGTTGCTCAGCCCTGGCGATACTCTCCGGATCGCGATGACCGCTTACCAGCACCACCGGGAAATCGCGCCCCCGGCTTTGGCGAATCGCCGCACAAACCGCAAAGCCATCCATTCCCGGCATTTCGACGTCAAGCAGCACAATATCGCAAGGTGTGCGTTTGAACTCGGCAAGCGCATCCAGGCCATTATCAACAACGACAACAGAAAACTCGCTCGGATCAAGTGCTATCGGCATCAGCAGGGCAACGGTGGGATCGTCATCGGCAACGAGGACCCGGCATATCGGCTGACTCATGCAGGATTCTCGGCAAGCATCTGCTTGACGGCCAGGCAAACCCTCCCCCACTCGAGCATCAGGGACTCGACATGCAGGGAAACTTCCGTCAGGTTACCCGCCCGACCGCCCCCCTCGATATCCCGCAGGATTTCAGCGAAACGATTGGCCCCGACGTTGAATGAACTCGACTTCAATCCATGCGCGGCGCTTGCCAATTGCTCGACATCAGAGCACCGGAGCGCCAATTCCAGGCGCGCCATATCCTGCGTCGCCGCCTTCAGATAAGCACTCAGCAGTTGCTGCACGAGAACCTCGGCCCGCGCCGGAGACAGCGCACGAATCTTGTCGAGAGCAGATGGATCCAGCGGACTGGCAATCACCACCTTTTCTGCATCGGGCGCGCTCGCTTCGACTTCCGGTTGGCGCCGTTCGGCTGGCAACCAGCGCTGGAGAATAGCCAGCATCTCATCCCCGCTGTATGGTTTGGTCAGGTAGTCATCCATCCCGGCCTCCATGCAACGGATACGATCTCCGGGCATGGCGTTGGCGGTCAAGGCGACAACCGGAAGATGCAGTCCGCTTCCTTCCTCGCGCTGACGCAGTATTCGGGTGGCCTCGAAGCCATCAAGCAATGGCATCTGGCAATCCATCAGAACAAGATCGAAACGCTCGTCGGCAAGCATTTCAAGTGCCTGCCGCCCATCACTGACGGTACTCACCCTGATGCCTGCTCGTTCGAGATGAGCCCGGGCAACGATCAGATTGCTTTCATTATCTTCGGCAATCAGCACACGCCCCCGTAAACGCGGTGGCACAGCCGAAACCTTGTTGGCGCGAACCGCCCGGCGCCGGAACGCCAACTCGATTGCCTCGAAAAGCTCTGCCTGACGCACCGGCTTGACGAGACAAGCAGAAATATCAAGACGCGCCTGATCCTCTTTGGCGATCAACTCGACCGAAGATGAAAGGACCACAATCCGCGTCGCCTTGAGGCGCTCGTCGCTGCGAATGGCACTGGCGACATGCAGTCCCGGCAAGCCGGGCATATGCAGGTCAAGCAACACCACCGAGAAAGGCTCACCGGCTTCGGCCGATTCACGCAAGCGGGCGAGCGCCTCCACACCGGAAACAGCCGCCCCGACATCGAAGCCTTTTTTCCTGGCCTGACCCAGCATGACTTCAAGACTGGTCTGGTTGTCATCCACCACCAGCATGCGCGCCCCGGACATGCTGACTGTCGAGATGGACTCTTGTGCCTCGACCAACTGACCAAATGGCAAACTGAAGGTGATTACAAAACAGGAGCCCTGCCCTGGCTGACTGGATACCGACAACTTCCCGCCCATCATATCGACCAGGCTGCGACAAATGGCGAGCCCCAGCCCGGTCCCTCCGTACTTTCGGGTAGTCGAACCATCCGCCTGCAAAAAATGTTCGAATATTTTTTCCTGAGCTTCGGGCGGAATACCAATCCCGGTATCCCTTATGGTCAAGGTCAGATTGAACCTGTTTTCGTCGGAAATACCGAATACCAATGACAGTACTATTTCGCCGTGATCGGTAAATTTCACCGCATTACTCAACAGATTGGCAATCACCTGCCGCAAGCGCAGGGAATCTCCTCGCACCACCAAGGATTCGGCCAAGGGCAAATCGGCAACCAACTCGAGTCCCTTTTTTTGGGCTGGCTGTGAAAACAGCTCAAGCGACTCCTCGAGCAGCCCGAGAAGATCAAAATCGACTTCCTCAAGTTCGAGCTTGCCAGACTCAATTTTGGAAAAATCCAGGATATCGTTGATGATGCCCAGCAGATGGCGACCTGAACGCTCTACGGCTTCAACGAACTGACGCTGCGTTGGCTCCAGGCGGGTATTGAGCAGCAACTCGGTCATCCCCAGCACACCATTCATCGGAGTGCGGATTTCGTGACTCATCGTTGCCAGAAACTCGCTTTTTGCCTGACTCCCTGCCTCTGCAAGATCTTTGGCGCTCCGCAACTCGCGCGTACGCTGCTCGACCATCTGCTCCAGGCTGCCCAGATGCGAAGCCAACCAGCGGTCCCGCTCACGAATCTGTTCGACCATGGCATTGAACCCCTCCCCCAGCAGATCCAGTTCCGCCACCCCGGTTTCTGCCGCGCGAGTATCAAGCTGCCCTCTCGACACCTGCGCCATGTGCTCGGTAAGGACAAGCAGGGGACTCATCAAACGATCGATCTGACGAGATTGAAGGCGCAGGGCAATCATCAAGGCAACAGCCATCTCCAGCAGGATCAACCCGAGATACCAGAACACTTGCTGGTAGATTGTCGAGAGATCAATGACTAGGCGGATCCATCCCCGCTCAGCCCGATCGAGATGCACATATGCCAGAAAATCAATCGCCGACCAATGAAATTCATGCATTGGCTGAGCGTCGACCGGTAAGGGCGCGCCGGGATGCCCGGATCCGGCATCCCGTTCGTAGGCGGCAAACAACGTACGATCGAGACGAAAAATCGCAACCGACTGGACGTCAGGTTGGGCACGCAAAGATGTCAGCAACTGGTTCGCAGCAGCCTGATCATCCGACGCAAGCGCAGGAGCAAGAATCGCGTTCAGCAATTCAAGACGCGTCTCTCCATCAATCACCTGGGTACGCACGGTGATACAAGCGGACGTTAAAAGAATCACCAGGGAAACAAAGGCAATGGCAGAAGCCAGGACATAAAAATTGATACTGGCCAACCGTGCGCGCAAGGACGGCGAATGGAAGAACCTGCTCATAGCTGATTCAGCGGCACGATCGATTCGCGGAGCTTGGCTTCGCTCGCCGCACGCCAGGCCTCACGAAAACAATCCTGCAAGTACCAGCGCACGCTTGGTGGCACCGCGATCTGTTGCCCAGCCAGGCGCAACGATAGCAACTCCTCGAGCACAGCTGCTGCACAGGACAACTGATCGGCACCGACATTCGCTGCGGCACTGCGCAATGCATGCACCTTTTTACGCTCAACCTCATCATCACCGCGAGCAGCAAGCCATTCCCGCTCCCATTGGGAGAAGTGCTGGACAAAAAGTCCGAGTGCCTGCCACCACAATGCTGACAGCCCCAGCATGCGCTCCACGGCGGCATCTATATCAAAACCTTGAATGGATTTAGGAATAAGCATCGGAATAAAAGGGGGGAAACGCGAAAAACAGCGGCGCAATCAGAAATGCAGATCTACGGATTGTCACAGCAAAAAGAATCGAAAAAACATGGGAATGGTAAAACAATTCAAAGGTTTTACATTGGATTACAATGCCATCTTTACAAACTCGCTTACGTCAAACTTATGCGCCAAACTGCGCTCATTGTCGAAGACGATCCGGGAACGCGCCATGTTCTCAGCGCCACGCTTTTATCTGCCGGCATCAATAGCATATTCGCCGAAACCGGCGCAGAAATGTGGCAACAGCTCTCCGAAAATCCCGATGTCATTATTCTTGACCTCAGCCTGCCGGATTCGGATGGCCTGGAACTCCTGCGCCAGTTGCGACAACAGTCGGAAATTCCGGTATTGATTCACTCTACCCGATCGGACGAAGTCGAACGCATCATCGGCATCGAAATCGGTGCAGATGACTTTTTGCCCAAGCCCTGCAATCTCCGCGAACTGGTTGCACGAACCCGGGGCTTGCTGCGCAGGACACAAGGACGTCAACCTGCGCAAAAAAATGAAGCTCGACGCATGCATTTTGGCGACTGGATCCTTGATACTGCATCGCGCGAACTCACCGATGCCGAGGGACGTCCCGCACCATTAGGCGTTTCCGCCTTTGCTCTGCTCTCTGCATTTCTCGACCACCCTTTTGAGCCGCTTTCCCGGGAAATGCTTTCCCGCGTACTGAAACGCGAATATGTTCCGTACGACAGAATCATTGACGTTCATGTCAGCCAGATTCGCCGCATCTTGGGCAAACAAGCGGATGGCAGCAGTTTCATCAAGACCCTGCGCTCCCAAGGCTATGTTTTCATCGCAGCAGTGGAAGCCTCGCAATAGCCAGCCACCTCGTTTGACCGATGCCCCATCGCTTGCAACCCGAGCACGGATGTCAAAAAGCCGCCCTCAGGCGGCTTTTTGACATCCGGAGATGACTAAGAGTTACTTGCCACCAGTGACCTTACAGCCGCCCACGGTGTTGCCCGCACAAGGAGAAGACCCCTCGCGATTGATCAGCCACTTGCCACCAACCAGTATCATTTCGAGCGTCTTCTTCGTGACATCACGATACTGGTTTGATTGGTAAACCTGACGGAAGTCAGCAAAGGCACGGTCCTTGCCATCCATGCGGACGGTGACCTCCTGAACATCGACGCTGATATTGTCACGTGTCGATATCCGGCTCCGGCGCAACTGAGCCCAGTCCTCACGATTCAGACCGCCATCCGGAGTAAAAGTCGGGGCATAGAAACCGGCATAATCGGAATAGTTCTTGGCGGACCAAGCAGCCGCCCAGGACTTAACTTGGCGAATGATGTCATCGTTAGCACTTGCTGCCGCAGGAGCAAAAGCAACCGGCTGAGCCAGCGGCTTGCTATTGAGTTGGCTCATCGCACGCGCGTTCAAGGCTTCGCGGTCCGATGCAAAAGTGCCAATCGAATCATTCGGACAGAATTGGCTGGCATCGACCGAGGCCAGTTCGCTGCTTTCCGGATCACGAACATCCAGTTTCTGCAAACCGAGGTACTCGAGCAGCGTTCCCATACCAGCATAAGTACGCAGATAAGCGAGGCTGAGATCAGTATCAGCATTAACCGCATTCCGACGGGCGCTCAGCAACTCGTTTTCGGTATCGAGCAAGTCGAGCAGCGTGCGCTGACCAACATTGAATTGATCCCGATAAGCGTCACGGGTCTTTTCAAGCAGACTGACCTGAGTCGCCAGGTAATTGGCCTGCTCCTTCAGCCGCAACACATCGTTGTAGGCAATCGACAGGGTCTGACGGGTATCGCGACACGCCTTTTCGCGCAGATCAAGAGCAATGTTCTTGCGTTCACCATACTGCCGTTCCCGCGCCCGATCCGAACCACCATTGAACAAGTTCCAGTTAATCACCAGTTCGGCAACATTCTGAACACGATCGCCATCTACCCCGAGGTAATTTTTGGTGTGATCGGTCCGCGCACGAAAATCGAGTTTGGGCGAGTAAGCAGCACGTCGTACAGCCATATCGCGCTCAGCCGCTTCGATATTTTCAACTGCTGCCAACAAGGCCGGATTTTTCTTGTACAGAACATCCTGAGCCGCCTTCTGGCTAGCCGGCAAACCATTGCTCAACTGACTCGGCGGAATCACCGAACCTGGCGGCTGGCTATTAACCAGGCGCTGGTAGCGAGCCGTGACGTCGTGCAGATTCGCCGTTTCGGTCGTCAAATTGATTTCGGCCAAGGCCAGACGGCTCCCGGCTTGCTCCAGATCGACCCGGCGCCCCACACCGGATTGCGTACGACGAATCAACTGTTCATGCGTCGCTTTGTGCTGAACATAATTGTCTTCGGCCAGATTGACCAGGAATCGATAACGCAAGACATCGAGATAAGCACGAGCCGCTTCAAGCGCGATATTTTCGGATGCATCAAGCAACTCGTAGTAACGAACCAGGCGAGCCTTGTCGAGTCGCTTGACTTCGTTGTGGGTTGCGAAGCCATCAAACAGCATCTGATTCAGGCTCAAGCCAAAGCCACTACGCGTGTAGTCCTTCTGAGTCTCAGTAGGCGTCTTCAAGCTTTCACGCCCCCCCCCGGCTGTCGCGTCGATTCGCGGCATGAAGCCCCCACGCGCAACCCCAACTTCCTCTTCCGCCGCTTTGTAGTTGTGCCATTTCGAAGTCACTTCCGGACTACTCAGCACAGCCTGCTGAGCAACCTCCTTCAAGGTAGCAGGGGCGCCTTCAGGAGCTGCCTGCGCAAGCACCGGAAACACTGTGGAGAGAAGCAGGGCAAGAATAGTGTTTGGTTTCATGAGCATTCAATCAGAAAAAAGCATCAATTAACCCACCGACACACATGACAAGGCGCTCACCGGCAGGACACGAATTATTGGAAGCATGGGTATTGCTTCAAGTGAGCCGATTATAGACAAGCAAAATGTCAGCTATGTAAGTTTTTGTAAACTGTTACTACACTCGCAAAACCACCTTGACCACCAAGCCGCCAGCCTCTCCATTACTTGCGACTATTGAGCCATTGATCGCTACCAGCACTCTCTTCGCGATTGCCAGCCCCAATCCGTAACCGCCACCTGAACCCTGTCCACCTTCACGAAAGAACGGGGCAAAGATTGCCTCAAGATCAGCCTCCGGAACACCGGGCCCCTGATCCGCAATCGAAAACCCGAAACAATCTCCCTCCAACCCAGCCTTGACCAACACCCTCCCGCCCTCAGGCGAGAAACGCAAGGCATTGCGAATAATGTTTTCAATGGCCCGGTGCAACAACTCGGCATTGGCTCTGACCTCAACCATCTCCCCCGCCACAAAATCTATCTCGACTCCCCGTGCAACTCCTTCAAACCGGGCATCTTCAACAATACCAACGAGCAATTCACCCATATCAACATTTTCAAGCGCCCCAACCACCCCAGCCTCAAGACGTGACAATGTCAGCAATTCGCCAACCAGTTGATTGATCCGTTCCCCCTCTCGCTCGATACGATCAAGCGAATCCCCCATCCGAGAAGGCTGCTGCCGAGCCAGGCCGATGGCAGCCTGAAGGCGGGCCAGAGGAGAACGTATTTCATGCGAAACATCATGTAGCAGGTTCTTCTGCCCTTCCATAAGCGCACGCAAACGCTCCGTCATATGGTCAAAATCACGGGCCAGATCAACCAGTTCATCATCCCGCCCCCCCATGCGCCGCCCGATACGGATATCGAGATCACCCTCGGCCGCAGCATCAAAGGCCTCGCGCAAAAAACGGATGGGTTTGGCGAAATACCAAGCGAGAGCGAACGCACAAACCAGACTGGCGAGCAAAGTCGCCAATGCGGGAACAAACGGAATGCGGAACTCACCCGGCGGCGGGACGGGATGCTCGCCCGGCGGAGGAAGTCGCCCGAAGTCAGGAGGAGGCCTGTGCAAAGCACCAAGATGCGGAGGCGACTCTTGCATGGACACGGGTCTGCCAGAGTCGACCATCTGATCTGTCCGGCGGTGCTCCAACCAGAAAACCAGCCCAACCCCGAGAATACCAGCCAGTTGAGCCAGCCAGACAAACAGGAAGAACTTCCAGAAGAGGCGTCCCACGTTACTCACGCAGCAGTTGATAACCTTGCCGATAGACGGTCTGGATACAGGAGCGACCGTCAAGCAGGACCCCGAGCTTGTGCCGAATGCTCGACAGGTGAACATCAATGCTTCGATCATAGCGAGCCAAAGGGCGCCCAAGCGCCTGCTCTGACAAGTCACTCTTGCTGACCGGTCGACCTGCATGTCTGGCCAGAATCTCCAGCAGGTTGAATTCGGTACTGGTCAGCTCGACGGGGGCACCAGCCCACTCGACCCGACGCTGCTCGGAAAGAACACTCAAGGCGCCAATCACCAGAGGGGCACCGGATGCAGCCTCACCAGGAAATTGCGTGCGCCGCAAGATGGCGCGCAAGCGGGCAGCCAATTCACGAGGAAGACAGGGCTTCGGCACATAGTCATCAGCCCCAAGTTCAAGGCCGACAATACGATCCATGTCATCCCCCTTGGCCGTCAGCATCAACACCGGAATCGTGCTGCCCGCCCGGATGCGCCGCAAAGCCTCAACGCCATTGACACGAGGCATCATCACATCAAGCACGACAATCGCATATTTTCCGGAGAGGGCTTCTGCCACACCGCTCTCACCGTCATTTACCGCCGTCGCAGCGAAACCATCCTGGATCAGGTAGTCACGCAACATGCCTGAAAGCTCGACATCATCGTCGACCAGCAAGATATGGGTGCCCGGATTCATTGCAGACTCTTTATATGTGGATGCTTGCGCATCATAACCAAGCAAGTGCCCTCAAGGTGCCGGATTTACAGACTTTTACCGGCAACCCAGCGGACTTGGCGGCGCCGTTTTTGAACGAAGAAAGCACTGACGACAAGGACTGGAAAACGATAGCGGCAAATTTTGCCGCCCTGAAAATTTTGCCGGATTTTGGAAAAAACCCGAAAAACCCAGGCAAAAACCGACAAAACACCTGGATTTCTTAACAGCTTTTTACCTCGATTAACAGGAAACACCACTGATTTTCGCCATTTCAGGCCGATAACTTGCTCAAAGAGATCAACCCGCAAGCGGGCAAGGATGTTTCAACAAACAACAGGAGGTAATCATGGTCAGCAGCATCAGTAGCAGCACCACATCCATCAGCCAGTTATTCGCCAAGCTGGACAGCAAAAGCCAGGGATATATCGAGAAAAGCGATCTGCTCTCGGCATTTAGCCAGATCAACTCGGGCAGCAGCGACAGCTCAGGCGTTGACGATGTCTTTGCAGCACTCGACAGCGACAGCGATGGCAAGGTCACCGAAAGCGAATTTTCGACCACTCTCACCAAGTTGCAGGAAGAACTGGACAGCCAGCTCAACGAAATGCGCATGAACGGCTTTGGCGGCACCCAGGGCAGCAACGGCATGGCAGGCATGCCACCGCCCCCGCCGCCGCAAGACGACAGCGGCTTTAGCAAAGATGAGTTGACCAGTCAGCTCGACGAAATCGGCAGCACTGACAGCGAACGCGCCAGCTTCATCTCCAATATCGTCAGCAACTTCGAAACAGCCGATGCCGACGGCGATGGCAAGGTGACCTTTGCCGAAGCACAGAGCTACAACAGCGACTCGAACAGCACCTCGGCAACGAGCGACAGCGCCACCGGCAGCACATCAAGTGCATCGGCGAGCAACAGCGAAGCCCAGGTCATGATGAAAATACTGCAACTGATGCACGCCTACGGCAGTTCGGATCAGGACCAGCAGAACACGACAGCTAGCAGCCTGCTTTCGGTTTCAGCCTGAAAATTGCGACACACAAAAACAGGCTGGCCTGAACAAGCCAGCCTGTTTTATTTTCAATAACGATAATTGCCTGGCACCTGCCACGCACCACTCGCTCACCTTGTTAGTCCTTGAACACCTTGTGACAGCTGCGGCACTGCTCATGCACGGCCTCGTAAGCGGCACTCACCCTTTTCAGATCACGACTCTCTGCGGCCGCCAGCAAATGCTCCGTGGCGACCAGAAAGGCCTGCCGTTCGCGCTCGAAACTTGCCGGCTCACGCCAGACCTTTGCCGTGGCATGCGTTGGCGGATAGTTGGTGTCCGGCCCGAAATATTGCCACGGCCCATTCTTGGCTGCATCCAGCGCCTTGGCATGCACAAGGAACTGGTCAGGCTTGTATTGTCCCTTGCGCAACTGCTGCCCCATCGGTTCAAAGGCATTGAGCATCTGCCCGAAAGCCTGTCGGCGATGAGTGACCGGCTGCCCCGGATGCGTGTCGGCAGGCTCACCACAGGCCGCCAGAAAAGAGCAAAGCAGCCCGAAAATCAGAATTTTGTTGCGTTGCATTAACAAGTTTTCAATTCATTCAAAAATAGCAAACAGGAAATCGGAGCTGTCCCGACCTAATGAGCCCTGGCGTCTTTCAGCTTGCGGTACAGGGTGCGCTGACTGACCCCCAACAAACTGGCCAGCAGACCAGGATCGCCGGGCATTTGCGCTTCAGCCCAGGCAATGTAGCGCATCTCCAGCTCTGCCAGTTCGATCACCGCACTCAATTTGAAGCCGGCACTGGAGTCGACCGGCGCCGGAGCGACATCATCGGCCATTTCGGTCAGATGCGGCAGATCAATCTTGTCACCGTCGGCGAGCAGTGTGGCACGCTCGATCAGATTGCGCAGTTCGCGAATGTTTCCACTGAAACGACGACTGGACAGCCAGGCCAGCGCAGCAGGCGTCAGCTGCCGACGCGGCTTGCGATCGACTCGCTCGAGCAGCGACGCTGCCAGCAGGGGAATGTCTTCGACCCGCTCATGCAGAGCCGGCGTGTGAATCGGGAAGGTATTGATGCGGAAATAGAGATCGCGGCGAAATGTCTCGGCTTGAACCATGCTGCGCAAATCGCGGTGGGTCGCCGCGATCAGGCGGAAATTCGCGGGCAACCAGTCCAACCCGCCAACCCGCCGGTAAGTTCCCGTTTCCAGCAGACGCAGCAGCTTGACCTGCAGCGCAAGGGGCAACTCGCCGATTTCATCAAGAAACAGCGTACCGCCGCTGGCCGCTTCAACCAGCCCCTGCTTGCGATGATTCGCGCCGGTAAAAGCACCTTTTTCATAGCCGAACAACTCGCTCTCGAACAGCGTTTCGGTCATTCCGGCGCAGTCGACCGCGACAAAGGGCCCATCCTCCCGCGCACTCGCTTCGTGAATGGCTTGTGCCACCAACTCCTTGCCGGTCCCCGTCTCGCCCAGCAACAAGACCGACGCATTGGAATTGGCGACACGCAGGACCTTCTCCAGCATGCCGACAAACGCGGGGGAACGCCCAACCAGGCCCTGAGCTGCAGCCCGACTGCTCGCCTGGCGAACAATGCGCATCGTCTCGACAAAATAGACGACCTGTCCCTGGTCGTCGCGGATCGGCGTGGTTTCGACATCAACGTGCTCTTCGCCCCGCGGCGTGTGATGCAAATGCAACACACGCTGCGGCGCGCCGGCCTCAAGGCTCTGCTTGAGCGGGCAGGACTCGCCGGCTTGATCGCAAGGCATGCTGAAGTGATGCGACACCTCATAA
Organism: Quatrionicoccus australiensis; assembly: GCF_020510425.1. Classification (NCBI taxonomy): domain Bacteria; kingdom Pseudomonadati; phylum Pseudomonadota; class Betaproteobacteria; order Rhodocyclales; family Azonexaceae; genus Quatrionicoccus; species Quatrionicoccus australiensis. The sequence goes on from NZ_JAHBAH010000001.1 coordinate 1,317,794, forward strand.
CAGCAGCGCCCGGCAATCGGCTCGCCCCCCCCGAATTCCTTCAAGTAGGCGGTATTGGCCGCGATGATGCGGTATTCTCCATCCATGATGATGCGCGGCTCGGGCAGGCCATCGAGGAAGGAAATCAATTCGCTGAGAAAATGTGCCGTCATGCCACCCTCGCCATTTCTGTCATCGTTGTCAGACAATTTTGACACACATTGCTCATTTGTAGCCGAGTGATGTATATAAGCAACTGATTTTGAAACAACAAGGTGCAAAGTGCCCGCAGGCATGCATCTTGTTAATAGCAACACAGGAAACCGGCAGATTCCGTCTCACCAAGGTCGCTGCGTCTTTTTTCATTCGCCCCGCAGGCATGCTTTGACGCAGTTGCTGATTGCTGTTGGTAGTGCCGGTTTCCGACCTAATTTTTCTCATCAATGAAAGCCGAGATGAATCAACCTGCCGACAAGACAGAAGAAATGAAACCGACCGGGGTTTCCTTCTACGAAAAACGTAAAAAAATCTTCGCCAAAGGGGTGCGCGGCTACTTCGACAACTGGCGTGTCGCGCTCGTTCTCCTGACCCAGGTCATCTTCTACGGTGGCCTGTGGCTGGAATGGAACGGTCGCCAGGCACTCCTGCTGCACCTTGTCGAACGCAAGTTCTACATCTTCGGCGTCGTCTTCTGGCCGCAGGACGTCATTTACCTGGCGACCCTGCTGATCGTCTCGGCTTACGCGCTGTTCCTGGTCACCGCCATCGCCGGGCGACTGTTCTGCGGCTACGCCTGCCCGCAAACGGTTTACACGCAGATGTTCATGTGGATCGAGAACTGGGTCGAAGGCGAGCGCAATCAGCGCATCAAGCTCGACAAGGAACCGATGAGCGCCCGCAAGCTGCGCATCCGCGCCACCAAGCACGGCCTGTGGCTGCTGCTGTCGCTGTGGACTGGCTTCACGCTGGTGGGTTACTTCACGCCGGTCAGCGAACTGATCGAGAACGTGCGTACCAACAATCTCGGCTCTTGGGAAATCTTCTGGATCTTCTTCTACGGCGGCTTCACCTACCTGATGGCCGGCTTCATGCGCGAACAGGTATGCAAGTACATGTGCCCGTACGCCCGCTTCCAGAGTGTGATGTTCGACCCGGATACGCTGATCATCACCTACGATCCGGAGCGCGGCGAGCAGCGTGGCGCCCGCAAGAAGGGCGTTGATGCCAAGGCGGCCGGTCTCGGCGACTGCATCGATTGCGGCTTGTGCGTCCAGGTCTGCCCGACCGGCATCGACATCCGCAACGGCCTGCAATACGAGTGCATCGGTTGCGCCGCCTGTATCGACGTCTGCGACCAGGTCATGGACAAGGTCAACCTGCCGCGCGGCCTGATCCGCTACTCCACCGAGAATGCCCTGGCCCGTCACCTGACGCGCAAGGAAATCCTCGCCCATATCGTGCGGCCGCGCATCCTGCTCTATACCGCGATCCTGGTGCTGATCACCGGCCTCGCCACCTGGTTCCTGGCGCACCGCATCCCGCTCAAGGTCGACATCATTCGCGACCGCTCGACGCTGGCCCGCGAGGCCGACGACGGCAGCATCGAAAACGTCTTCACGCTGCAGATCATGAACACCGAAGAGCAGCCGCATCGCTACAAGGTGGTGGTGGATGGCCTGGACGGCATCAAGATTACCGGCACCGGCGATGTCGAGGTCCCGGCGGCAACACTCCAGTCCTTCATGACCGTCATCAGCGTTCCGCCGGAAGCCGGTCAGAAGGGTGCCAATCCGATCCACTTCGAAATCGTCGCCCAGGAAAACCCGGACATCAAGGTTCGCGAAAAGGCCTCATTCATGATGCCCTGAGTCGCAGCCAATCGAACGCAAAGGAGCGGGAGCTGGTCTCCCGCTCTTTTTTGTCTACACGACCACAGGTATGAATGCCGCTTCGAGAAAAAGGAGCATCGCAGGCAGATGCAAATCAATATCGCCATAATCGTCGTGACTGCCCGGAACCGGCAGTAGCTCGACCAAATCCGTCGCACGCGCGGCAAAGATCTCCTGCGCCTCACTGAACGGAACGGTTTCATCGGCCAGGCCATGCACAATCAGCACCGGACAGAACAGCCGCGCGATGCTGCGCGAAGGCGCGATATCATCAAAACGGTAGCCGATGACCCGCTGCACATAAGCCAGGATGTACGCACCAAGCGGCCAATAGGGAAT